>CAYVQH010000099.1:0-6830 GCA_964454105.1 uncultured Halobacteriales archaeon | reverse complement strand
CCGAAGAAGTCCGTTTCGAGTGGATCAGTCGGCGTCAGCGGTCCAAGCGGGAGACGGACCGTCTCACCGGTCGGGAGTTCGATCACCGCCGTGATATCGAGCTGTATGCTGGTCGTCTGGCCGTTCTCGATATGTGTGACCCACCATTCATGGAGAGCCGAGTTATCGATCCGGACGGTTCCGTTCACCGTTCGTTCCGTTCCGCCGGGAACGATGTACGCCTGGTCGGTCGTTCCGTTGCCGACGGTGACGTCGTTCGCGTTCATGGTGTATTCGAGGGTCGAGATCGGATACGGGATGTCCGAAGGGTTGTAGAGTGTAACGGAGAGATCCAGAAAGGTCCGGTCTTCCGTTACGCGTCCCCAACTTGCGCTCGTCTCATTTACGTACAACGCCGGGTCAGAAACGAGCGGAACGTTCGCGTCTATCGGATCCACTGGACGCGTCTCGGTCGTATTCAGACGATCCGTGATGTCGGTCTCGATCGTTCGATCCCGACTGAAGGTGACCTCACGCCCGAGCAGCGAGGTGGTAGCGTTCGCGGTGACGTCGACACGCGTTTGCTCACCGTTTCTCACATGCGTTACCCACCAGTCGGGAATCTCGTCGTTATCAAGCAGTACCGTCTCCCCGATGGTCGTATTTCCCCTTTCCAGTGGGATCCCTTCATCGGTGCCGCGCGCCATCGTGACCCCGTTCAGCCGGACGGTATAGTTCGTCGTCACGCTTTCCAGGGAGGTACCGATCGGGTTCGGGTTCCGAACGACGATGTCAGTCTCGATGGCGGTCCGACTCTCGTTTACGTCTCCGAAGCGGTTCTCGACCGTGACGATGCTCGGCTGCTCGTAGACGAGGACGCCGGCGACTGCCACGACGACGATAACGACGATTGCGGCGAGAAACACCGTCTTCACAAGGTTCCGTCGATCGTTCATTGGGAGGTCGTTCGAGGGAGGTGGAGATAGGTGTTCAGGTCACATCCGGTGCGGAGCGGTGGCTCAGTTTGAGAAACGCGGTCGACCCACGTGCTGGGAAGGAGCTTTCGCCATGGGCGGCTCTCACCGTCACGGGGAGTTATCTCGTCCGTGCGGTCGGATCGATCCCACGGAAGTAGGGTCCGAACGGACCGTCGCCGTAGTTGATACGTACTGAATCGTCCGAGAGAACGCCCATAGTCGTAAGGATATCGTCGGAAGCCACCGATTACCCACTATATAAGCATTTATATATCCATAAGTCCCGCAGAATCGATTAAAATCGAACATATGAGCAACCGATCATAAAACTTATCTGAGTGGTGGAGAACGACCAGACGCATATAAATTATGGCCTCAAGACGCGACGATGAGGACGGAGACGAGATAAAAGAAGAACTGGCACAGGCCGAGGAGGCGCGACGCGGGCGCCGAATCGAATTCTATGGGGGGAAATGGATGAGCGCTCTCCCGCTGGCGATCTTCGTGTTCTGGGCGATCGTCCAGAGCGGCATCCTCCGGATCGGCGATACCACCGGGCTGGTAATCGGAATGCTCGTTGCGCTCATCGTCGGGATGCTGTTCGCGAAGGGGGACTGGCAGGTCTACGCGAACACGATCTTCGAGGGGATGACCCAGCGAGTCGCTGCCACGGCGATCGTCGCCTGGCTGTGGGCCGGCATGTTCGCCGATACCCTGCAGACCGGAGGCTTCGTGGACGGGCTCGTCTGGGCGGCGGACGCCTTGCAGATCGGTGCGGCACTGTTTCCGGCGGCGACCTTCATTCTCGCGGCGCTGCTTGCGACCGGCATCGGGACCGGATACGGGACGACCGTGACCTTCACGACCCTCTTTTTCCCGGTCGGCGTTCTGCTCGGGGCGAGCCCGGTTCTCATGTTCGGGGCGATCCTCTCGGGAGCTGTCTTCGGCGACAACCTCGCGCCCGTCAGCGACACGACCATCGTCAGTGCCGTCACCCAGGACTCCGACATCGGTGGGGTCGTCGCCTCCCGGTTCAAGTACGCGATCGTCGCGGCGGTTCTGGCTCTCATCGGATACGTGCTGGCCGGTAGCGTGATGGGCAGTCCGTTCGATATCGGACAGAACGCACAGACCCTTCTGGTTGAGAACAGCGACCCGCTGGGGCTCGTCCATCTGGTGTCGATCGGGGTCGTCATCGGGACCGCGATCCAGGGTCGCCACATCGTCGAGGCGATCTCTTGGGGACTCATCTCGACGATCGTCCTCAGTCTCGTGCTCGGATTGGCATCGATCAGTGACGTCCTCGTCTTTCAGGCCCCCCAGACGTCGGGACTCGCTCAATCGCTGTCGTTTCTGCCGATCATCGAGCTCGTCCAGAGCGGTGAGAGCGGCGTCGCCGGCAGCATCTACAGCGGTGCATCGGGCTTCTTCCCACTGATCGTGCTCACCCTGCTGATCGTCGCCGGTGCACAGATCATGATCCGTGGCGGGGCGTTCGAAGCGATGCAGGACTGGCTGCTCGGAACGGTCGCGACGAACGTCCGACGGGCGGAGATGACGATGGTGCTCGGCACCGCCGGGATCAACGCGATGATCACGATCAACACCGCCGCGGAGATCGCGATCGGACCCTACATCGCACGGATCGGCGAGCGGTTCAACATCAACGGCTATCGCCGCGCGAACATCCTCGACGCGAACACATCGGCGCTTGGCTACATCTTCCCGTGGGGCGGGGGCGTCCTCGCGGGCTATACGGCGATGTTGGGGCTGCCGGGCGAGTACGAGTGGTTCACCGAGGCGATGCTGGTCAACCCGGTGCAGGTCTGGCCCTTCGTCTTCCATGGCTGGTTGCTGTTTTTCGTCTTCGTCGTCTCGGCACTGACCGGATTCGGCCTTGAGTACGTCTCCGACCGCGAGTCAGGGGAGGTGGCACGGGTATGAGCCGCCTCGATGCGTTCTTCAAAGGCTGGTCGTTCCGGACGAACAAGCCTACCTTCGAGGTGGGCAGGGAACTCGCGGCGTTCGTCACCGGATATGACGCCGAGGAGGACACTGCACTGGTCCGTATCGGTGACACCGTCCTCCGGATTCCCGATGGCTCACCCGACATCGTCGACACCCGCGTCCGACTTCGGGTCGAGGAGTTCGACGATACCGACCACACCGGTCGTGCGATCGTCCTCGAACGGATCGGTGAGACGATGTATTAAGCGAACGATCGAACCGGGACACGCAGTTCGATCGGGATGTCGGCGTGAAGACACTAGGACGGCAGTGTAGTGTCACGTTCGGTACTCATCGCTTCCGGAACACCATCGACTCAGCTATCGGATCACGTCAGATGTGACGAGTCAGAGGGTGAGAAACGGCGATCGCACTGACGGAGTACATGGAGGAGTGGCAGATCCGAGAGGCCCGATGGGAAGGGCCGAGATCGGACCGCCGCAACACAGTAATCGACGGGCGATACTTGATTGGCGAGCGATGCGTGCTTGGCGAGTGATACGGTATTGAGCGTACGATTCAGTTCCGTCGTGTCGTGTCGTTGCTTGTGTTCGATTTGGGAGTTTGCTTCTAGTGGTTGGTGAGCGATGCGGTCGGTTGCGGGTACCCACCGCGGTTACCATCGGGCGGCGGGTGCATGTGATAGTATAGCACGCACCATAATAAACTTTTCCGTCAAGTATCCGAATCGTTCCGGGAGAGGAGCATCCCACCGTTCGAGCCAGAGGCCGTCTCAAACATCGCACGTCCCCGACGGTCGTACGTCTTTATCAGGGTACTCGTCCACTAGGCTGACGGATGGCACACGACGTACTGCAACGAGCACCCGAGGATCGAATCGAGGTGCTTGATCCCGACGGAAGCGTAGTCGCGCCGGAGCTCGTCCCCGATCTCGCACCCGAGACGCTCACGGCGATGTACCGCGATATGCGTTTCTGCCGACGGTTCGACGAGCGCATGATCAGCCTCCAGCGCCAGGGACGACTGGGGACGTACTCCTCGCTGGCCGGCCAGGAAGGGTCGCAGATCGGAAGCACCTACGCGCTGGCGGACGACGACATGATCTCCTATCAGTACCGCGAACACGGCGCGCTGGTCGCCCGCGGGATGCCCTGGGAGTACCTGTTGTATTGGATGGGCCACGAACGCGGTAACGCCGCCCTCGCGGACATCGCGGTGTTCCCGCTCAACATCACCATCGGCGACCACCTCCCGCATGCAGTGGGCTGGTCGTGGGCGGCGAAGCTGGCGGGCGACGACTGTGCGACCGTCGCTCACTTCGGCGACGGCGCAACCAGCGAGGGGGACTTCCACGAGGCGATGAACTTCGCCGGCGTGTACGATACTCCCACGCTGTTCGTCTGTAACAACAACCAATGGGCGATATCGGTGCCCAGAGACAGCCAGACCGCAAGCGAGACGCTCGCCGGAAAGGCGACAGCCTACGGGTTCGAAGGGGTCCAAGTGGACGGCATGGATCCGCTCGCGACCTACGTCGTGACCGAGGCCGCACGCGACAAGGCGCTCGATCCCGAAGACGGACAACGCCGCCCGACCCTGATCGAGGCGATCCAGTACCGCTACGGGGCGCATACGACCGCCGACGACCCCTCCGTCTACCGGGAGGACGAGGAGGTCGAGGAGTGGAAGCGAAAGGACCCGATCGACCGGTTCGAGGCGTATCTCCGGGACGAGGGAGTCCTTGACGACGATCGGATCGCGGAACTAGACGAGAGGATCGAGGAATCGATCACCGAACTCGTCGACCGGGCCGAGGAGTACGAGACCGACCCGAGTGAGATGTTCGAACACGCGTTCGCGGAGTCGACTCCGCGGCTCACCGAACAGCGCGAGTACCTCGATCGGCTGCGTGAGGAACACGGCGACGAGGCGTTGCTGGCCGACGAGTGACGGCCGGTCAGTCGGCCGCGAGCGTCTCGACGATCTCGCGGATCTCCTCGACGAGCGCGGGGAAGTCCCGCTCGTCGGTTTCGGCCCACCGATAGACGATCTCCCCGTCTTCATCGATGACGAACACCGAGCGCTCGGCGACGGACATCACGTCGTAAAAGTCCTCGCGGACGACGTCGTACTTCCGGATCGCCTCGTGGTCGAAGTCGCTCAACAGCGGGAAGGTAAGCCCCTCCTGTCGGATGAACTCGTTCTGGGCGAAGGGGAGGTCGGTGCTGATCCCGTAGACGCTCGCGTCGAGGTCCTCGAACGCGCTCAGCGAATCGCGGAACGTACAGAGTTCCTCGGTGCAGCCGCTCGTGAACGCCGCGGGGAAGAAGGCGAGGACGACGGAACCGCTTCCGAGATGCTCCGAGAGGGTGAACTCGCCGACGTCGTTGTAGGCTTCGCCGCCCGCGATCGGAACCGTGAAATCGGGCGCTCGTTTGCCTTCCTCGATCATGGTACACGGTCTGCGGGCCGGCTATTAGGAGTGCTGGTGGCGGCAGCCGCGTCTCCGAACGCTTAAGCGGTGAGCGAGGGATTGCGCGCCATGAAGTTCGGCGTCTACGTCAACCCACAGACGGCCGCAAGCGAGACGGGCCAGGAGCTTCGGGAGGGAACGCTTCGGATCGCGAGGACCGCGGAGGCGGCGGGCTTCGATCAGGTGATGGCCGGCCAGCACTACCTCTCGGACTTCACGCAGCTACAGCTCCTGCCCTTCCTCGGACGACTTACCGGCGAGGTCGGAGACATGGAGATCGCGACCGGGATCGTCCTCCTGCCCTTTTACCACCCCGTCGATATCGCCGAACAGGTGGCGACGATCGACGCGCTCCACGACGGCCCGACCGCCTTCGGGGTCGGTGCGGGCTACCGCGACGCCGAGTTCGAGGCCTTCGGGATCCCGAAGGCCGAACGCGTCCCGCGCCTGATCGAGGGCCTGAAACTCACCCGGCGACTGCTGAGCGAGGAGGACGTCACCCACGACGGGGAGTTCTACGCCGTCGAGGACGCCACGATCCCGATCCGGCCCGAGGACCCCCTGCCCGTCTGGCTCGCCGCGAACGCCGACCGGGCCGTCGAGCGCGCCGCCCACCTCGCCGACGCGTGGCTGGTCAACCCCCATGCGACGGTCAGGGAGATCGCGGACCAGAAGGAGCGGTGTTACGACCCGATTCGGGCGGAGCAGGGAGTGGATACCGAGGTCCCGGTGATCCGCGAGGCGTTCGTCGCGCCGACACACGAGGAGGCCGTTTCGGTCGCCCGCGAACATTTGGAGGAGAAGTATCGGCGCTACGTCTCGTGGGGGCAGGACGAGGCGATGGAGGACTCGGAGGACCTTCACCGCCCGTTCGAGGAGCTCGCGGAGGACCGGTTCGTGTTGGGAACACCGGCAGAAGTCTGTGCGGAACTCGAACGCTACGAGGAGGAACTCGACGCGAGCCATGTCATCGTTCGCTCGCACTGGCCCGGCCTCCCCTACGAGCGTGTCTGTGAGTCCATCGAACTGATGGGCGACGAGGTGCTTCCGAACGTTTAGGGGCCGGTTCGGACGAGGATGTCGACGACCGAGACGCCCGCTCCCTCGGGGTGGACGAGCACGGGGTTCAGGTCGAGTTCGTCGATCACCGGGTCCTTCGCCCCGACCGCGAGGTCGCCCACGCGACTCACGAGTTCCGTGAGGGAATCGACGTCGCCTGGCGGACGGCCGCGATAGCCCGACAGGAGTTCGCCGAGCGGCGTGTCCCCGATGGCTTCGCGGACCTCGGCGGGATCCACCGGGGGAAGCAGCGTCACGCCCGCGTCGGGGCCGAACAGTTCGACCAGTTCGCCCCCGGGCGCGACCGTCAGCACCGGGCCGAAGCTCTCGTCGGTCGAGACGCCCACCAGAACCTCGGTGGCGGAATCGAGGTC
>CAYVQH010000098.1:0-6882 GCA_964454105.1 uncultured Halobacteriales archaeon | reverse complement strand
GGGCTCGGTAACGAGCTGTTCGCGGTGACCGTCCGCGAGGACGAGCGGGCGGTCGCGATGGGGCGGATCGTCGGCGACGGCGCGACCGTCTACCAACTGGTGGACGTGGCGGTCCACCCCGACCATCAGGGTGAAGGTCTCGGCCGGCGGTTGATGGAGGAACTGCTCGCGTACCTCGACGAGCACGCCCCCGAGACGGCCTACGTCAACCTGATCGCGAACGTCCCGGAGTTCTACGAGCGCTTCGGGTTCAAGGCGTGTGCCCCCGAACTGGTCGGGATGGATCGGCAGGGTTGAGGTGGGCTCGGGCGTCGTGTAGGTATGGAGGTCGCTTCCTTCGGGCTCGAACGCTGGTTCGACGAGTACGAACACGACGCCGACGTCATGCTCGCCGAGAGCGGGATCCGCAGTCTGAACGCGAGCCGGTTCGACACCGACCCCGGCGAACTGGGCTACGTGATCCCGACCGACGGCGACCCCGAGTTCCGTGCCGAAGTCGGCGAGCGCTACGATCGCTCGGCCGAAGAGGTCTGTTTCACCTGTGGCACCCAGGAGGCGAACTACCTCGTCTTCCGGTCGCTGCTCGACACGAACGATCACGTAGTGGTCGTCACGCCCGCCTATCAGGCACTTTCGGCGGTCCCCGAATCGATCTGTGACGTCACTCGAGTGAGCCTCTCGGCGCCCGACTGGACGCTGGATCTCGATGCGGTCGGGGACGCGATCCGGCCCGAGACCACACTCGTCGTCCTCAACAACCCGAACAACCCCACCGGAAAGTACCATCCGAGAGAGCGCGTCGAGGCGCTGTACGACCTCGTCGCCGAGAACGACGCCTACCTGCTGTGTGACGAGGTCTACCGACTGCTCGCCGACGATCCTATCCTCCCCGTGGCTTCGATGGGCGAACGCGGGATCAGTACGACGAGCCTGACGAAGGCCTACGGCCTCGCCGGGTTGCGCTTCGGCTGGATCGCGGGCCCAGAGGAGGTGATCGAGGGAGCGGTCCGCTGGAAGGACTACACCACGATCTCGCCGTCCGTTTTCGGCCAGCACGTCGCCCGGCAGGCGCTCGGCGAACAGGAGGAGTCGATCCTCGCTGAGAACCGCGAACTGGCGCGCGATCACCACGATCGGGTCGCCGAGTGGATCGACGAGTACGACCTCTCGTGGCACGATCCGGTGGGAGTCAACGGGTTCGTGAGCGTTCCCGACGGGTTCGACTCCGGGAAGGACTTCTGTCGAGCGGTCGTCGAAGAGGAGAGCGTCGTGCTCGCGCCGGGGGAGTTCTTCGGTTTCGAGGAGTATTTCCGGATCGGGTTCGGACTCGAAACCGAGGCGCTCACCGAGGGACTCCGGCGCGTCGGGCGTGTGATCGAACGCCACGAGTAGCCCGTTCCAAACCACTTATACAGCTACCGTGGATAGCGAAGCCCATGGTAACGCAGCAAAAGCAGGTCCGCGATCTGCAGGAGGGCGGCTACGTCATGATGGACGGTGCCGCGTGCAAGATCACCCCCTACAGCACTGCGAAACCGGGGAAACACGGCAGCGCGAAGGCCCGCGTCGAGGGCAAGGGCGTCTTCGACGGGAAGAAACGGAGCTTCTCCCAGCCGGTCGACGCCAAGATCCGCGTCCCGATCATCGAGCGAAAGCAGGGCCAGGTCATCAACGTCGAGAGCGACACCGTCGCGCAGGTGATGGATCTCGACACCTACGAGACGATCACGATCAGTACGCCCGAGGACGCGAACCTCTCGCCCGAGGACAACATTGAGTTCCTCGAGATGGAGGGTCAGCGGAAGATCACCTGATGTTCCCCGGCGCGTCGACACCGCGTGAGGACGCCGAATACGTCGTGGTCGGCGCGCCGCTCGACGTCTCGACGAGTTTTCAACCCGGAGCACGTTTCGGTCCCGACCGACTCAGGAAGTTCGCCGAAGCGTTCGACGACTACGACCGGCGTACCGACCGGCACTTCTCGGACCTCTCTGTCCACGATCACGGCGACGTCCGTGCGTGGGACGACGCCCCCGAGTACCTCGATCACCTCACGGGGGTACTGCGTGATGCCGTCTGGGACGACGCCGTTCCCTTGCTTCTGGGCGGAGAGCACACCGTCAGCGCCGCGGGTGTCGACGCGACCGACCCCGACCTCTTCGTCTGTATCGACGCCCACCTCGACCTGCGGGAGGCGTACGACGGCAACGAGTGGAGCCACGCCTGCGTGACCCGTCGCGTACTGGAGACCACCGAGGAGGCGGTCATCGTGGGTGCCCGAACCGGTAGCGAAGAGGAGTGGGAACGCGCTGCAGCGGGCGATGTAACGGTGATTCCACCCGAGAACGTCGGCGCGTGGCTTCGGGAGATCACGGCGGAGGAGTGCGGCCCGCTCTCGGGAAGGGACGCCTATTTGAGCATCGACATCGACGGGGCGGACCCGGCGTTCGCACCCGGGACGGGCACCATGGAACCCGTCGGCCTGACTCCTCGGGAAATGCGTGCGGTCGTTCGCGCGGCGGCACCGCACTGTCTCGGCTGTGACGTGGTCGAAATCAACGACCGCGATGACGGGCAGGCGGCGGCGCTCGGCGGGAAGTTACTGCGCGAGTTCGTCCACGAACACGCCGCTACCGATAACCGGTAGTAGCGGCCGATAAAAGAACGTCGTCGATCGCCCGAAATCACTTCGAGGAGCCGTTGCGTCGGATGAGCTTCCGTGCTTTGCTCGTGATACGTCGTCTGACGCTGCGCGGCAGTCGTCGCCACGTTCGCATGACTTTTCGAGCCTTGCCCATCGGTAGTCACCTCGTTCGATCGAGTACGTTCGTGAGACCGCGTTGCAATTCGTGGAGGCACGTTCTTAATGATGGCGGTGGAATCGCCCCTCATGCGACTGACGAGGCTGTGTGAACACTACGACGAGCGGCTTCGAACCGACGCGTTCGACGATATCGACGCGAGCGAGAACGGACTGCAGGTCGGCACCGACGGCGAGATAACACACGTCGCGTTCGCGGTCGACGCCGCCATGGAGACGATCGAACGGGCCGCGCAAGTCGGTGCGGACGCCCTCTGTGTGCATCACGGACTCTCGTGGGGCGGGTTCGATCGACTCACGGGCCGTACGTACGACCGGATCGCCGCGCTGATCGAGAACGATCTGGCGCTGTACGTCTCGCATCTCCCCCTCGATTCCCATCCCGAGCTCGGGAACGCCGCCGGCGTCTCGGACCGCCTCGGCCTCGAAGCACGTGAGCCGTTCGGCTCGATCGGTTCGGAGACGATCGGCCTGTCCGGGCGCGCGTCCGCTCCGTTCAGCGCCGAGGGAATTCGCGACCGGCTCGCGGACCTCGATACGGCCGGTCACGGGATCAGGGTGCTCGATTTCGGTCCCGCGGAGTTAGAGGAGGTCGCAGTCGTCACCGGTAGCGGGGCCGACTGGCTCCCCGAGGCCGCCGAGTCGGATGCCGACGCGTTCGTCACCGGCGAGGGCAAACAACAGATCTACCACGAGGCCCGTGAGGCCGGCGTGACGGTCGTCCTCGCGGGTCACTACGCGACCGAGACGTTCGGCATTCGATCGCTGGCGGCGCTCGCGGCAGAGTGGGGGCTCGAAACCACCTGGATCGACGTGCCGACGGGTCTGTAACCGCCCGATCCCCGACGAACCCGTGAACGATCGACGGAATAAACGAGACACTAAGGAGATTCCACGTTAAATGAGCGATCTTCTGCGTACGATTAATCAGTGGATAGTAATGAGCCAGTAGCGATTAGCGTGTACTGTATTCTTCCCCTAGGGCTTCGCCCGGGTGGAGGAGTACAGATCGGTCGACAGCACACACGGACCCGCGTTCGCCCCGTTGGCCGCGACTCCTGGCAGAGACCGGCCCGGACGCGAACCGACTGGGTGCGACCATCCATCCGATATCCGGTCGTACCCGCTGGCTAACCCCTTCCCCTGCGTTCCACCTTCCATCGAACGGTTGAAATCGCTTCCAGCCACACGTAGAATATGACCGATACGCCGCCTCGCGAAGAGTTCTCCCACGATCCCATCGGGCACAGTCGCGTACACGCCGGCATGACCGTCGGCGAGCTCGCCGACGAGTACGGCAACGCGGGCGTCGGTGCGGCCGACCTTCACGACGCGATCGGGATCACGGAGTCGATGTTCGGCGAGGAGGACGTGAGCGTCTTCTTCGGGCTCGCGGGCGCGATGGTGCCGACGGGGATGCGCCGGCTCGTGGTCGACCTGATCCGCGACGGCTACGTCGACGCGCTGGTGACGACGGGCGCGAACCTCACCCACGACGCGATCGAGGGGATCGGCGGCAAGCACCACCACGGGAAACGCCACGGCGAGGGAAGCGAGCGCGACCACGACGAGACCCTTCGTGAGGAGTGGGTCGACCGGATCTACAACGTCTACCTCCCCCAGGAGCACTTCACGCTGCTCGAGACCCACCTCCGCGAGGAGGTGTTTCCCGCGGTCGAGACGACGGTCTCGATCCGGGAGCTCACGGCGGAACTCGGTCGTGCGAACGCTGAGGTGAACGCCGAGGAGGGGATCGAGGAGGACGCTGGGATCGCCGCGGCTGCGTTCGAGGAGGACGTGCCGATCTACTGTCCGGCGATTCAGGACTCGGTTCTGGGTTTGCAGGCCTGGATGTACGCACAGACCTCCCAGTTCTCGCTCGACGCCCTTTCGGACATGACCCACTTGAATGATCTGGCCCACCACGCCGACCGGACGGGCGCGTTCGTCGTCGGCGGGGGCGTTCCGAAGAACTACGTCCTGCAGACGATGCTCGTGACGCCGACGGCCTACGACTACGCCGTCCAGTTGACGATGGACTCGCCAAGTACGGGCGGGCTCTCGGGGGCGACGCTCGACGAGGCGCGGTCGTGGGGAAAGATCGAAAAGGCCGGCGAGAACGCCTCCGTCTATGCGGACGCGACGATCACCCTTCCGTTGGTCATCGCGGCGGCTCGCGACCGCATCGAGGGGTGAGAAAGGGGGAGGGTGGATAACTCCTGTGTCGTGCCTCCGACGTAGCGGGGTTCGTCCGGACCGGATCCCGAACGTGCACACCCGATCCGCAATCCGTAGTAGAGGTCCGAACGACATGGGCCTGTCCGTTCAGTGCTGAAGCGATTCATATACTCAAGGCGGGATACGCCGCCAGGCCGGTTCGTTCGAGCAGCACCGTCTGTCCGCGTCGCAGCCGTCCCGCGACAGCCCGCGGGGAGATTCCCAGTTCCTCGGCGACGTCACTCAGAGTCGCACGCCGGGGCTCCTCGAAGTAGCCCCGCTGGTAGGCGACCGATAGCGCCTCGTGCTGTTCGTCGGTGAGTCCGTATCGGTCCTCTCGGTGGGACGGGGAGGTCGAGACTCGCTCGATCGTCAGGGGGACCTCCCGACTACGACAGAACTCCCGGAACGTGCCGGTGGCGTCCGCGTCGGCGAACCGGACCTCGAAACGCCACTCGTGGGGGGTCGCCCGAGCGTCGAGCAGCGTCCCCCCGCTTCGAACGATGGCAAAGAGCGTGCCGGCGGCCTCGCGGTTCCACCGTGCGGCGAGGAGCGTGCCCCCATCGATCCGGTCGATGACTGATATCTCCTCGATCGCGCGTTCGGCCTCGGCGGCCGCTACGAACGCCTCCGGATCCCGGTTCCACACCCAGAAGAAGGGCATGACGGCGTCGTCGGTCGGGACGACCCGGTCGAGTTCGAGACGGGCGTCGGACTCGTCGCCGAGGGATCGGCCGAGCGCACAGGCGCTCGCGGGAACGGTGAATTCGATGACGGTACTCATCACGTCCTCTGACTCCCCGACGGAGATACGGCTGTCGCCCGTCTAGGATCCGGCGTATCAGTACTCCGTCCGATAGCGCTTCCAGTCGAGGCGCAGGTAGTGAGAGAGCGTGCCCGACAAGCCGGTATCAGCGATTCGCCGCGGAGAGGTCTCGACCAGGATTCGAGGGCAGTAGCCGGTCCGCTCCGTGCGGGCAAGCCGGCGGCTGAAGGCCGTGTCCTCGTTGGGGACGTTCGAGAACCCGCCCACCTCCTCGTAGGTCGAGCGCCGGATGAAGAAGTTGAACCCCGGGAGGATCGGCCGGTGCAGGCGGGGGAGGACGCGGTTGATCGTCGCCTGCATCAGCCGGGCGCGCGGACCGTTCATTCGACACCGCGAACTGGCCGCCGCCAGGTCGTTGTCGCGGACGAACTCGAGCATCGTATCGAGATACTCGGGCGAGAGGGTCGTGTCGGCGTCGATGAAGGCGAGCCACTCCCCGCGGGCGGCACGCGCACCCGCGTCGCGACCGTGACCGATCCCCTCGCCGCCGCCGTCGACGAGGCGGGCGCCGTGCTCCGTGGCGATCTTCGGGGTGGCATCGTCGCTGTCGCCGTCGACGACGATCGTCTCGTAGGCGTGGTCGGTCTCGACCTCCCGAATGCTCTCGAGGGTCGCGGGGAGGTACTCCGCCTCGTTCCTCGCCGGCACGACGAAGCTCACGGTGGGTTCGCTGGCCCCCGAGTCGGACATGGCATGGTTCTGGTAGCCCGCTCTACTGTCGGTTCTGCATGCGCCTGCAACCGGGAGCGTTCCTCCGGGGTGGCGCAGACGAGCGTGTCGTCCGTCCAGGCGTCCGGATCCGCACCGTGCTTGGGGGATCGAGCGCGCGGCCTCGCGGGTCGCCCCCCGTCCTCGACCAGCTCCTCGGCCTCGGGCGACAGTCCGCGGCTCATACTCGACGGAGGGGCGTGGGCGACATAGCCCGTGGCGAGCGTGGGGGCTTTGTGGGTCGGGCCGAAAGAGCGGGTGGCCGATGACGAGCACCCCGACCGAGCGCGTCTAGGCAGCGCGCGATGAG
>CAYVQH010000097.1:0-6941 GCA_964454105.1 uncultured Halobacteriales archaeon | reverse complement strand
CGAACATCGACGCCGTTCGCGACGTCCAGCACGAGGTCAAACGCGTCGAGCAGAAGCTGCTCCTCGAGTCGCGACGGACGGAGTGAGTTCGATAGACCGGGCCACGATTCCGGCTGGTGGACAGTGAACGAGTGCGTTCACTGACCGCGATCGTCCATCGGTCCACGAGAAATCACGTCGGTCCACGAGACGGAGTCGATTCGGTCGCCGGAGCGATATTCTGTACGGGCCTCGAGAAGTAGCGTCCTCGAGACGCTCGCTTTGCGTGTGACCGAAAACGCCGAGCGCCGAGCGACGCTTGACGACTGACTGTCGGCGTCCGTCCCTTTCGCAGCAACTGCCGGTCGATTCTCGGCGATCACGGGAGTGGGGACTACTGCGGGTCGGACGAAACAGGGCCGAACGAGCGCGTCCTGAAACGCCTACGGTACGCGGGTATCGGAGCGGCGGGCAGTTCAATCGTTTGCGTGATCGGTCTGATCGACCTGCTCGGTCGGGTCGGCCTGTTCGGCCTGCTCGCTGAGCGCCAGAGTATCGTCGGCGACGCCCGTTTCGCGCAGATCGGCCTCGATCTCCTCGAGGGTCCGGCCTTTCGTCTCCGGGACCAGCGCGTACACGAAGACGAACCCGGCCGCCGCGATCCCCGCGAACACGCCGAACGCGACCGTGGGGCCGATCTCGAACAGCGACGGGAAGAACTGTGCGACGAGGAAGTTCGAGAACCAGAGGACCAGCGTCGTCACTCCCATCGCGGCCCCGCGGACGTTCAGCGGGAAGATCTCGGAGATGACCAGCCAGACGACCGAGCCGAGACTGACCGCGTGGAAGCCGACGAACAGCATGAGGCTCACGACCGTGATCGGACCGATGATCCCGCCCATGCTGGGAATCATATAGGCCCCGGCGAGGACGGTCACCGAGATGCACATCCCGACGAGGCCGAAGAGCAACAGCGGTCGACGGCCGACGCGGTCGACCAGGAACAGCGCGGCGATCGTCAGCAACACGTTGATCGAGCCGATCCCGATCGTCCCGAAGAGGGACGCGATATCGCTGTATCCGGACGACTCCAGTATCGTCGGCGCGTAGTAGACGACCGCGTTGATTCCCGAGACCTGCTGTAACATCGCGAGGCCGAGGCCCACGATCAGGACCGGGCGAAGCCACGGCTGCAGGAGGTCGCGAAAGCTCCCCTGTTCGCGCTTGGACATCTGCATGATGTCCTTCATTTCGGCATCGATGTTAGCGCCGTTCCTGACGCGACTCAGGATGGATCGAGCCTCCTGCTCTCGGTCCTTTTCGACGAGCCACCGCGGACTCTCCGGCATGAAGATGATCCCGCCGAACAGGACCACGGCGGGGAGCATCCCGAGCCCGAGCATGATCCGCCACGAGAGGCCGGCGTCGAATGCCATGTTTGCGATGAGCTGGTTCGTTATGTAGGACACGAGGATCCCCCCCGTGATAGCGACGTTGTTGAGCGTCACGAGCGATCCGCGGATCTTCGCCGGTGCCATCTCCGAGATGTACAGCGGTCCGACGACGGACGCGAAGCCGATCCCGACCCCGTCGAGGAGCCGACCGAGGATGAGCACCTCGACGGTCGGGGCGACCGCCATGATGAATGACCCGACGAAGAACAGGACGGCGCCGAGCAGGATGAGTCGGCGCCGCCCGATCCGATCCGCGAGCCGGCCGCCGAAGGCCGCGCCGATGATCGCGCCGACCATCGCACCGCTGACGACGGTTCCCTGCAAGAACGCGTTCGCCTCGAGCTGGGGAAACGTCTCGGTCATGTAGAGCAACGCCCCCGAGATAACGCCGGTGTCGAACCCAAATAGGAGTCCGTTCAGCGCGGCGAGCGCGGAGATAACGATAACGAACGGACCGATATCATCGTCTCCTACCGGCAACAGTCGGTGAATCAGGCTCATCGTTTGACGGTTCTGTTAGAACGCAACTCTACGGCACTCAGAATCACACTATCCATCGGGCTGTATACCCGTGCTTCGGCTTGGCACCTCATATCAAGATCGCACGGTGATATCATCAATAAAAGCTTCGATACCCCCTAGTTAAAAATGTACTTCGATCTGTTGACACTGCGAACCGTGACTAGGCAGCCACACTGCACGGGAAGACAGAACAGTGGCTATCAGTAGGGGCCGTACAGTTCCGGTTGTAGTTCGACTCGAATCGCGACTGGATCCTACTCGCGATAGCCGAATGCCAATACTGAACTCGAGTCGTGACCAGGATTCGTGATAGTACGCGCTCGATCCCTCGGAGTTCGTTTGCGAAACGCAAACGGCCCATCCGGTCAACGGCGCTGGCGGCCGGTACGGATCGCTGGTTGGAGGAACCGAACGCAGGGCATCACTGATCCTGATCGCGAACGAACGTCACCGGACAGGGGGCGTTGAGTAGCACTTTCTGGACCATGCTCCCGAAGATCGCTTTCCCCGTCGGGCTGCGCTGTTGTCCGCCGACGACGACTCGATCGGCGTCAACCTCCGCAGCGAGGTCCACGATACCCTGGCCCTTTCTGCCGGTGGTAGCGCGGACGTCACAGTCGATGGACTGCTCCGCAAGCCGATCGGTGATCGCTCGAACGACGGCCATCTGCGAGGCCAGTTCGTCGGGTTCGATGTACTCGTCCGCCGTGTTGGAGATACTCTGGACGGTTTCGGTGTACGAGTCCTTGTCGAAAACGTGGACGACGACCACCTCGGATCGCTCCGGCGTGGTGATCTGCAGCGCCACGTCGACGAGTCGCTCGACGCGATTCTCGTCGCGCCCGCCCACGGCGAGGACGACGGTCTCGAGTCCGAATGGTTCTGCGGAGTCGCGGTCGGTTGCCATTATAGTAGCACACTGACCAGTGAGATATAAATAACTATCTCCATTCGAGCGTGACTACACCGTTAGCTACCAGATGAGGAAGTCTCGTTGACGGTACAGACACTTCGGGAGATTATCTGTAATTCGTAGGCCATCACATTCGGGACGAGAACGACATTGCTACCGTATGCGTTTGAAGCATACAAACGATAATTCCGCACTCATATTGTCCCTTGCGCTATTATCGGGAACCGTAGGAGGAGATTCTCGGGATACAACGTAGCTACTGGCAGATATGGATGAAGATACCGGCTCTTTCTGTTACGAACACCTCGATCATCATTCCGAAGGGGGATACCGGGCCCCGTGCTATGACGTTAGCAGTCATCAAACGGCAGTCACACTCCACGTGCGAGGCAGAGAGCGGGATCAGTCGGCTCAACCGAAACCGTATAGATCTCCTCACAGAAGTGACGGTCAATGTCGAGGTGCCCAATTCGTTTGAAACTCTCAAACAGGACAGTAGCGAGTTAGAACGTTACGGAGAGGTCATCTTTCAGTCAGAGAAGAACGAGGCCGATAGATATCAAAGTAATCCTCGACTCCAGGAGGGTCGATTCGATCGAACATCGGGAGCTGATACCGCTCATACGATCAACACTCAGTGTTGGTATCTTAATCAGTTCTGCTTTTCGACATCTTACTGGTACCAGTGAGGCCAGTAGAATATCTTACAAAAGTACGGCTGTAAAATTGGACTCAAGCGAGGAGTAAATTCTGAACGTCACCAATTAGGGACGAGACGCGGCGAATTCCGCTCGGTCGACTCGTTTAAGAATCATGTACTCTCGATGTCGGTCCTCGGCGACCGGACTCGCGAGAATTTGGGAGAGCAGATTCGAAGTGAGCGGTTCTCCCGGTAAAACGGAAGCACGGCGGAACATTTTACATACAAGTGTCCCATACAGTAGCTATGGAACCGAACGGAAATTCAGGACGGTCGGTTAAATCAAACGAGACGCTGTTCGCTATCATCGAATCACTGAAGGAGACCGATGGTGCGGGCGTCACCGAACTCGCCGACCGCCTCGACCTCGCAAAGAGCACCGTGCACAAACACCTCGTGAGTCTGGAACGCAACCGCTACGTCGTCAACGAAGGCGGCCGTTACCGACTCGGACTCGAGTTCTTCAACACTGGCGTCTACGTGCGAAACCAGTACGAGATTTACCACGCCACAAAGAACCGTATCGACAGATTGGCCAAGGAGACCGACGAGGCGGCGTGGCTCATCGTCCCGGAGAACGGTCTCGGGATGTTCATCTACGGGGTCCCGCGAAACGAGTCGTTCTCGTTCGATTCGACGATCGGGACCTGGGTCTACCTTCACGCGAATTCCGCTGGTAAGGCAATTTTGGCCCATCTCTCCGACGAAGAAGTCCAACAGGTCATCGATCGCCACGGCTTACCAGCCCAGACGGAACAGACGATCACCGACAGGGAGGAGCTGTTCGCCGAACTCGAGGACGTTCGCGAGCGCGGCTACGCGATGAACTTCCAGGAGGACCTCCGGGGACTACACGCTATCGCGACGCCAGTCATCCGAGACGGGCGACCGATCGCCGCCGTCACGATCGCCGGCGCCGCGAACCGTCTGACCGAAGAGCGAATCGAGGACGAGCTGTATGAGTCGTTGCTCGAGGCCGTCGACGATATCGAACTCCGTCTCGTCTACGGCTAGGAGACGCGCCGCTATCCGTCACGAACGTGGGCTGATTTCTGGCTGGCGTTTCGGCGGTTACGCGTTGATGACCGACGACGTCGTGTATTCGGGTTTTTTAAGCGAATTACGAGAGCGCGCCTAGAGGGTTCCCCCGGTGATGTTCGTAGCGGAATCATCAGGGCCGACATCAACCGCATGGGCTATTACAGCGGTACTACTGTAATGAGTGGCCTTCACTCTCATCGTCACGGCTACTCATCCATTATTGATAGACAGGGGATCTTCCCTCAGAAAGGGATCTCAGCTAGCCCAGAACAGTAATAGTGGAACCAATATTGCGAAATATTGAGCATATGGACATATTTATTCGGTATATTACAAGAAGGATCAAGCTGGTGCCGAATCGACATCGGTCACAACCGACATGCGCGTCTGATATAATCGGACGATCGGCGGGTGGTGATCAGCTACTACTATGATCGATTCCACACCACCGATGTCCTCCGTTCTCCGATTGTCGACGCACTGATCGTTTCCTAGATGGGAAACGGTGCCGGTCCCTCTGTTGTCGTGGGAAACACGGACGTGACAGAGTTCGTTGCGCCCGGTGAGCGCATCGAAAGGAGTCGGTTGGCGAGATGACCAGCTCCTCTTCGTGGCACGGTTGATCGTTCGATCTCGAGACCGGCAAGAACCTCGCCGACGCTGGTACCGTGCGTCGGTCGTACGACGTGATGGTTGGGGACGGCGTCGTCTTCGTCGACGACGGAACGTGCCCGCTCGTTTTTTCACGGCGCCGCTCAGTAGACGCGGTAGACCGCCAGCTTCACGCCTTTCGGCTGCCGGATTCCCGAGGCGACGAAGACGTTCTGAGTGAGCCACTCGAGGTCGGGATCGGCAGTCTCGAACTCGGGTGTAGACTGGAAGTAGACCTCGTCGGGGTCGACAGGGTCCCCGTCGCGGAGCCGCTCTTTCGTCTCCGACGGCGCGGAGCGAATGCCGCGATTCTCGACGTAGACGTTGGAGCCGTCGTCGGTCTCGAAGGCGTACTTCGCGACCAGTTCGGTCGGTCGGTCGATGCGAAACAGCTGGTAGTCCGCGCCGGCGGAAATGACCCGCCCCTCAATGCGCCCCGAGACGGTGCCGCCGGCGATCGGAATGATCCGCCGCCGGCCGTTACCGGTCTCGCCGATCTCGATCGGTTCCTCGACCTCGATGTCGAGGTCCATGACGTGTTCGAGGCTCGGCTCGGGAACACTGTTGTCGCTCGAATTGGTCTCTTTGACCATACGCCCATCATCGCTGTCAACCGTAATAAATGCTCTCGAGTGACAGCCGCTTCGGTTCGCTCAGGGCGGTCGGCACCAGCAGTATGGTGGGCGAAACGAGTGAGCCCGACCAACAATCCTGTGTCCCGTCGACGACAAATTCAGTGCCGCGGTCGTGACGAGGACCGACGAACTCACCGAAGTGTTTTCGAGCCGATGGCAAGACACGGACGCGGCGAATCTGAAATCGGTCGCCAAAGCGAGCGAGCAATTCGAGGAGCGGGCGTTACCGCTGAGGTCGCTCGGACCAGCAGTGACTCCATCCGGAGCATTCTAGGGGTGGTCAACGAGCTCTATGTCGGCGCGCTCGGTCCAGTCGGCCGAAAGCGATCACCTTCGGTCGCCTCGCCAGTTCACCCGCCGCAGACGACCGAGTCGGCTTTCTCGCCACTGGCGGCGGCGATTAGTGCGCCGTCTCGATTAGATTTTGCCATACTATAACTCGTATGAAATATATGACCATTGTTACAATAATGTGTGAACCCACATATGACCGGTGTGTTTATGACCCGTGGTACTATTTGTCGAACTATGTTCGGTAGTCAGAGCTGGGAAGATGACGATAGCATTTCGGGGGAATCAGTGAGCCCAGAGCAGAAGTCGATCGACGATGCGAACCTCGTCGAGAAGCGATTACGGCCGACGCTGAAGTTCATCCTCGCGTTCGCGACCGGCGCGTTCGTCTTTCTCTTTCCGGTACAATATCAGGGACAGACCACGATTCCGCTCGATATCCTGATGTCGTACATCACGGATATGTCGTTGCTCGCCGTCGAGATATTCACGCTGGCGGTCCTGTCCGCGGGTGGGGTCTTGACGACGGTCGCGATGTTGCACTACCAAAGCGTCATCACGCTGGACGAACGCCAGCAAGAACGCTTTCAGATCGATTACTGGCGGACGTCGAAACCGTTCTGGGCGTTTCGCGTAATCGCGATCTTCCTCGGCGTTCCGCTGTTCCTCGGGATCGGCCCCAACTGGTTAGTCGGTGGGGCCGTCTCGGCGATCGCCTGGAACGCGCTTCTGCTCACGGTCGTGCTCGTGATCCC
>CAYVQH010000096.1:0-6952 GCA_964454105.1 uncultured Halobacteriales archaeon | reverse complement strand
GGCCCGCGATGCACGAGCAGGGCGTGTTCCTCAGCCAGAACCAGTTCGAGTCCCAATTCGTGAGCGACGCCCACACCGAGGAGGACGTCGAGGAGACGCTCGAAGCCTACAAACGCGCCCTGTAGACGGCTCGCGCTAGTCGGTGGTCGGTTCGGTGGGCGTGGCCGTCCCGGGTCGGTTCTCCCCGGAACGGCGGTTCTTCAGCGTGAGCGCGACGAACAGGACCGCGCCGATCCCACGCAGCGCGAGGCCGACGTACGGCGGTGCGGCCATGGTGTAGGGACTGACCAGCGCCATCAGATCGCCGATCGTGGTGAACAGCGTCAGCGGCGTCATCAACAACACCGCCGCGACCGCGAACAGCGCCCGTTCGCCGCGCGGGACGGTCGCGTAGAAGTAACCGATGATCGTCGGGCCGAGCGCCACCACGCCGAGGAACGTACCGACGATCGGAATCACCACCTCGGGAACGAAGAATCCGACGTCGAGGACGTCGGCGGCGTTGATGACCCGGGCCTCGCCGTTGCCGGTCGACCGAAGCAGGACGATGCCAGGGGTGAAGGCGAACGCGAAGGGCACGATCGCCTTGTTGAGCGACAGCGTGAACGCCTCGACCCCGGTCTGGAACGGGTCGGACTTGGCGACGCCGGCCGCGGCGTAGGCGGCGACGGCGACCGGCGGGGTGATGTCCGCGATCACGCCGAAGTACAGGATGAAGAGGTGTGCGGCCAACACCGGGATCTCGCCGCTCTGGACGATCGCCGGCGCGAGCACCGACGCCAGCAGGATGTACGTCGCCGTCGTCGGCACGCCCATCCCGAGGATGATCGCCGCGATCGCGGTGATGAGCAACAGCAGGGCCGTCGATCCCCCCGCAAGCGACGTGATGAACGTCGTGAGGTTCGGGGCCAGTCCGGTCGCGCTCAGGACGCCCGGGATGATGCCGACCGCGGCGACCGCGACGACGATCGGCGTCGCCGTCCGCGCGCCGGACTCCATCGAACGGAGCACGAACGCCCCGAACCCGAAGGGAGCGTTCCGGGTCAACGAGGGACGACCCAACGCGGCGGCGGTGGTCTCGGCGCCCTCGTCGACGGCTGTATCGTAGTCCAGCAGCGGCGCGTCGAGGTCGGGACGGGCCAGCAGGACCGCCACGCTCACGAGGAGGGTGATCCACACGAGGTTTCCGGCGGCCGCCGAGAGCGCGTCGCCGATCGCCACGCCCGCACCACCACCGCCCGTCGCCAGTCCGAGCAGGCCGGTCCCGGCGATCAGTTGGACGAACGTCTCGAGGGCGAACAGGCCGGCGATCGCGCCGAACAGCGGCGCGCGCGTGCGCTCGTTGTACGCGGCGACGACCGCGATGAGGGCGATGATGGCGAGGATCGAGAACCACGCCGACCGGGCGACCGACAACCGGGCGATGATCAGGTAGTACAGCAGCAGGGCGATCGGCACGAGGTAGAACCATCCCGCCCGGAGATGGGGCCATATCGGGATCGTGTCGGCCTTGTCGATGCGCTGGATGTTCGCCCGCGAGGCCTCGAGGTGGACCATCACCCAGACGCCGAAGAAAAAGGCCACCGCGGGCACCGCGGCGGCGATGATGACGTCGGAGTACGGCGTGGCGGTGTACTCGACGATCAGGAACGCCGCGGCGCCCATCACCGGCGGGAGGATCTGCCCGCCCGAGGAGGCGGACGCCTCGACCGCGCCCGCGAACTCCGAGCGGTAGCCGGAGCGCTTCATCAGCGGGATCGTGAAGGCCCCCGTCGTGACGGTGTTCGCGATCGAGGAGCCCGAGATCGTCCCCATAAAGCCCGAGGCGAGGACGCTCGCCTTCGCCGGACCGCCCTTGCGGTGGCCGGTGATCGCGTAGGCTAGGTCGATGAACCACTGGCCGGCGCCCGACATCTCGAGGATCGCCCCGAAGAGGATGAAGATGTAGATGAACTGGACCGAGACGGTGACGGGGATGCCGAAGACGCCGTTCTCGGTGTTGTACCAGAAGTTCTGAACGATGGTGCCCCAGTCGCCCGGTGGGATCGAGAAGATCTCGATGTAGGGCAGGCCGATCCCGAATCCGAAGGGGGTCGAGACGATCCCGTCGGCCGGGATGACGTAGCCATACCGCGCGTAGACGATGAACGCGACGACGATGAGCGTGAGGTAGATCCCGAGCGAGCGCCGCGTCGCCTCGAGGACGAGGATCACGCCGGCGACCCCAAGCAGGAACGCGACCGAGGTCGAATCCAGTGGGATCCCGAGCGCCGAGACCGCCCCGACGACCGGTTCGAGCGCGGGCACGAACTCGCCGATCGTCCGACCCGCACCCAGTCCGAAGACCCGCATCCGCTGGACCTCGGAAAAGGAGGTGAGCATGTAGATCGCCGCGAGCACCGCGATGACGATGCAGACGATATCGGCGGGCGTCACCCGCTTTCGTTCCGAATCGACGAACGCCCAGCGAACCCCGCTCCGGAGACCGCGTGCCCCGCGGGTCACCGGGCTGTCGGCGCCGAAGCGATCGCCGATTGCCGGAACGATTCGAGCGAATCGCCGCACGATGGGGCCGTCACCGGTCGTCGGCGGGTACAGGAGAAAGGCAAGCACCAGCGCGAAGACGACGTGGACGGCGTTCACCTGCAACAACTGGAGCGCGGCGAGTTCGACCTCCCCGACGATCGGCAACGAGAGCCCGAACTCGAAGCCGTGGGCGGCGAGCCACAGCTGGTAGGCCGAGAAGGCGATGCCGATGACGGCGACGGCGACCGCGGCGATTCCGCGCGGGTCGCGCCGGCGTTCGAGCTCGTCTATCAGCTCCTGTTGGTCCTCCTCGGAGAGCTCGTCGATCTCGCCGATCTCGCTCCCCCCCTCGTCCGTCGGTGCAGTGCTCATATCGGATAGGTCACATCGCAGCCCCTATATAGCGTGTGCTATACGTCGAGCGCGGCCTCCAGGACCGACCGGCGCTCGATCGAGATCCGGACCGCCCGGGCGTCCGACCGCTCGACGAGGTCGTACGTTTGAGAGCCGACGTGGAGCTGGTGGCCGGCGGTCCGGCCGGGTTTGACCAGCAGCTCCTCGCTCGCGTAGTCCGGATCGAACGAGAACGTACCGTTCTCCCGGGTTACGTCGGCCCCCGCGGGCAGCCCCCAGCCGTAGGACTCGAACTCCATGCGCGTCATGACGAATTCGTCGCCCCGAACGGCGAAGGCATCGAGCACCCGCGTCTTCTCGACGCTATGGGTGTACTCCAGCGCGACGACCGTGCCGTTCTCGACCGGCGTCTCGATGAGGTGTTCGCCCGAGGCGGCGTCCTCGACGACGAGCACTCGGCCGGCGGGAGTGGCCGCGGCGCCGGCCACGGCGAGCGACGCCACGAGGACGACGACGATCGCCCCGATGGCGATCGATCGGGATCTGTCGGTACCGCTCACGCCGCCTCCCCGTCGGTTCCGTCCGGGCGTCGCTCGACCGACCGGAGTTCGATGTATCGCTTCGGAAGCGCGTTCGAGCGCCTCCGATTCGGTTCGGGGAGGGCATCCATCGGATCAGTTCGAGCTGTTGGTGTCGTTGCCGCCGGTGGCGTTCTCGTCACTGGCGTTCCCATCGCTCGTATTTCCGTTGCCGCCCTCGCCACCCGACCCGAAGTACGACTCGGCGCCGGCGTGCAGCGGGATGGACATCCCGTCCTGAGCGGTGTCGCGGCTTATGAAGTCCTGTTTGATGCTGAGTTCGCTCACGTTGTCGAAGATCGTCGTCAGGATCTTCTCGACGATCGCCTCGTCCTGGTCCTCGGTGGTGGCGATCATCGCCTGGACGGCCACGGTCGGAACGGCCTCGTCGATCCCCTGATAGGTGCCCGATGGGATCTCGTCCTCGGCGAAGTAGTCGCCCGAATCGAGGACCTGCTGCCGGGCCTGTCCCTCGATCGAGACGATCGTGATGTCCGTGTTCGTCGCGAGGTTCTCGACCGCGCCGACGGGCCAGCCGCCGACGATGAACGCGGCGTCGATGTCGCCGTTCTGGAGCTGTTCGGCCGCCTGCGAGAAGCCCGTGTTCTGCTCGGAGTAGTCGCTGATCCCGACGGCTTCGAGGATCTGAACGGCGTCGACCTGCGTGCCGCTGCCCAGATCGCCGGTGTTGATCGTCGCCCCCGAGAGGTCCTGAATCGAGGAGATGCCGCTGTCGGCCCGGGCGACGACGTGGATCGTCTCCGGGTACAGCGTCGCCACCCCGCGAAGATTGGGCACGGCGTTGCCCTCGAAGTCCTCGATGCCCGTCCCCTCGTAGGCGAAGAAGGCGGTGTCGTTCTGGACCAGCGCGAAATCCGAGTTGCCGCTCGCGAGGTTGCCGATGTTCTCGACGCTCGCGCCCGTCGAACGGACCTGCAGCGTGTAGTCGGTGTTCGAGTCGACGACCTGCTTGAACTGGTTCGACAGCGGGTAGTACGTTCCGCCCTGCCCGCCGGCGTCCCAGGTGAGCTGGGTGCCGCCACTGCCGCCACCGCCGCCGTTGCCGTTCCCGCTACCGCCGCTGTTATCGCTCGTGATACAGCCGGCGAGTCCGGCGATGCTTGCGACACCGATTCCCTCGAGGACCGTCCGTCTATCTATCGAACGCATACTGACCTATAGTTCTCACTACGTGATAAATATGTATGTTTACCGATAGGCCGACCGGTCGCATGTCGTGGGGTCCGTTTGCGCCACGGCCCCGGCGAATTCGGCGTGGATCGAGGAGTTGTGATAAATGGGTTGCGTACGAAGGGCGGGCCACGAAGTTCGCACCTAGAGTAGCGAGTGTTGCAATGGCACATAGTTTCACAGAGGACGACGAGGGCAAGACAGTCGTCAACGACCAGGGCGATGAGGTCGGCATCATCGCGGACGTCGAACACGGGACCGCCTACGTCGACCCCGACCCCGGCCTGACGGACAAGATCAAGTCCAAACTCGGCTGGGACGAGCGCGGCGAGGACACCTATCCGCTCCAGGAGGAGTCCGTCGGATCGGTCACCGACGACGAGGTCCGCCTCGCCTCGGCCGCCGCGGGCGGTACGGGCGCCGGAACGGACACCGCCGGCACGACCGGCACTGGAACGGGGACCGACACGGGATCGGACGACGGGATCATCAGTGACGACGACGATCCCACCATCGGTAGTGATGACGACGACGGCGTACTGGGCGATGATGACGATTCCACCCTCGGTAGCGACGACGATGACGACGGCTTGCTCGACGACGACGATGACGGCCATCGATAGTCCGTCGGCTTCCGGACGCCGTTCTTCTTGAGACTCGGTGATCAGCGTCGACTCGATGAGGTCCCGAGAGCCTCGGCGAACTCCCCGAGGGTCAGGTCCCGGAAGACGTTCGTGGTACCAGTTCTCGATGCCCTCGACGAGCGTGTCGTGATACCTTCGTGAGGCCGTACTGGCCGCGACGTTTCCGTTCGATCCGTAGATGCTGACCATCTCGGAATCGAGGTCCGCGGACCGACAGTGGTCGTGGGTCACGGGGAGCGTCTCACGGTCGGGAAAGAGTACCCGGACGCCGAGGTGATCGGCGAATCGGCCTCGAGGTGGAAAGAGGCGTGTCCGTGCAGGTCGATGTCGCGCTCCGCCGGGGCCGAGGAGGAAACAACCGGCAGTATATGTGCATCGGGGGCCGACACCCCGGTATGACACTGCGATCCGACCCGATACGGCTCGCGACGCGCGGATCGGACCTCGCGCTCGCACAGGCCGAGTCAGTCGAGCGGGCGCTCTCGGGACGTCGCCACGAGGTCGAACTCGTCGAGGTCGAGACGACCGGCGATCAGGTCCGCGACGAGCTCATCCACCGGCTCGGCAAGACGGGCGCGTTCGTCCGCAGCCTCGATGAGAAGGTCCTTTCGGGGGAGGTCGACGGCGCGATCCACTCGATGAAGGACATGCCCACCGAAGACTCGGAACTGGTGGTTGCCGCCGTCCCCGAACGGGCGACGGCCGGCGACCTGCTCGTGACTCCCAGAGGGTCGACGCTCGAGGAGCTTTCGGAGGGTGCAACCGTCGGCACCGGCAGCCTCCGGCGTGGCGCCCAACTGCTCGCGAAGCGACCCGACCTGACCGTCGAACCCCTTCGGGGCAACGTCGACACCCGCGTCGAGAAGCTGCTGTCGAAGTCGCTCAACGAGGAGTACGACCGGCGGGTCGCCGCCGACGAGGAGCGAAAGGCGAACACGGACGACGACTTCGAACCCGAATACGACCGCCGACCCGAGGAGTGGGTCGAGGAGCTCTCGGGGATCGAACGTCGGGCCTTCGAGCGAAGCGAGTCCTTCGACGCGATCGTGCTGGCGGCGGCCGGCCTCGAGCGCTCGGGGCTGGACCGAACGGTGCCCACGCGGGCGCTCCCGACCGAGGAGTTCGTTCCCGCGGCGGGCCAGGGCGCGCTGGCGGTGGCGATGGCCGATACCGACCTCGCCCGCGAAGTCAACGACGCGCTCGATCATCCTCGAAGTCGGGTCGAGACGACCGTCGAGCGCTCCATCCTGGCGGCGCTTGGCGGGGGCTGTGTCGCCCCGATCGGGATCCACGCGGTGATCCAGGGCGAGCACGTCCGCACGCGCGTCCAGATACTCGCCAGAGGGGGCGAGCCGACGATCTCGGTGACCCGGGACCTCCCGGTCGAACGCCACGCCGAGGCCGCCCGCGAACTCGCCGAGGAGCTCGCGGACCGGGGTGCACGGGAGCTGATCGACGAGGCCAAACGCGAGGCAAGCGAGGAGGAGGTCGACACCGAGCGCACGGAGGGCGAGAACGGGAAATGACCGGCATCGTCCACCTCGTCGGCAGCGGACCCGGCGACCCGGAGCTGCTGACGGTGAAGGCCAAACGCCTGATCGAGGAAAGCGACGTCGTGCTCCACGACAAGCTGCCCGGCCCGGAGATCATCGACTCGAT
>CAYVQH010000095.1:0-7018 GCA_964454105.1 uncultured Halobacteriales archaeon | reverse complement strand
AGCTTCTTCTCGATCGCCGGCCCGGAGATCATCTCGAAGTACTACGGCGAGTCCGAACAACAACTGCGCGAGATCTTCGAGGACGCCAGCGAGGAGTCGCCCTCGATCATCTTCATCGACGAGCTCGACTCGATCGCGCCCAAACGCGAGGACGTCACCGGCGAGGTCGAACGCCGGGTGGTCGCCCAGCTGTTGACGATGATGGACGGCCTCGAGTCGCGTGGCCAGGTCATCGTCATCGCCGCGACCAACCGCGTCGATTCGGTCGACCCCGCACTCAGGCGGCCGGGCCGATTCGACCGGGAGATCTCGATCGACGTGCCCGACGAAACGGGTCGGGAGGAGATCCTCCAGATCCACACCAGAGGAATGCCCCTGTCGGACGACGTCAGCCTCTCGGAGCTTGCGGACGACACCCACGGGTTCGTCGGCGCGGACGTCGAAAGCCTCACCAAGGAAGCCGCGATGCGTGCGCTCCGGCGTTACCTGCCGGAGATCGACCTCGACAAGGAGGACGTGCCCCCCGAGCTGATCGACCGGATGATCGTCAAGCGCGGGGACTTCCGGGGCGCGCTCGGCGAGGTCGAGCCAAGCGCCATGCGCGAGGTGCTCGTCGAGCTCCCGAAGGTGTCGTGGAACGACATCGGCGGACTCGAGGACGCCACCGACGACGTCAAGGAGAGCGTCGAGTGGCCTCTGACCAGTCCCGAGCGCTTCAACCGGTTGGGGATCGACCCCCCGGCGGGCGTGCTGCTGTACGGGCCGCCCGGGACGGGCAAGACGCTGATGGCGAAGGCCGTCGCCAACGAGACCAACGCCAACTTCATCTCGGTGCGCGGACCCCAGCTGCTCAGCAAGTGGGTCGGCGAGTCGGAGAAGGCGATCCGCCAGACGTTCAAGAAGGCCCGGCAGGTCTCGCCGACGGTGATCTTCTTCGACGAACTCGACAGCCTCGCACCCTCGCGTAGCCAGGACGTCGGCTCGAACGTCTCCGAGCGCGTGGTCAACCAGCTGTTGACCGAACTCGACGGACTGGAGGAGATGGAGAACGTAATGGTGATCGCCGCGACCAACCGACCGGACATGATCGACCCCGCGCTGATCCGCTCGGGGCGGTTCGATCGGCTCGTGATGGTCGGCCAACCGGGCGAGGAGGGCCGACGGGAGATCCTCGAGATCCACACCCAGGACATCCCGCTCGCCGCGGACGTCAGCCTGCGCGAACTCGCGGAGATCACCGACGGCTACGTCGGCTCGGACCTCGAATCGATCGCCCGCGAGGCGGCGATGGCGGCCCTGCGCGAGGACAGGGACGCCGAGCTCGTCGAGATGCGCCACTTCCGCGATGCGATGGAGTCGGTCCGGCCGACGATCACCGAGGACATCCTCGAGTACTACGACCAGATCAAAGACGAGTTCACCGGCGGCACCGCCGAACCCGGTCGCAACAGACAGGGCGGCCGGATCGGGTTCCAGTAACCGGTTCCATCACACTCACCTCCCCGCTCCATTTCGCTCCGTTCGGGCCCACGGTCTACTGGCCGATCCGGGTCCGAATCCGGAGCGCGTCTCGACGGTTTTCACTTACGATTCCCTTCCTTTCGTGAGCACCGTTCGGTTTTACGTGAGCCGGCTGCGACGGATGGGGTATGACCGTGATCGCACTGCTGAGCGTCGCGCCCGTCACCGAGGGGAGTATGGCCGGCGAGATCGCGAAGGCCGTCGAGGCTCTGGAGGAGTTCGACGTCTCCTACGAGACCAACCCGATGGGCACCGTCATCGAGGCCGAGAGCACCGACGAGCTGTTCGCCGCCGCACGGGCCGCCCACGAGGCGGTCGACGGCGACCGGGTGAGCACCGTGTTGAAGATCGACGACAAGCGCACGACCGACGAGAGCGCCGAGGAGAAGGTCGCGGAGGTCGAGCGCGAACTCGGCCGCGAACCCCACGGCGACTGACGGAGTGACCGTCACGACCAAGGTAGCCCCCTCGCAATCGGAGGCATGGACAGTCTCAACCGCATGTCGCTCGAACTCGTCGACGAGGCGATCGACTTCGCCGACGAACTCAACCTCGACGTCTCGGAGCTCGACACCGAGACCACCGTACTGGACTTCGGCGTCGAGACCGACGGCGGTCTCGAAGCCGGCCTGTTGCTGGTCGAGATCCAGACGGCGGGCCTGGCGACCGTCCAGACCCGGATGGACGAGATCGGCGGCGTTCCACTGCCGTTCGTCGAGTTCTCGACCGACCAGCCCGCGCTCGCCGTGCTCTGTTCGCAGAAGGCCGGCTGGGAGCTCGCCACCGAGGACTTCGAGGGGCTCGGCTCGGGGCCCGCCCGCGCGCTGGTCGCGGAAGAGGAGGAGTTCGCCCGCGTTGGCTACCAGGACGTCTTCGACTTCGCGGTGCTCGCGGTCGAGTCCGAGAACCCGCCGACCGCGGCCGCCGCAGAGCAGGTCGCAGAGACCGCCGGCGTCGATCCCGGCGCCGTCTTCCTCCCCGCGTTCTCGACGGCGAGCCTGACCGGCAGCGTCAACATGGCCGCCCGCGCCGCCGAACTCGCCGTCTTCCGGCTCTCCGAACTCGGCTACGACCCGCTGGACGTCGTCAGCGCGAGCGCGAGCGCGCCCGTCGCGCCCGTCGCGGACGGCGAGGAGGCCGCGATCGGCCGGACCAACGACGCGCTGGCCTACGGCGGGCGCGCCCACGTCGTCGTCCGCGAGGAGTTCGACCGTTTCGATGAAGTGGCCTCGACCGCCAGCGACGAGTACGGCCGGCCGTTCGCCGAGATCTTCGAGGAGGTCGACTGGGAACTCTACGACGTTCCGGAGTCGATCTTCGCGCCCGCGCAAGTCACCATCGACGTGCTGGGCGGGGGGACCTACCACTACGGCCAGCGGGACGAGGAGCTTCTGACCGATAGCTTCGGGCTATGAGGGTCAAGCCGGTGCCCGCCCCGCCCGAGGACCTCGAGGCCCTCGAATCGATCCGCAGGGCGGTGCCGCTCGTCCCCGAGCCCGAGGGGAGCTGCTGCGATCGTCTCGCGGCTCGGACCGGGATCGATCCCGAGGTCGCGACCGATTGGCTGGCGTTTCTCGAGGGCATAGGATCGGTGCGGGAGGGTCAATCGGGCTACCATCGCACGCGCGAGGGGCCGGACGACTCGGGTGCCGCGTTGCTCTCGGGCGTCTACGGCGCACGCGAGGTGAGCGAGCTCCTCGAGGAATCGGAGGAGCCGCTGGCCGCCAAGGAAGTGTTCGAGCGCTTCGATGCGATCCCGTACTGGGATCGCCACCACCACCCCGACCCCGAGGCGGTCTGGCGCGAGCGGGTCGAGCGGCTGCTGGGGTGGCTGGTGCTGTTCGGCCTCGCGGAGCGTCGGGAGGAGGGGTACGTCAGTCGGTCGGGTTCACGTCGGTGACGGTACCCACGCCCTTGCTCTGTCCCTCCCGGAAGACGAAGCGCTGGCCCTCCTCGACGAGGTAGGGCCGGAACTTGAACCGTACCCGCGTGGAGCCGGTGTCGCCCGGCAGCAGTCGGCCCTCCTCGGGGGTGAAGACGCCGGCCTCGCTGATGGTCTCGAGGTGGACAACGGGCTCGTAGCCCGTGGTGATCCGCGTGGGATGGTTGAGCACCATCACATCAGCCTCGAACTCCCGGACGGGTTCGGGCTTCGCCTCCCGGGGAAGCAGGACCATCCCGCGCTCGACGTCGGCCTCACGGACTCCCTTGAGAGCGATGCCGACGATCCGGCCCGACTGGGCCTCCTCGACGCGGTGGTAGTGCATCTCGATCGACCGGGCCTCGACCTCGGCGAACGTGCCGTCGGCGAGGGGTCCCAAGAGGAGTTCGTCGCCGGCCTCGATGACGCCCGACTTGACGGTGCCCGAGGCGACCGCGCCGACGCCGGTCACGGAGTAGGTTCGGTCGATGTACATCCGGAACTCGCCCTCGTCGGTCGCACGCTTGGGGAGCCCCTCGAAGATCCCGTCCAGCGTGTCGAGTCCATGGCCGCTGACCGCGCTCGTTCGCACGACGGGGACCACGGTCTCGTCGATCTCATCGATCGCCGCGCTCACGCCGTGGCGCGCCACCGGAAGGGGGGTGCGGCCCACGTCACGGAGCAGGCGTTCGACCTCGCGGGCGACCTCGTCGAGGCGCTCGTCGCCCACCAGGTCGGCCTTCGTGATCGCGACGATGGTCGGCAGGTCCGTCGCCAGGAGGACGCCGAGGTGTTCGCGGGTGGTCTTCGTGGGCCCGTCGTCGGCCGCCACCGTCAGCAGGCCGTAGTCGAGCTTCTGGCCGACGAGCCCGCGGATGGTGGTCCGGAGCCACGGCTCGTGGCCCACGGTGTCGACGAAGGAGACCAGCCGATCCGCCTCCCGTACGACCCCCGCCCGGTCGTCCTTTCGGTGGGGGTTGTCCATTCTGACGGCCTCGCCCTCACGGAAGCCGTAGACCGCATACGAGAGGTCTGCCGAGAGGCCCCGTTCGACCTCGTGGGGCTGGACGTCGAGGAATCCCCGAGTGCTTCCCTCGCCGTCGTCGCGCTGGCCGGTGACGAGGGTTCCCACGAGGGTGCTCTTGCCGTGGTCGACGTGGCCCGCAGTGCCGATCACGACGTGTTCGTCGTCGGTTTCGAGCATCGCGCCCGTTCGAACGGTCGCGACGCCGACCAATCCGTCCTCACCGTCGCGGTCGGTAGCCGTGGCGTCGACCCCCCACGTCTGGACGTCGTGGATGTGCGCGCCCGCCTCCTCGGCGAGCAGCGAGAGGACGTCCATCGACTCGGAGAAGGCCTCGTGGCTGATGCCGGCGATCCCCCCCGCATCGGTGACGCCGACGACGTAGGTCGCCTCGCCGTCGCCCGAGAGCACGCGATGGCGCAGTTGGGCCGCGAGGCTCTCCATTCGCCCCCCGTGGAGGTGCTCGGCTCTGGTGAGTCGCTCCTTGAACTCGACGCTGCCACCCTCCCTCTCGCCGTGTTCGATCGCCTCGCGCAACACGGCTCGGTCGGGGCTCATGGAGAGGGGTTGGCGGGAAGCGGACAAAAATCACTCGCTTCGTGATATCGTTGCACACGGGGCCGGCCCCGACATCGACGTTCACTCGGTCAGCCTGTCGTACGCGTTCGTTACCTCCCTGAACGCCTCCTCGTCGCCGCCGCGATCGGGGTGGGTGCTCTTGACCTTCTCGCGATAGGCCCGCTTGATCTCGCTCGTCCCGGCGCCGGGATCGAGGTCGAGGGTCCGGTAGGCCTCCCGACGGGTCGGTCCCGACGAGCGCGACGGCGGTCGGACGCGTTCGCGCCGCTGGCGCGTACGGTCGCCGGAGCGGTTTCGCCGGTTCGTCCGGCGAGCCCGCCTGCGCATCCGCTCGGCGAGGCGGCCGGTCCCCTGGTACCACAGCAGGTAGCCGGTGAGCCCGAACGGAAGCGCGATCGCGAGCGGTACGGGCGTCCGGTAGGCCGAGGCCAGCACGACCATGAGGACGGCCATTCCGGCGAACACCGAGGCGAGCCCCACGAGCAGCCGCGATCCGGTCACACGCGGGGTAGGAAGGCGACCACCGTAAACGTCCCGCCAGCGGACTGAAGGGAGCACGCGGCGTACGGCCGGTATGAGCGCGACCGGGCTCTGTCAGCACTGCGAGCGCGCACCTGCGAACCACACTTGCCCGAACTGCGGCACCCTCGTCTGCTCGCGACACTTCGATCGACGGCGGGGGCGGTGTGCGGGCTGTGCGCACGGACTGGAGTGATCGACCGTCGCCACCGGAATCAGTCGCGGCCCGATCGAACGGCCTCCAGAACGGTCGCGTGAACGCGGCCGTTCGAGACGACCAACCCCCGGCTGTCGTGGCGCCAGCGCTCGCCCTCGACGTCGGTCGCCCGCCCGCCCGCGTTTCGGACGAGATGGACGCCGGCGACGGTGTCCCACGGGTGCGGGCGGACGTCGCTGAGCGTGCCGTCGAGACCGCCGGTGGCGACCGTGCTCAGCGTCGCCTGCGCACAGCCGAAGCGTCGCATGTCGCCGAACCGCTCGACGATCGCCTCGACCGCGTCCGCGAACTCCTCGCGGTGGTCGAAGTCCCACCAGAGCGTCGGCGACACGGTGCAGGTCTCGGGGTCCTCCCGGTCGCTGACGCGTACCACATCGCCGTTCAGCCGCGTCTCCTCGTCGTCGGCCACGTAGTAGTCATCGACGGCGGGCATCGCGTTGGTCGCGGCGACGGGTTCGCCGTCGACGGTCGCGGCCACGCTGGTCGCCCAGATGGGAATGTCCCGGACGAAGTTGCTGGTGCCGTCGATCGGGTCGATCACCCATGCGGGCCCCTCGTCGGGCACCTCCTTCGTCGCTCCCTCCTCCTCGCCGACGATCGCGTCGTCGGGGAACTCCTCGCGGATCACCTCGATCACCCTCGATTGTGCGTCCCGGTCGGCCTGAGTCACGACGTCCGTCTTCCCGTCCTTCGTCTCGACGGCGATGTCGGTTCGGAAGTTCGACATCGCGAGATCGCCGCCGATGCGGGCGGCGCGTTCGGCGACCTCGGCTCGGTGGGCCAGATCGTCCATACCGTGCGAGGGCGAGCCAGTCACATAATCCGCTCGCTTTCGGTGGCCGCCCCGCCTACCGATGGCGATTCAACCGCTTTTTGAGCCGTTTGGCCGCCTCGCCGGCCGCCCGGTAGAAGTCCTCGCCGTCGTTCCCGGCGTGCGCCCGCGAGCCCGATGAGCCCTGCTCACCGGCGAAGATGATGCCCCGCGAGGAGTTGACCAGCCCCACTCCTCCGGCGAGCCCGAACTCGACGGCGGCCTCGGCGTCCCCGCCCTGCGAACCGACGCCGGGCACGAGGAAGGGGAGGTCGGGGACCTGTTCCCGGAGCCCCTCCAACTCCTCGGGCGCGGTCGCGCCGACCACGAGCCCGACGTTGTCGTTCGCGTTCCAGAGGTCCGCCAGAGCGGCGACCCGCTCGTAGACCGCCTCGCCGGAGGCGAGTTCGAGGTCCTGGAGGTCCG
>CAYVQH010000094.1:0-7086 GCA_964454105.1 uncultured Halobacteriales archaeon | reverse complement strand
TCGAGGGCGACCAGCTCGTCGACACCACCGACCGGGAGATCGCCGAGGAGGAGGGGGTCGACGTCGAGGAGCAGAACATCGAACCGCGCGTGATCGCGCTCGGTGCGGGCCACCTCTTCGAGACGGTCGAGGAGGACATCAAAGGCAAGGAGGCCGGGGATTCCGGCAGCGTCGTCGTCCCTTCCGAGGAGGCGTTCGGCGAGTACGACGAGGAGGAGGTCCGTACGGTCAGCGTCGAGAAGATCCCCGAGGACGACCGGTATCCCGGCGCCCACGTCGACATCGACAACCAGCACGGCCACGTCGAGACCGTCGTCGGCGGGCGTGCCCGCGTCGACTTCAACCACCCGCTCGCGGGTGAGGACGTCGAGTACGACTACGAGATCGTCGAGGAGGTCGAGGACCGCGTCGACCGCGCAAAGGGAATGCTCTCGATGTTCATCGACGCGGACCTCGAGATGTGGGTCGAGACCGACGAAGTCGAGGAGGAGACCGTCGTCGAGAGCGAGGATGCGGGCGAAGACGCGGAGCCGGAAACGGAAGTCGAAACCGTCGAGAAGGAGACGCTCTACATCGAGGCCACGCCACAGCTGACGATGAACCAGCAGTGGATGTTCCAGAAACAGCAGATCGCCCAGGACCTGATGGATCGACTCGACCTCGATCGAGTCATCATTCAGGAGACCATCGAGGGCGGTGGCATGATGGGCGGTATGGGCGGCATGATGGGTGGCATGGGCGGCATGGGCGGCGGTGACGTCGAGGAGGCCCTCGAGGACGCCGACGTCGATGCCGATGAGATCGTCGACGAGCTCGAAGGCGAACTCGACGTCGAGGAGTAATCGCAATCAGGCGATATCCCGGCTCGTATCGATCAACACCCGTTCGGCGAGTTCGAGCTTGATCGTCTCGCCGAGCGCGCGCCCGCCCCGAAACTTCGGGACCGCGAGTCTGTTCTCGATCGACTCGCCGCTGATCGTCGTATCGAGCGAGAAGACCACGTCGGCCATGTACTCGGTCAGATCGCGTCGAGGCGGCGGCTCGCTCCCCGCGAGACAGTGTAACACGGCGATGCTTCCCGTGTTGACCATCGTCGTCTGTAACCCGTTCATGAACCGCCGATACCGGGCGGGCTCCCGCCGTTCGAGGGCATCGACCGGATCGACGATCAGCGTCGATCCCTCCGGTAGCGTTCCCATCAGACGAGTGATCTGATCGAGCGGTGCTTCGCCGCCAATCTGCTCGATCTCCGGCGTCCCGGCGGGAGCATTCGTCCGTTCGATCGCATCACGGACTGCGGCCGCCGAGCGCTCGGTCGTCAGGTACAGGGTTTCGCGGGGAACGGTGAGCTCGTAGAGGAGGAGTTCGGACTGGCTCGCCGGAGACGCGGTGAGCGCGACGACGCTGCCCGCCGGGATGCCGCCGCTCAACTTCCGGTCGAGCACGTCGATCCCCGTCGGCAGGCGACGATTCATCTCAGAATAGATATATCACTGCAACGGAAATAAACCTTCGGCCCGTTAGATCTCGCCCCGGATGTTCTCCTCGAAGAACTCGAAGAACCCCTCCTGATCGGGGCCGATCTGGTGGAAGTAGACGTGGTCGTAGCCGGCGTCGACACACGCCTGTACGCTGTCGATGAACGGCTGTGGGTCCGATCCTAACGGGGTGGCGCTTTCTTCGACGTCCTCGCGTTCGACCATAGCGGCGGCCTGCTCGAAGTGAGCCGGCGTCGGCAGTACCTGGCTCAGCTCACCCGATATCTCCCCGTTGGGCCATTGTTCGTAGACGGTGTCGATCGCCTCGTCCTCGCTCTCGGCGTAACAGACGTCGATCTGGGCGTACTTCGGGCCGCTGCCGCCGGCGTCCTCGTAGGTCTCGATCGGCTCCTCCTTCGGGCCGACGGTCCAGAGCCCGTCCCCGATGTCGGCCGCCGACCGGGCGGATTTCGGACCGAACGCCGAGACGACGATCGGCGGGAGTTCGTCGGGAAGGGTGTAGAGCTTCGCGTTCTCGACATCGTAGTGTTTCCCGTGGTGACTGTAGTTCTCGCCCTCCCAGAGGTCGCGGATCACGTCGACGGCCTCCTCGAGCATCTCGATACGCACCTCGAACTCGGGCCAGCGATCGCCCAGCACGTGCTCGTTCAAGTTCTCGCCGCTGCCGACGCCGAAGAAAAAGCGCCCGTCGAGCATGTCGGCGGTCGTCGCCGCCGCCTGCGCGAGGATCGCGGGGTGGATCCTGACGGTGGGACAGGTCACTCCGACGCCGACGTCGATCTCGTCGGTCGCGTGGGCGATCCCGCCCAGCGTGCTCCAGACGAACGGCGATTCGCCCTGCGCCTCGACCCACGGGTGGAAGTGATCGGAGATCGAGACGAACCCGAAGCCCACCTCCTCGGCACGGGCGGCGTTCTCGACCAGCGCGTTCGGGGGATGCTCCTCGCTCGATAGGGTGTAGCCCAGATCGACCATCGTAATCGGGTTCGGCGCCATCGCTGTTAAGCCTACACCCGGCAGTCGTCGACCGCGGGATTGAAGGCCCCCTGTATCCCCTGTCAGCGTGATGCGGCACGACCACGTGCTCACCGCAAAACAGTTCTCGCGCGCGGACATCGAGGCGGTGCTCGACCGCGCGGCCGACTTCGACGGCCCGACGGGCGATACGCGCCACACCGATTCGCTGCTCGGTCTGCTGTTCTTCGAGCCGAGCACCCGCACCAAGATGAGCTTCGAGACGGCGATCAAACGCCTCGGCGGCGACACGGTCGACATGGGGTCGGTCGAGTCCTCCTCGGTGACGAAAGGCGAGAGCCTCGCCGACACGGTCCGGGTGATCGAGGGCTACGCCGACGCGCTCGTGTTGCGCCACCCCCGGCAGGGCGCGGCGAAGATGGCAAGCGAGTTCGTCGACGTGCCGGTGATCAACGCGGGCGACGGCGCGGGCCACCACCCGACCCAGACGCTGCTGGACCTCTACTCCATTCGTGAGAACGCCGGCCTCGACGACCTCACCATAGGGATCATGGGCGACCTGAAGTACGGGCGGACGGTCCACTCGCTGGCGCAAGCGCTGACGAACTTCGACGCCACACAGCACTTCATCAGCCCCGAGAGCCTCCGGCTTCCCAGCAGTGTCCGGTACGACCTCGACGAGGCGGGCGCGTCGGTCGCCGAACACACCGACCTCGAACCCGTTCTCTCCGAACTCGACGTGCTGTACGTCACCCGGATCCAGCGCGAACGGTTCCCCGACGAGAACGAGTACCGCGCGGTCGCATCGGCGTACGGGATCACCTTGGAAACGCTCGAGGACGCGAAGGACGACCTCTCGATCATGCACCCGCTCCCGAGAGTCGACGAGGTCGACCCCGCGATCGACGACACCGACCACGCGACGTACTTCGAACAGGCACACAACGGCGTCCCCGTGCGAATGGCGCTGCTCGACTCACTGTTATGACTGAGGACCACGAACTCCGCGTCGGCAAGATCGAGAACGGGACCGTCATCGACCACGTCACCGGCGGTCAGGCGTTGACCGTGCTGGCGATCCTCGACATCGACGGCTCGGGCGGCGAGGAGATCTCGATCGGGATGAACGTCCCCTCGGATCGTATCGGACGAAAGGACATCGTCAAGGTCGAGGGCCGCGAGTTGAGCCAGGAGGAGGTCGACGTCCTCTCGCTGATCGCGCCCGACGCGACGATCAACATCGTCCGGGACTACGACGTGATCGAGAAACACCGCGTCGAACGCCCCGATGAGGTCGTCGGCGTCCTCTCGTGTCCGAACGCGAACTGCGTCACGACCGCGCGCGAGCCCGTCGATTCCCGATTCACGGTTCTCGCCGACGGCGTACGCTGTGAATACTGCGGGACGCTGATCCGCGAGGACTTCGCCGAGTACATCGACGTCGGGTAACACACTTCCGTCCCGGCGTCTCGCCTCGGGTCCTCACTCTATGAGGGGGAGGACGATGGCGAAAACGATCGGCGAGCACAGCGCGAGTCCGATTCCGCCGAACTCCATTGCCATGAACACCGTCGTCTCCCATGCGGGAAGCGAGCCGAAGAGCGTCGGCCCGAACGCGTGGCCCAGAATTCCGATCCCGAACAGCAGGACCCCCAGCAGGAACCCACCGCGGGCGTACTCCGGGTAGGTCATGCGTCGATGCCGTTCCATACGTCCGTACAGAGCCAACGTGGCCAAAACCGTGTCGCTTCATCGACCGGCGGACGTTTCGTAGGGATTCGGCGTCCTCGCCGGATCGATCGGGACGTTTCGTGGTCGTGGGACGTAGCAACGCACTTACGCCGCGCGCCGATACTGCACGTATGTTCGGGGTCGTCACGCGGAACCGAGAGGAGTGTACCTGGCCCGAGTTCGATCTCGCCTTCTACGAGTCCAAGGACGTCAGCGGCCGCTCTGCGGAGCCGATTCCCGAGGCGGTCAACATGATCTCCTGTTTCGGGGACAACGCTGCCGCCGAGAGTTCGCCCGAACTCGTTCCCCGGAACCGCGAGGGCGAACTCGCGACGCGCGAACGCCCGTACTTCGACTGGGCGTACATCTGTCCCACCCACGACGGGTATCGCGAGGGGCTCTTAGAGATGATACGCGAGGCCGGCGAGGAGAACGGGGACGTTCGACTCGACGACGTCGGCTTTCCCCGCCAGGAGTACTGTTTCTGCGATCGCTGTAACGAACGCTTCGAGGAGAGCGAGTACGACGATCGCTTCGCGTGGCGGGCATCGGTCATCACCGAGTTCGTCGCCGAAGCGAGCCAGAGGATCCCCGGAAAGACCTATCTAACGCTATATCCGGATCCGTACCCGGGCCACCTCTACGAGCGCGCCGGACTGGACATCGAGTCCATCGAGTCCCACGTCGACGAGTTCGTGATCCCGCTGTACGACATGGCCTACACCACCACCTACTGGCTCGAAGCGATCGCCAGCGGCTTCGAGAGCGCGCTTTCGACGCCCTTCAGCGTCGAGCTCTACGCGGTCGACGTCGACGTCGATCGTCTGATCCACGCCGCGGAGGTCGCCGACGCCTACGGCGAGGACGTGTTCTTCGGCTACGACGCCGCCAATGCACAGGCAGCCCTCAGGCGGATGCACGCCGACTCCCGCGAGGGCAAGAGCTACGGCCCCGGCTCGGAGTCGGGATCGTCGGAGTCATAGCGCCCGATCGCGCCACGCGAGCAACTCCTCGCGATCGCGGGTGTCCTCGGGGAGGTCGGCGAACCACCCGGCGGCGGAAATCTCGCCGTCGGGATCCGCGACGTGGGTCTCGGTCGTCAACGCGCGGGCGGCGAAGACTGGGACCACGCCCCACGTCTCGTGTTCTCCACAGGAGATCGTGACCCGCGTGAGGATCCCCAGTCCCTCGTACTCGGCGTCGATGCCGGCTTCCTCGGCGAGCTCTCGGACGGCGGCACGTTGAAGCTCTTCCCCGGGGCCGACCTCCCCGCCGGGCACCACCCAGAGGTCGACGCCCTCGTGGCGAACGAGCAGGAGTTCGCCCGACGATCGATGGACGACCGTGTGGGCGCCGTAGGGCGTTCCCGAGCGGTGGATCCGCTCCAGCAGGGTGCGAAAGCGCGGTCGCGATACCCGTCGTTTGTGTTCGACTTCGAGAACGGTCTCGTGGCGTTCTCGAAGTCAGTGATACGCCTGCTCGGCCCGTTGGTTCGCTTCAGTCGTGCGATACCAGAGGTCGTCTATCGCCGTCATCAGCCGGCACCCGGTGTTGCTGACGGATCGGAGGAGTGCATATCGTACCGGAGACACCGGATCGGAATAACGCTTCGCCACCGGAACCACGCCGCTTTTACCGAGTCGGGGGCTACGGGTTCGTATGAGCTTCGACGAGGACGACCGCGTCGTGCTGTCCGACGATCACAGCGAGTTCGATGGCCAGGAGGGGCGAATCACGCAGGTGATGGAGAACATGTTCGGCGACGCCACCTACACGGTGAGCTTCGAGGACGGTCAGGAGACCGGCGTCCCCGAGGACGACCTCTCGCCCGCCGACGAAACCGAGACCGACGAGTAACGCCCGATGGCCGCCGTCCCGCTTCATTACGTCGACCTCCGGACCTTCTGTTATGCCACCGAGGACGAGAAACGGGTGGAGTCGGCGCTCCGTACCTACCTTCCAGAGGAGTTCCCCGTGGAGCGCGCCGAGACCGAGGGCTATCACGGAGACCGCATCCTCGTCCTTTCTGCGCGCGTCGAGAACGCCGACGGGATCCGACACGTCCTCGATCGGTTGCGCGGGTCGGCAGATCTCGAACGCGTGCGCGGGCAACTCGACGAGCGGGTGACCGAGAACTGCGAACTGTTCCTCTATCTCGACAAGCAGGCCGCCTTCGGCGGCGAGGTCGCGCTGGGCGAGGGGATCACCCTGCGCGCGAAGGTTGAGGCCTATCCCGCGAAGAAGGAGTCGGCCGTCGAGAACGTCCGCGAGATCCTGTAGGCCGCGCGACATCCCGTTGCCGTCCCCCGAACGTATTTTTACCCGTGCCGTGAGGAGCCGTGTATGTCAGACTCGGACACGACCGAACGCGGGCTGGTACGGGCGCTCTCCGAACGCGACCTGCTCGTGCTCGCGTTCGGCGCGATGATCGGCTGGGGGTGGATCGTCCTCTCGGGCCAGTGGATCAACGAAGGAGGCGCTCTCGGAGCGATCTCGGCGTTCGTCATCGGCGGCATCCTCGTGGTGTTCGTCGCCGTGATCTACGGCGAACTCGCCTCGGCGATGCCCTTCGTCGGCGGCGAACACGTCTATAGCCACCGGGCGCTCGGGGCGCTCGGCTCCTTCGTCTGTACGTGGGCGATCGCCTTCGGCTACGTCAGCGTCGCCGCCTTCGAGGCCGTGGCGCTGCCCTCGGCGCTCGCGTACGTGATTCCGGGATTCAACGCCCTCGAACTCTGGTCGATCGCCGGCGATCCGGTCTACGGGACGTGGGTGCTCGTCGGGATCCTCGGCGCGGCCGCCATGACCTACGTCAACTACATCGGGATCCGGCCGGCCGCCCAGTTGCAGGCGATCGTCACCCTCGTCATCGCGCTCGCGG
>CAYVQH010000093.1:0-7215 GCA_964454105.1 uncultured Halobacteriales archaeon | reverse complement strand
CGGGTGGCCGATGACGAGCACCCCGACCGAGCGCGTCTAGGCAGCGCGCGATGAGGAGCCCTATGAGTGCCGAGGCCACGTCTCTGATTCTTGGAACGATCCGCTTTTACTCCGATTGACCGAACCCGCTCCATGGAGAAGCTCCTCGCCTCGCTCGACGACGCGCCCATCATCGACAAGGACGGCTACGAGTACCTCGTCCACCCGATCAGCAACGGCGTGCCGATGCTCGAACCCGCGCTGTTGCGCGAGGTCGTCATCGAGGTCATGAAGGTCGCCGACCTCGCGGTCGACAAGATCGTCGCGCCCGAGGCGATGGGGATCCACCTCGCGACCGCGCTCTCCCTCCAGACCGACATCCCGCTCGTGGTGATCCGAAAGCGTGCCTACGGGCTCGACGGCGAGGTGTCGCTCCACCAGCAGACGGGCTACTCCGAGTCGGAGATGTACATCAACGACGTCGGGGCGGGCGACCGCGTGCTGATCGTCGACGACATGCTCAGCACGGGCGGGACGCTCGCGGCGATCTGTGGCGCGCTCTCCGACATCGGGGCCGAGATCGTCGACGTGGTCGTCGTGATGCGGAAAGTAGGGGAATCGGCGCTCGACGACACCGAGTTCGAGGCGACGAGCCTGCTCGACATCACCGTCGAGGGCGGTGAGGTAACCGTTCACTGAAGTCGACCCGAAGACGCTCCTCTGATCACCGTTCGCAACCGCTCGGGGACCGCGCCCCCGGAAACAACCTGAACATTCATTATAGTCCATGCCGTCCGGTGAGACACAGATGTCGGTAGTACGTGTACACGACTGATCCCCGCCCCGCAAGCATCGTTCTTCGACCACGGAACCCGACACCCGATGAGTAGCACCCATAGACGGCCCCCGACGGCCACGACCGAATCGCCCACGACCACTATCCCCCCTACCGAGACCCGAGAGACCGATAGGGGAGCGCCGGCCACCTTCGACACCGGCTGTCGACGATGGCTCGCCTGTCTGATCGACGCCGAGAACGAATCGATATCGCCCGCCCACAGCACCCGAAGCGAGTAGCCGCTTCGGCGATATCCGCTTTATCCCCGTCTCCAACGGATCCCCGAGCATCAGCGTGTAGTCACGACCATCGGCCGCAGAGATCGGTTCGGACTCCGAGGTCGAGTGACGACCGTTCCGGGCGTCGATTCACACGTACATTCGTGATTTTTGATATTTCCTTCGTTTGTTTAAGGAATGGTCTTATATATCTCTGATCGGTCTCTTACTACTGGAGAGAAAGAGCAAATGACTCACAATACGATGAAAGAAACGATAAATGGCTATTCATTCGCGGAACAGTACGAGGACTCGTTTCTGACGGCCCCGTCGGAGGTCGAACGGTTGCGGGCACGGACGGTCTCGTTCGTCCGCCAGCGCGTCGACGAGGCCGACGCGGAGGGTCTCGTCATTCCGATGAGCGGTGGGATCGATTCGACGGTGACGGCAGCCGTCGCCGCGGCGGCACTCGATACCGACCGAGTGTTGGCCCTGGGACTGCCCTGTCACAAGACCGAGTACCTCGACGCGACCGACGCCCGTACGATCGCAAACGGGTTGGGTATCGAGTATCGGGAGATCCAGCTCCGGGAGTTCCTCGATCTGTTCGAGGACCGGGCGGCATCGACGATCGGAGCGGTCGACGACCGGCGGGCGATGGGGAACGTCATCGCGCGGTTGCGGATGGTCTGTGCGTACTACGCTGCGAACACGCGCTCGGCGCTCGTGCTCGGGACGGCGAACCGCTCGGAGCTCCTGCTCGGCTACTTCACGAAGTACGGCGACGGCGGAGCCGATCTGTACCCGCTTGGCGATCTCTATAAGAGCGAGGTACGGACCCTCGCACCGCGCATGGGGGTACCAAAACGGATCATCGGAAAGGAGCCGACCGCCGGGTTCTGGGCCGGTCAGACCGATGCCGACGACCTCGGTGCGTCCTACGACCTGCTCGACCGGATCCTGTTGCGTCTCATCGACAGGGACGAACATCCGGAGGCAGTCGCGGACGAACTCGACATCGACGTCGACGTCGTCGAGGAGTACGGACGACGGTGTGTGGCCTCCGCCCACAAACGGACCCCGCCGCCGACGCCGGGGATCAACGACCGGTAGTCTCGAGGACGATCCGATGCGTCGGAGGGAACGCCGCCAGCTACGGATTCGATGGGGCGCCGACTGACGCGGCGATTCGGACGAATCGACCGAGGAGAACGATACGACGTCCGCGGAATCGACGACGGTTCCGGACACCGGCCGGAGCGGTGTCCGAAGTCAAGGATCACACATGACGGTTGGAGGAGCGCACGGCCTCTACTGTACTTCGAGCAGTATCGTGTGTCGTTCTATCATACCATACCATGACTCTCGATCCCGATCGGATAAAGCTACTCCATATATGGTCCGTGAGTATTAGGATACATCATTACCGCTCTAGGATCAGAGCCGTCACAGTGCGATCCGCCGGAGGTCGCTTTCCAGCCCCTCGACATGGTCGTTGTAGGCGTCGACGAACCCGCGAAACGCCGGGGCGTGCTCGCGGATGTCGGCCGCCGAGGGCGGTTCGTACTGCGAGAGCAGGTAGACGCCGCCGGAGCCGCCGACTCGCAGGTAGGAGGCCCGATCACTTTCCCACTTCAGTTCCCAGCGCGTGCCCGAAACGCGTGTGGCGAACGTCCCGTACTCGCCTCCCTCGTAGCGGTGGAGTTCACCCGCAATCAGGTCGCACGTCTCCCGGATCCGATCGAGGACCCGGTCGCGTTGGACGACCACTCCGTCGGTCGTCTCGACGACGAGAAACCCGGTATCGACGTCGTCGAGCACGCCGTCGAGCGAGCGGACGTGGTCGTTGAAGGCCGCCACGAACGCGTCGTAGTCCGAGAGGGCCTCGGCCAGCGCCTCCGGCTCGGGGGGCTGTTTCGTCGAGACGACGTAGGTCTCGGTGCCCGAGGTCGGCTCGAACCGGAGGTACTGCAGGTCGCCGGCCTCGTATTTCACCGTCCACTCGCCGCGTGCAGTGGAGAACGTCCGCTGACCGTAGTCCCCGCCCTGCAGCCGAGCGAGTTGATAGGCGATCCGACCGGCGTGGTCGCGGACCGTCTCCACGATCCCGTCGCGCTGGGCAGCGATCGCGGCGGCATCGACGTCACCATCGGAATCGAGGTCGGGATCGAAATCCGGTGCGGGGGCCATACCGGTTTCTCGGGATCGGCGGGGATAACGCGTGTGGCTCCGGCTCACAATCGACCGGGCTCATCGGTGGGCACGCACCCGTCGTCGGAGCGTAGGCATTCGTATCCGGATCGCGACGGCGGCGGCGGCGACGCCCGCCCCCAGCGCACCGACGACCAGCAGCGCGTGAAGCGGGGTCAACTCGCCGACCGGGATCGGCAGCCACGTCCAGACGACCCCGGCCGCGCCGAAGACGACGCCGAGGGCGGCGAGCCACTCGCCGATCGGGGTCCCGTCCGTCCACCGGGCTATCCGGGCCAGCGCCCCGCAGACGAGCGCGCTTATGACGACCATTCCCAACAGGAAGGTTCCGAACTCGAGGACCGAGACGGACGCCTCCGGCATCGACGTGGCCGCGAGCGCGTCGAGCGTCCGGTCGATCGCCCACCGGGTCGCGGCGAAGACGTCATCGAGCGCGCCCGCGACCGTCACGAACGCTCCGATCGCCGCGTCGACGGCGGTCCCGCGTGCGCTCGCGACCGTGGCGGCGTCGAGATATTCCGTCCCGTAGGCGACGGCGTGGACGGCCCCGATCAACACGCCGAGAGCGGCGACGGCGTACGGCCGTCGTCGAACGATCCACGCCGCGACCGAGCCGATCGCGATCGCGAGCACTACCAGACCCCCCGTGATCGTCACCCCACTTAGTTCGAACATCGTTCCCTCCGATCAATTCGATGATTGGTCATCCATCGTAGAGAATCTTACGCTCTCATCCGTCGAGTTCCGTCCGCAGCGCGCGAAGCAGGTCCTCGCGGGTGATGATGCCGACCAACCGGCCGTCCTCGAGGACGGGTACGCGGTTGATGTCGCGCTCCTCGCCCGCGAGGATCGCCAGTACCTCGTCGATCCCGGCGTCGGCCTCGACGGTGACCACGTCGCGGGTCATGATCTCGCGGACGTCCTTGCGGGCGTTCTTCACGAAGTCGATCCCGAGATCGAACTCGTCGAGCGAGAAGTCGACCGCATAGGGCAGCGTCTCGCTGAACGGCGGAATCCCGATCGGGATCCACACCAGCCGGTCCTTCTTGCGGAACAGCCTGACGAGGTCGCCCTGCGTGACGATCCCGACGACCTCCTCGTCGTCGACGATCGGGAAGCCGTTGAAGTCGGCCTTCGCGAGGCGTTCGAGCACGTCGCCGACCTCGTCGTTCGGGCGGGCGGTCTCGACGTCGGTCGTCATGACGTCGCGGGCGCGGAGGTCCGGGTCCATACCGGGTGTGTGTCGGGCGGGGGGCTATGTCTTGTGATCGGCACCGCCGCACCACGTCTGCGACGGAACGGAACGCAAGGGTAACCTACGAAGCGCCCCTACGGGCGAGCAGTGCAACGCGTGACGGCGGCCGTCGACGACCGCGAGCCCGCGGGGCTCGTCCGCGCGGTCCGGGAGCACCCGGACGTCGAGGCGGTCGAGGTGACCCGGCTTTCGGCGGGCGACATCGCGATCGGCGAGGTCGGCATCGAGCGAAAGACCCTTCGTGACTACATCAACTCGACGATGGGCCGAGCGGGGTCGAACCTCCGCGATCAGATCGAGCGACTGGCTGCCCGATACGCCTATCCCTACGTCCTGCTGGAGGCGAACCTCGCGGACCTCGAGGGGCTTCGAACGGAGGTCTCGGGGGCCGAACTCCACGGCTCGATGGCGTCGATCATCGCGCGGACGGGGACGCCGATCGTGCCCTGTGGCGACCGCGAGCGGCTCGTGGACATGGCGGTCCGGCTCGGGCGAAAACACGTCGAGGATCCCTCGGCGCGCCGGCTCCCTCCGGGGGCGGTCGCCGCCCGCGACGAGCCGACGGCCAAGCGCATGTACGGCTGCATCGAGGGGATCGGCCCCGGACTTGCCGCGACGCTGTACGAGGCCTATCCGTCCGTTTCGGCGCTGGCGGGGGCCTCGATCGAGGAACTCCGGACGATCGAGGGGATCGGCGAGGCGCGCGCCCGGCGGATCCGCCGGGCGTTCCGCGACGGGTGAGGTGCAACGGAAAGCCTGATCCGCGTTCCGCGACTACCTCCGCCAATGAGCACGGCCAGCGATGGGGACGTGGGATTCCTCACGTTCTACCGGGAGTACGCCCACACGGGCATCCACACCGTGACCGCGACCGCCCTGACCGCGTTCGGACTGTTGACGTTCGTCCACCGGGGGTTCGTCGCGCTGGCGATCGCGGTCTACGTCCTCCCGCCGATCTATCTCTATCTGACTCGCGACGGGGAGGCACCCGAACCCGTCGACGACGATACCGGGACGGGCGAGGCGACTCCGGAACGGGCGGAGGGTCCCGGATCCGAAAGCATCGAGGACGAGGCGGCGTCGGTCGAGCACGGCGAGGAGCGGCCGGACCGAGGGGGGTCGACGGCCGGAGGAACGGTCGCCGATACGGAATCGAGCGATCGGCGCTCGGCGAGTCCCGCGGGGTCGACGGGACGCGAGGCGTCCGAGACCAGGTCGAGGGACGGGATTGCGTCCGGATCCGACGCCGGAAACGGGTCGGAGACCGCAAGCGCTGCGGGTCCGGCGACCGCCGGGACGGGAACCAGATCGCCGGACGACGAGGAACCCGAAGCAGGGCCCGAGGCGGCACCCGGATCGTCCGGCGGAAACGACGCGAAAGACCCTGCGGACGAGTCGTCGGAGGTCAAACGATCCGAATCTGCATCCGGATCCGAACCCGAACCCGGAACTGAAGCCGGGGCTCCCTCGAACCCTCCGACCCCGGAGGCGGGGGAGGAAGGCCTCGTGGGCGACGAGGACGACTCCGCCGGCGGGGACGATACCGAAGGGGCCGACGAGAACGAGGAGACCGAACGCGTGCCGGCCGAGTGGATCGAGGCCGACTCGCCGACCGAGGAGACCCTGTTCGATGCCGTGGCGGCCGACGGGAACGCCTACGCGGCCGGGACGAACGGCGTCCTGCTCGCCCGCGAGGAGGGGTGGGAACTCGCCCTCGAAAGCGGTCCGACCGCCGAGTCGACGACGCTACGGGGGGTCGACGCCACTGACGACGGCGGCGCGATCTGGGTCGCGGGCGACAGCGGCGTCCTCGGGCGCTACGATCCCGAAGCGGGACGCCATACCGACCACTCGGCGCCCGAGGGGATCACCGACAACTGGGCGGACCTCGCGGTCGCCGGGACGGCCGGCGCCGAGCGGGTCGCGCTGGTCAACGGTTCGGGACAGGTCCTGTTGGGCGAGTACGACGGGAGCGAGGTCGAGTGGGACGAGCCGGTCAAACCGGGCAGTGGCTCGTCGATGAGCGCGATCGAGTTCGTCGACGACTCGACGGGCTACTGCTGTGACACCAATTCCGGAGTGTACCGGATCGACGGTGGAGACTTCGAGCGGATCGGCGTCGAGGACGGTGGCGCGTTCACGGCGTTGGCTGCGACCGACGGAATCGTCGCCGTCGCGGACGATACCGGAGTCGTCCAGCGGTTCGACGGGAGCGTCTGGACGCCGGTTCGCGTCGCCGAGGACGCGCTCTCGGGGCTCGACACCGACGGCGAGGAGTGGCTCGCCGCCGGCGCGGGCGGGGCGATCCACGAGAACCGGGGGGGTGACTGGGAGGCGGTCGACTCGCCGACGGAGACGGATCTGTTCGCGGTCGCCAGCGGCGACCTCCCCGTGGCGGTCGGCGAGGGCGGGACGCTGCTCGAACGCGCCTAGCGCCCGCTCGTGACGTTCGTACTGTCGCACTCGGGACACTGCGTGAGCGTCCCGAGTTTCGGTACGTCCACTCTGGCCCACTCGTCGCCCCCCGGGGCGGCGGTGAACCCGCAGTTCAGACACCGCGAATCGGTGCGTGCGCTTGCCATGCGGTGTCGTACGTCACCGACCCCCATAGTCGTTGTGTGGCGTCAGTTCGTCGAGACGATCTCGATCACGTCGCGATGCTCGAGCTCGTGGCCCGCGCCGACCTGGCGATTGGACCGGCAGTCGATCCCGTG
>CAYVQH010000092.1:0-7393 GCA_964454105.1 uncultured Halobacteriales archaeon | reverse complement strand
GGACTCACTCCCGTCGCTCGGCGTGGCCCGGATAGTCGCGTTCGAATCGACCCGCGAGCTCCTCGCGGTCGATTCGAATCACCGTGGGGCGGCCGTGCGGACAGGCGTAGGGGTTCTCACAGCCGTCGAGCGCCGACAGCAGTTCGACGACCGCGCCCTCGGCGAGCGAAACGCCGCCGGTAACGGCGGGATGACACGCGAGATCGTCCACCAGCCCGTTGACGGTGGCGTCGACGGTGTCGCCGGGCTCGCCCGCGACGCAGTCGGCGAGCGCGTCCCGCAGAAGCTCCGGCGGGAGGGTGGCATCGAACGCGGCGGGGACCGTCCGCACCTCCGCGCACCGGCCCTCACGGCTCGCGGCGAACCCGAGCCGTGAGAGTGCCTCCTCGTAGGCGTCGAACAGTTCGGCCTCGCGGGCCGTGAGTCGGATCTCGACCGGCGTGGCCAGCGCCTGTGTGGCCGTCTCGCCGCCGAGTTCGTCGCGGAGGCGCTCGTAGTGGATCCGTTCGTCGGCCGCGTGCTGGTCGATCACCACCAGCCCGTCGTCGCCCTCGCAGACGACGTAGGTGTCATCCAGTTGGCCGAGCACCCGCAAGTTGGGCAACCGCTCGTGGTCCGGTTTCTCGGGCTCGCCGAACGTCGTCTGCATCGAGGCCGAAAACCGATCCCCGTCGGCTGTCGATCCCGCGCTCGCTCGTTTCGTCGGGTTCGATTCCATCGCGTTTCTCGGATCCCCGCCTCCGTTCGACCCGGCGGCGCGTCCCGCGTCGGCCGTCCGTCTCTCGCGGCTGCGATCGTCGTCGCCACCGCTCTCGACACCGGAATCGGGCGTGATCGTCGTCTCCTCGGGCGTCGAACGCCCCCGCGGGGCCGAGGCGCGAACCAGTCCGTGATCGAGCAACGTCGCCCGTACCGTCCTCTCGACCTGCTTTTCGATGGCGTCCTCCTCGCCGAAGCGGACCTCCGTCTTCCGGGGGTGGACGTTCACGTCGACGGTGTCCGGTGGGACCGCCAGATCGAGGACGGCAAAGGGGTACCGGCTCGGCGCGAGTTGCGTACCGTAGGCCTCGACGATCGCCGACCTGACAGACTTCGCGCGGACGTACCGGCCGTTGACGTACGTCGGGCTCGACCGAGTGGTCTCGGGATCGCTCACGTAGCCCGAGAGCCCGTCGAGAGGCCCCTCGGCGAGTTCCTCGACCGGGACCATCGAGCGGGCGACCTCCCGGCCGTAGATCGAGAGGATCGTCGATCGCAGGCCGCCCTGGCCGGCCGTCGAGAAGACCCGTCTATCGTCGTGTTCGAGGGCGAATCGCACGTCGGGATTGGCGAGCGCGTACTGCGTGACGACGGTGTTTACGTGATCGAACTCAGTCGACTCGCGCTTGAGGTACTTCTCACGTGCCGGCGTGTTGTAGAAGAGGTCGGTCACCTCGACGGCCGTTCCCGTCGGACAGCCCGCCGGCTCGACCGATTCGACCTCGCCGCCCGCGAGCGTCAGCGTCGTTCCCGCGTCCTCGGTCCCGCGCGCCCTCGTCGTGATCGCCAGCCGGGCGACCGCCCCGATGGTGTACAGCGCCTCGCCCCGGAACCCGAGGGTTGGAACCCCCCGATGGAGATCCGATACGTCCCGTAGCTTGCTTGTGGTGTGCTGTCGTACGGCCTTCCGGACGTCTCCCTCGCTCATGCCGATCCCGTCGTCGACGACGCGGATCCGATCGGTCCCGCCGGCGTCGACCTCGACGGTGATCTCGGAGGCGTCCGCATCGAGGGCGTTCTCGACCAACTCCTTGACGACCGAGGCGGGGCGCTCGACCACCTCGCCGGCGGCGATCTTGTCTATCGTCTCGGGATCGAGCGCTCGGATCCCGTTGTCGCTTTCCTCCCCGCTCATTCGTCCAGCCTCCCCTGCCACCCCTGGACCAGCGTCATCAACTCGACCGGCGAGACGTCCGCGAGTTCCAGCCCCGACAGTTCCGAGAGCACGGCCTCAGCCTCGGGGTCGAGCGCCTCCCCGAGGTTCCCGTCCGGCTCCGAGGCCGTCCCGTCGCTTCCCCCGTCGGCCGAAGCGGTCTTCATCCGCCCCGACCCGACGTCGAAGACCACCTGTTGGGTTCCCGATCCGCTGTTACCCCCGCCTCTCGCCTCGATCGCCCGCTCCTCGCGGAGCCGTTCGAGGACGTCCCGTGAGCGCGAGACGACGGGACCGGGAACGCCGGCCAGATCCGCGACGTGGACCCCATACGAGCGGTCGGTCGGCCCCTCGCGGATCGTCCGGAGGAACGTGACGTCGTCGCCGCTGTCGTCGACGGCCACGTGGACGTTCTCGACCCGCGGGAGGTGATCGGCCAGCGCCGTCAGCTCGTGATAGTGGGTCGCGAACAACGTCTTCGCGCGGATCTCGTTGTGCAGGTACTCGGTCGCGGCCCACGCGATCGAGATCCCGTCGTAGGTCGCGGTGCCTCGCCCCACCTCGTCGAGGATCACCAGCGAGTCCTCCGTGGCCGAATGGAGGATGTTCGAGAGCTCGCCCATCTCGACCATGAACGTCGAACGGCCCTGCGCGAGCTCGTCGAGCGCGCCAACGCGCGTGTAGATGCCGTCGACCAGCCCGACCCGTGCGCGCTCTGCGGGGACGAAGCTACCGACCTGGGCCAGCAGGACGATCAGCGCGACCTGGCGCATGTAGGTGGACTTCCCGCTCATGTTCGGGCCGGTGACGATCAGGAACTCCCGGTCCTCGGTCAGGGAGAGGTCGTTGGGGACGAACTCCGTGGTTCGCTCGACGACCGGGTGGCGACCCGCCTCGACGTCGAGCGCCCGGGAGTCCTCCAGTTCGGGACGAACCCAGCGGTTCTCGACCGCGTGGGTCGCGAGGCTCGCCAGGGTGTCTAGCTCGGCGATCGCCCGCCCGACGTCCTGGAGCAGGGCCGCCCGCTCGGCGACGCGCTCTCGGAGCTCGCAGAACAGCTCGTACTCGAGTTCGCCGCGCCGCTCCTCGAGCCGGAGGATCTCGCGCTCGCGCTCCTCGAGGGCGTCGGTCGTGAACCGCACCGAGTTCTTGAGCGTCTTCACCTGCCGGTAGCTCTCGGGCACTGCCTCGGCCTCGCTTTTCCCGACCTGGATGTAGTAGCCGTCCGTCTTGTTGCGGTCGACCTGCAGATGGGTGAGTCCGTGCTCGCTTTTCTCCCGATTCTCGAGGCTCTCGATCCAGTCGAGGGCCTCCTCGTGGCGCTCGACGAGTTCGTCGAGTTCCGCGTCGTAGCCCCGCTCGATGAGCCCGCCCTCCCGCATGGTCTTGGGCGGGTCGGAGGCGAGCCCGGCCTCCAGTGACGCATGGAGTTCCGCCGCGGCGTCGCGGTCGGGCCCGTCGATGGCTCCCGAAAGCGGCGAGTCCGCGAGCCGGTCGTCGCCCGCGATCAGGTCCGCGAGCTCGGGAAGAACCGCGAGGCTGTCGCACACCTGCAGCAGGGCGTGGGCGTCGGCGCTGCCGTGGGTCGAACGGCTCGCGAGCCGTTCGAGGTCGTAGGCCTCCCCGAGCAGATCACGCAGGTCCTCGCGGGCGAGCGCGCGCTCCCCGAGGGCCGCCACGCAGTCCTGTCGACGGCGAAGTTCGCCCAGCGACCGGCGCGGGCGCCTGATCCACTCCTTCAGCAGTCGCCCGCCCGCGCTCGTGGCGGTGTGATCGATCGTCGAAAACAGCGACTGGCCCGCGCCCGTCATCGTCTCCGTGAGTTCGAGGTTGCGCTGTGTGGTCACGTCACACGAGACGTAGTCGTCAGCCTGGTACGGCTGGAGACGGCTCATCGACGGCAGTACCCCGAGGCCGGTTTCCTCGACATAGGAGAGCACCGCCCCCGCCGCGCGGACCTCCGGTCCCTCGGGTTCGATCCCGAGGCTCGACAGCGTCTCGCTGCCGAACTGCTCGCGGGTGCGGTGGGTCGCCACGCCGGGTGCGAAGGCGTTTCTCTCGTGAAGCGTCACCGACCCGTCGACCCGCTCGCGGAGCGAATCGAGAAAGTCCTCGTCCTCCCTCAGGTCCGGTCCTGGCAGGATCTCGACGGGGTCATAGCGGTAACACTCCGTGATCGCGCGCGCCTCCGCGTCCTCACCCTCGATCCGGGTGACGAGAAAGCGTCCCGTGGTGATCTCGGCGAAGGCCAGTCCGTACTCGTCGTCGGCGACCCGGACGATCCCCGCGAGGTATCGGGCATCGTCATCGGACGTTTCGAGCAGGGTTCCGGGCGTCGCGATCCGGGTGATCTCGCGGGCGTGGCCGCCCTCGGTCTCGTACTGGTCGGCGACGGCCACCCGGTAGCCACGCTCGACCAGCGCCTTCAGGTAGGGGGTCAGCTCCGAGAGCGGGACCCCGGCCATCGGGTACGACGAGCCGTGCGAGGACTTCTCCGAGACCCTGAGATCGAGCTCCGTGGCGACCAGTTCGGCGTCGTCGGCGAAGAACTCGTAGAAGTCCCCACACTGCATCGCCAGCAGATCGGCGTCGGTTCCCTCCTTGAGCGAGAGGAACTCCCCGACGATTCCGCCCTCTGTCATAGGGTACGGATCGCCCGTGAGGGCTAAAACGGTGTTGGGTTCACCCCGACTCGGCGTACAGGCGAACCAGCCCGCACTCCGGACAGGCCCACGCCGTAACTGGAAGCGTCTCGCGCATTCCGAGCTTCCCGAGCACGCCGCCGGCCGACTCGTCGGTCCGGAGCTTTATCGCTTCGCGGTCGACCGAACTGACGAGCGTTCCGGTGTTCATCGTCACGCCGCAGTCCGGACAGCGTCTCTCGTCCATTCTCAGTCCTCCTCGATGACCTCGCCGTCGTCCTCGACCGGCGGCGCGCCGATTATCAACCAGCGGTGGTCGTGATCCGTGTCGTTGAACACCCGTCGCGGCGTCTCGGGCGGGATCCTGAGTGCGGTTCCCTCGGAAACGTCCAGGCGCTCGTCGTCGATTCGGATCCGGGCGGGACCTTGCAGAACGTAGTAGAGCTCCTCCTGCTCGCGCTGGCGGTGGTAGCTCATCGCATCGCCCGGCGCGAGGTCCCACACCTTCGGGCGCATCTCCGTACACCCGAGCTCGGTGGCGAGGTCGACGTGGTCGGTCCCCGACGAGGCGGAGGGCATTCGTTCGGCTTCGGTGACATCGAGGCGGTCGTACGCGTCGGCCATGGGTCGCCTTCGCCCGCCGACACGAAAAGCCCCCGCTCCCGACCGGCGGCGTTTTGGGTCGCGTCTCCGTACTGCCGGCATGGACAAACAGGAACTCCGCGAGCGGGTCTGGGACGCGCTCGAATCGGAGGGGATCGCCCGGTTCCCGTTCCCGCCCCACGGCCGGATCCCCAACTTCGCCGGGGCCGACGACGCCGCAGAACGGCTGGCCGAGACGTCCGAATGGCGGGACGCGAGAACGATCAAGGCCAACCCCGACGCACCACAGCTCCCGATCCGGCGGCGGGCGCTCCGGGAGGGCAAGACCCTCTACATGGCCCAGCCCCGACTGAAAAGCGAGAACCCGTTTCTCGAACTCGACCCCGCCGACGTCGAAGACATCGACGAGGCGACGACCGTCTCGGGCGTCTCGAAGCACGGCGTCCCGGTCGGGCCGAGCGAAATGCCCGCGATCGATCTCGTGGTGTCGGGAAGCGTCGCGGTCACCGGGGCCGGCGCGCGGATCGGCAAGGGCGAGGGCTACTCGGATCTCGAGTTCGCGGTCCTCCGCGAACTCGATCTGGTGGGCGACGACACGCCGACGGCCACGACCGTCCACGAGATGCAGGTGGTCGCTGAAGCTCCCGACCCCTCCGCCCACGACGTGCCGATGGACCTGATGGTCACGCCCGAGCGCGCGCTCCGGACCGAGGGTGGCGAGAAGCCGGCGGGTATCGACTGGTCGCTCCTTTCGGAGGAACGGATCGCGGAGATCCCGGTGCTCGATCGCGTTCGGTGACTGCGATTACAGCGCGTCGTGGACGGCGAGCGCCCGCTCGATCAGCGTCTCGGGGTCGGAAGCGACCAGTTTGACGATCGCCTCCTTGCCGATCTCGCCCCGGTCGATCACGGCCGCGGGCGTCTCCTCGACGTCGAAGGCCTGCCGGGCTCCCCACCCCATCGTGCTTCCTTCCTCTTCCTTTAGCTCCGCTGGCTCCTCGCTCCGGTCGAACTCGGCGATCGGGGCGTCGAGGGCGTCTAGCGCCCCCTCGACGTCCTCGGCGAACCGGCAGTTCACCGCGTATCGGAGGTCGGGCGCGAACTCGCGGGCCGACAGCAGGAACCGGGCGACGTGGCTCGACGCGCCGAAGCGCACGCCCCGGTTGGGCGCGATTCCCGACATCGTTTTGCTGATCCGCCCCTCGACGGCGGCCACTTCTCCCGCCTCCTCGGCGTAGGGGGTCGCCCCGACGACGTTCATCCCCACTTCGGGGACGAGTCCTCGAAGGTTCTCCGCGACGAACCGCTCGACGATCTCCTGTACTTCCTCGGCCGTCGGTTCGCGTGCCGCGCGGTCCCGCAGGTCGGCCAGGTGGTGGACCGCTCCCGACCCCTCGCCGACGTCGAGAGGGTAGCGCACGGCCCGCTCCATGAAGTCGAGCGCGCCCATTACAGACGCCTCCAACTCCTCGCCATGTGCGAGGCGAGCGGCAATCGCCGACGCGAGCGTACAGCCCGATCCGTGGGTCGCCTCCGTTTCCACTCGTGGGTGCTCGAACGTCGTCGCGCCCTCGCGCGTCACGAGCACGTCCTCGACCGCCTCGGTCGACAGATGCCCGCCCTTGACGAGCGCCGCCTCCGCGCCCATCCCGACGAGCGCCTCGCCGGCCTCGCGGGCGTCCGTCGCGTCCTCGGGCTCGATACCCGTCAGTACGGCGGCCTCGTCGGCGTTCGGCGTTACCACGGTGGCCTCCCCGATCAGCGCCTCGTAGGCCGCCTCGGCCTCGGGTTCGAGCAGGCGGTCCCCGCTGGTCGCGACCATCACCGGGTCGATCACCGTGGGGCCGTCGTAGTCGGCGAGTCGTTCGGCGACGAGTTCGACGACCCCGCTCGTCGCGAGCATGCCGGTCTTGATCGTGCCGACGTCGAAGTCGTCTGTCACGGCCTCAATCTGGACGGCGATCTCCGCCGTGGGGAGGACGTGCGAGCGCTCGACGCCCCGGGTGTTCTGGGCGGTGACGGCGGTGATCGCGCTCGTCGCGAAGACGCCGTGGGCCTCCATCGTCTTGATATCGGCCTGGATCCCCGCCCCGCCGCCCGAATCGCTGCCCGCGATGGTGAGCGCCACCGGCGGGGAATGCGGGGCCGACTGGCGGGTCATTCTTCGCCCTCCAACTGGGCCATTCCCTCCTCGAACGCCGCCCAGAACGGGTCGCGCTCGGGCCGCTCGACGGGC
>CAYVQH010000091.1:0-7506 GCA_964454105.1 uncultured Halobacteriales archaeon | reverse complement strand
GCCCACCGCTTGACGCGGTCCTTCGTCTCGATGATGCCGTAGTTGCAGAACTCGCTGCCGGTGCAGCCGACTGCGCCCCTGGAGAAGGGGCCTGGATCGGGCTGGTAGTCCGCGGCAAAGGGCTCGGCGAGAAGGTCCTCGACGCGCTCTTCCGGAACGTGCGTGATCAGGAAGTTCTGATCGGTTGCCAGGCGGATCGAGGCCTCCTCGGTTCCGTACTTGCGGGCGGCCCGCGCGGCGTCGGCGAACTCCTCGCCGCCCATCCGGCCCGCGATCACGTTGAACCCGACGTAGTTCAGCCCCTCCTCGCGCTGGTCGTGAACGCCGACGTGATCGCCGGTGTAGCCCTCGGTGAGGCCCTCGCCGCGCGAGCGCAGGTCGACCGAACAGCGGTCACGGATCGCACGCTCGAAGGTTTCGGGTCCCATCTGCTGGACGAGGTAGCGCATCCGGCAGACGCCGCGGTTGTGCCGGTCGCCGAGCTCCTTGAACGTCTGGGCGACCGCCCGGCAGAACTCGACCGCGTCCTCCGGGCGGACGAAGACGTCGAGCGTCGAGGCCATTCGCGGGCCGTCCGAGAGCCCGCCGCCGACGCGGGCGTGAAAGCCGTAGTGGGGCTCGCCGCCGATCTCCCGCTCCGCGGGGACGAGTCCGACGTCGTTGATCTGGGACTGCGCGCAGTCCTGGCTGCAGCCCGTGATCGTCATCTTGAACTTCCGGGGGAGGTTGGCGTACTCGCGATTGCCCGTGAAGAACTCCGAAACGGCGTCTATCACGGGCTGGGCGTCGAAACACTCGTGATCGTCGAGCCCGGCGGCCGGACAGCCGAGCACGTTGCGCGCGCCGTCGCCACAGCCCTGCACCGTCGTCAGTCCGACGTCGTCGTAGCGCTCCCAGATCTCGGGAACGTCCTCGATCTCGATCCAGTGGGTCTGGACGTCCTGGCGGGTCGTGACGTCGAGAAACGCGTCGCCCCAGAGTTCGTTCTGTCGTTCGCCGCCGTGCTCCTCGGGGGCCGTGGCGAACTCGTCTGCGACCTCGCCGATGACCTCGGCCTGCTCGGGGGTGAGCCGCCCGCCGGGCACCTTGGTTCGCATCATGTAGTAGTCCTCGTGCTGCCCGTGGGTGTACATCCCCGTCCACTTCATGCGCTCCCAGATCCCCTCGCCAGCCCGGTCCTCGATCTCGTCGAACGAGAGTCCCTCTTCAGCGTAGTCGTAGACGTCCTCAATGGTGTCTAGAGGGTGGGTCTCCTGCTTCCACTGCTCGACCGTGTTCATGCGAATCCCTCCGGGACGAGCGTGGGTTCGCCGGGGGTCGTTCTACCGGAGTTCACGGCGACCACCCCCTTCGAGCACCACGAACCCGACCGTCCTCGGAGACTGAATATCGTCGTGTGGTCACTATACACATAGACTGGATGGGGCGCTCTCGATAAAGAGGCCCGTGTCCGGGCGAAGACTGTCATGGATAATAATTAGCGGCGAGTGTTGCGGATATCGGTGACACGCCGGAATCGCGGCGCGATCCACAGTCGCCAATCCCCGAACGGATCAACGCTCACAGAGGGTGACGTCCCCGTTGTCGTACCCGATGGAGCGGGTGCCACACATCTCGTCGATGGTCGTCTGCCGGACGTGATCGGTACCCCGTCCCGTCGCGAATCGGGGAGCACCGTCGCGCTGGTAGTCCCGGTAGATCAGCGTCTCGTGGTCCGGTGGTCGGTCGGCGACGGTCGCGGCTGAGAACCGCTCGGCGCCGCCGTAGCGGTTGAGCACCGTCGTGTACGGGTGGTCGCTGTAGATGGGGTTTTCCGCGTTGCTCTCGGTCGTCTCGACGAGCGTCTCCATCGCCGTCACCTCGGCCTGCGAGTAGCCGTATCGAACGTTCTCCTCGGGGAAGGCGGGGGCGTCCTGAGTGGCATCGCTCGTCAGTACCATCCCCCCGGAGAAGGTGACCGCGAAGACGATCACGACCACCGCGATCACCTGCGGGGAACAGTCCCGACGCAGCCGATCGAAACCGACGGCCGTCAGGATGGCCATCACCGCATAGAGGAAGGCGAACCACCGACCGGGCAGGAAGTTACTCAGGCCGAACAGTGGCGGAACGAGGGTGAAGACCATCATGACCAGCGCGGCGATGATCAGGGTGAATCCCGACTGGCTCGTGCGCTCGCGCTGGAGGAGATAGAGGCTGCCGATGACGGTCCCGAACAGGAACAACAGGAAGCCGGTGTAGTCGATCAGCGGGATGATCGTTTCGCCGAGGATCGAACCCGGCTCCCCGCCGGTCGCCGTACCCCCCGCACCGCCGCGATCGAACAGGCCGCTGCCCTCGATCGACCCCCAGAGGATGACGAACATCGCCTCGGTGAACGTCCGATTGCCCCACGGGGTGACGCTCCAGATCAACATCAGGAGCCCGACCGCGAATGCCGAGTAACCGTGGACGCTGTGGATTCGAATCGAGGGCGTTTCGCCGGCGAACAGTCGATGCCGGAGCTGTCCGGCGTTGAGCACGGTCTGTGCGAGCGAACCGGCGCCGAACAACACGAGCATGATGAACGCGGAGACCTGGTGGGTGAGCGCCATCGTGAGGACGAGTCCGACCATCACGACGACCAGCCGCGGATCGGTTCCCTGCTGCTGGATCCGGACGAACAGCAACAGGACCGCGAGGAAGACCACCAGTCCGAGGCTCGTCGGAATGAGATGGATCGACCACACCACCACGAAGTCGCTGATCGAGTAGGCCGCCGCGGCGAAGGTCGCCCATCGAGGGTCGACGAACCGGACGGCGGTCAGGTAGACGAACAGCGTCGAAAGGGGCATCGCGACACCGATCGAGGCGAAGAGTGCGAGACGCGGCGAGAGGCCAGTCATAAGCGTCGCCGCGACGACCGAGAGGTGATAGAACGGTGCGGCCGTGTACTTCGTCGTGCCCATCCCTTCGAGGGACCCGGTCGCGAGGATTCCCTCGACGTACTGGGGCATGTGGATCCAGACGTCGATCCCCACGTAGCCCGCCGAGCCGAGCAGCCCGGCGAACCGGATCACGAACCCCAGCGCGAGCACCTGCGTGAGCAACAACCCGACCGAGAGATCACGCTCGGGAACGAACGCGATCTCGACGAACAACACGACCGAGAGGGCAATGGTGATCGCGTAAAACAGCGGACCGCGCCCGCCAAGCAGGATCGAGAGGGCGATCAACCCGGCCGTACCGAGAAAGACGACGCTAGGAAGGGCGTGAACGAGCCATCGAGGAAGGGCACCGACCCGTCGAACCGACGATCCTCTGGTCGCGAACAGGTAGAGCACGCAGGCGACCCCGAGAACGGGTGGAACCGTTCGCACGAGCATGTGCGAGAGATAGAGGTTGAGCGGCACCAACACCCCCGCGAACAGGAGCCCCATGACGGCTCCGAGGGTCCCGAGACTGATCCGGCGGCCACGCAGCGAGAAATGCATCTACGTCACCCTCCGGCCGGACGGTGGACTACGAACGAACCGCGGTACGCTCCCCCTCCCACGCATTGCTCGCTTCTCCGAGCCTCGGCGGCTTTATTATGTCTCCGCTAAGTCCCGATACGAGACGCGATCACAAGGGTCGAGGATCCGACGAGTTCGGTATTGGAGATCTCACCGCTCAACGCCGTTTTCGGCGGATATTGGTATATTAAGTTTCAGCCAGTCTGAAGGACGCGGGCGTTCAGGCGTCGAACCCGATCCGGTCGCACCGAAGTCGAAGACCGTCCGACGAAGACGAGGAATCGATTAAGAGTCCGTCGTCGAGACCAGGAGGATGAGCGATATCGGCCGATGGCTCGACCTCGCAGTCGATATGTGAGGGGATCGCGAGCGAATCGCTCTCCAAGCACTCCCGATAGGTCATGATAGCCGACGTGATGGGGCCGCATCGAAGCCCGCTATCCGCACGTAGCCGTGGATCCGGAAGGGAGGTGGAGTTCGGCGATCGGCGGTGAACAGGGATCTAACGAACCGTTCCGACCGCGCACCCGCTGTCGAGGCCACACCATCATCGACGCGGGTCGTCCGTCCGCGGTCGGTACGAATTCAGAGCAGGCGCTTCGCGACCGTCTTCGCCGGGCCCAGATCGAGGCCCAGACGGTCCTCGAAATTCAGGAGGAGGACGCGCTCCTCGCGTTCGATCCCGCCGAAGCGCAGCGTGACCGTGGCGTGGATCACCAGAAAGAGCACGAACAGCGGGATGAACATCAGAAGCGTGACCGTCACCAGCGAGGTGACGACGAGGTAGATGGTACCGATCGTCGCGAGCCCCACCACCGCGGGTTTGAGCAACGACGGGTTGAAGGGATGAATTCCGGTCCGGGTGTAGAGCTGGGTCGAGTACGCCACGTTGAGCAGGAAATACGAGAGGATGGTGGCGACCGCCGCTCCGAGATAGGAGTACCGTGGGATCAACACCAGATTGAGCACGACGTTGAGCGCCGCGGCGCCGATGTTGTCGACCATGATGAGGCGGGTGTGGCCCATCGCGGTCAGGGTCTTGTAGTTGGGGCCGACGACCGCGTGGACGAAAAACCCCACTGCGAGGACCGACAGAGCCAAGGCGCCCTCGGTGTACTCGGGGCCGTACGTGTAGCGAATCAGGAGGTCCGGGAACAGGGCGATGACGACGAAGATCGGCAGCGACGCCATGAAGATCCACTTCGAGACCAAGTGGTACATGTGCTCCATCTCCCCGGTATCACCGTCAGCGTGAAGCTCTGAGAGGATCGGAACGAAGAGAAATCCGAAGGAGGCGAGCACGACCGTCAACATCGTCGCGAGCGGATAGAGGACGTTGTAGACGCCGACCTCGGCCGTCGAGGCGAAGTAGCCGAGTAGGAACGTGTCGATGTCCGAGAGGACCTTCACCATCATCGCCGAGATGATCAATGGTGCCGAGAACGTCAGCAACTCGCGGTGCATCGAGACCGACTCGCCGCGCGTGAACAGCGGCGTGTCCCGGTACAGGTAGTACAGTCCGAGGACCGCGGCGGCGGCGTGACCGAGCACGTAGGCCCACGCGACGCCGGCGGCACTGTAGCCGATCCAGAGGAGGATCACTGCTAACACCAACCGGGTGAAGTGGGCGGTGACGTTCTCGACGAGCACCTTGGGCAGCGAGCGCTTGCTACCCTGGATACCACCGACCGCCAACTTCTCGACGGACGCAAAGGGCATGGCGACGCCGAACACCCGCAACACCGGCCCGACGCTCGCGTCACCGAAGGCCCGCACGGCGATCGGTTCCGCGAAGACGACCAGCAGGCCGCCCGAGAGAAGCGACAACGGGAGGACGAGCTGGAACGCCGAGAGGAGAACGCCACGCCGGTGAGGTGGGTCGTCGTATCGAGGGAGGTAGCGTCCCACCCCCGTGTGCATTCCCAACAGGACGAGCGTCGAAACGGTCGCCAGTGCGGCCGATCCGAGCGATATCGCGCCGTAGCTGCTCGGTCCGAGCAGTCGACCGATGACGAGCGTCGAGAGAAACGAGATCCCTAGTCCGAACATCTCACCGGCGAAGACGACACTGCCGCCGGTGAACAGCTTCTGAAAGGGTTCGTCATCGGCCATCAGTAACCATCCCTATGATGGCCCCTCGGGTAGTCGTTGTGTTCTCGTGACGGCGTGTGAACGTCGATGAACGATCCGTAGTGGATGGCACGGAAAGCGCCGTCACTCACCCAGCAACTGATCGACCAGCCAATCGGGATCGAACCGTTCGATGTCGTCGTACTCCTGACCGGTGCCCAGAAAGAGGATAGGTTTGCCGGTAACGTAGGCGATCGAGATCGCCGCTCCGCCGTTGGCGTCGGCGTCGGCCTTCGTGAGGATCGCGCCGTCGATCTCCGCGGCGTCGTTGAACTTCTTCGCACGCTGGACGGCGTCCTGACCCGCGACGGCCTCGTCCGTAAAGAGCGTCATGTCCGGTCCCACGACGCGATTTATCTTCTCCAGTTGGTCCATCAGCCCCTCGTTGGTGTGGAGCCGTCCGGCGGTATCACCGAGCACCACGTCGATCTCGTGGGCCTGTGCGTACTCGACGGCGTCGTAGATCACTGCCGCCGGGTCCCCGCCCTGTTCGTGGGAGATGAGTTTGGTGTCGAGCGCCTCGGCGTGCTCACGGATCTGTTCGTTGGCCCCGGCGCGGTAGGTGTCGCCGTTGGCAACCACCGTCGAGTAGCCCCGCTCCTCGAGGTATCGTGAGAGCTTCGCGATCGAGGTCGTCTTGCCGACGCCGTTGACGCCGGTGAAGATGATCGTGACGGGCTTTTCGGCCTCGGCGATGCGATCCTCGAAGTCGAACTGGCCGACGCTGATCACGTCCAAAAGCGCCTCGCGAAGCGCCTGGTCGACCCGCTCGTCGACCGTCTGTCTCATCCCGCGGGTCGCGTTCTCCAGGTCGTCGCGCAGGCTCTCGACGATTTCCTGGGCGACCGTGAACTCGACGTCGCTTTCGAGCAGTGCGAACTCCAGATCGTCGAGCGGCCCCTCGATGACCTCGGGATCGATGACGATCTGTCCCGTCGCGAGCGATCTCGCCCGGTGCATGAACCCGCTGTCCGATTCCGATGAGCGCTCCCGGGATTCCGCGTCGTGCTCCGGTTCGGACGGGACCTCCTCGACCGGTTCCTCGGGTTCGACCGGCTCGCCGGACCCCGCGGGTTCGGGGCCAGCGTCCGGAGCCGCGACGTCGGTCGATTCCGTGGACCGGTCCGGTTCTGTCGATGTCTCGGTCCCCGTCTCGACCGCGTCTGCCTCGGATTCCGGTTCGGTTTCGGTGGCGTCGTCCGATTCGGACGCCTCGGCCTCCTCCTCGACGTCGTCACGAAAGCGTCCGATCTTCTCCTTCAGCCCGTCGAACATGGCACTACTCGTCGTTCTGTTGTTGCTGCATCTGCTGCATCGCCTGCTGTTGGGCCTGCTGTTGGACCTGTTGGGCGTGCTCTTCGACCTCGTCGATCTCGGCGGACACCTCGTCGATCTCGGCCTCGATCTCGTCGATTCGTTCCGAGATCGTGTTGCGTTTCGCCTGGAGCGTCTCGGTCGCGTCGTCGCGCTCCTGTTCCGCGGCGAATCCGCCGCCGATGTCGACGACGACCTCGTCGATGTCGTCGACCGTCGCGCGGACGTATGCGCCGCCGCCGACCGGCACCTGCACCGTCGAGCCGGTCTCGAGCGATTCGAGTGCGTCGACCGCCTCGGTGATCTCGGCTTGCTCGTTCTGTAGCTCCTCGACCTCCTCCTCGAGGGCGTCCTGCTGGGCATCGAGCTCCTGAAGCTGCTGGGAGAGCTCCTGCAGTTCGGGGTTGCCGCCACCCATGCTCATCGCGCGATCACCGTGTTGGGAGAAACGAACGTCATGCCTACGACTGGGCCCGCGAGTCGGAAGTATCTTCCTAGTCGAGATAGCCCAGTGCGTCCTCGATGCGCCCGAGTTCGGGCCCCGTCGTGTCCTGGCCGGCGACGTAGC
>CAYVQH010000090.1:0-7512 GCA_964454105.1 uncultured Halobacteriales archaeon | reverse complement strand
ACATGCACAACACGAAACAGACCTGGTACCCCTACGCCGAGGACGACGACCTCGATTCGAGTCCCGCGCCGGCGTCCCCCGACGACACGCCGATGTCCGCGGACGACTAGGTACTGCTGCTCTTTCTTCTCGCGTTCCCTTCTCCTCCGTTTCGAGTGAGCCGTAACCGATCACCGACGTCCCTCTGTCCTTACTCGTTCTCCCCTCTTACCTCGTAGAGGGCGTTCCTGACCGCGCCGTGTTCGGCGGCGTGCGGGCGGCCGTCGGCGTCGCCGTAGCCGCCCAGCATCCGATTGCGGTTGAGACAGAGTTTCGTGAACGTCGGCTTCAGCAGGTCGAACAGCTCGAATCGCTCCTCCAGTTCGGGGAAACGCTCCTGATAGGCGAGGATCTCCTCGCGAACCCCGCGGTAGAAGCGCTCCTCGGGATAGTCGTAGTGCTCCTCTACGATCCCGGCGATGTAGCGCAACACCCCGACGAACAGCCCCGCGAATATGAACTGACTGAGCCCCTCCGGCGGCTCGGTGCGCAACACCGCCCGCAGGTCCTCAGGCAGCGCCTCCAGTTCGGGCAGCGGGTACTCGCTGACGTTGACGTCGTCGACGAAGTCCTTGAGCGCGAGCCTCGTGGGAACGCCGTCGCGCACCACGAGGATCGTGTTCTCGCCGTGGGGCGAGAAGACGGTGCCGTAGCGATAGAGGTAGTGCAACAGCGGCGGCAGGAGCGTCGAGAACAGCTCGTCGAGCCACTCGTCGATCTCCAGCCCCGAGCGCTCGACCAGCCGCGAGAGGACCGGAGTGCCCGTCCCGTCGACGTGCAACAGCGCCGACAGCGTGATCGGGCGCTCGTCCTCGTCGATCAAATCGTGGACGCTCTCGCGCCAGACACAACCCAACAGTTCACGATACTGGTAGGGCGCGCCCTCGAGCCGGTCGAACTCGGGGTGATCGACGTTCACGCCCGCGACCTCGCCCGGGAGGACGAGCCGGTGTTCGTCGCGCAGGAACGGGTCGTCGTCGCGGATCCCCTTCAGGTACTCCGTGACCAGCGGGGCGGCCTCGGTGCGATCGCCGGGCAGACCGCGCCAGACCAGCGTGTTGAGGATCTTCATGGGAAGCTTCACGTTGTGGCGCTCGGGCCGGTCGACGTTCGCAAAGGTGCGGATCGACTGCATCGGCAGGTACTCGTCCGGACCCTCGCCGAGGGGAACGATCGCGTCGGTCGCGACCTCCCTCGCGAACGCCCCCACGATCGCCTCGTCCCACTGCCACTCGTGGACGGGCACCAGCCGGTAGCCCTCGGGATCGAGCCCCTCCGACCGGAGCCGGTCGGCAAAGGCCTCCCGGCGGTCGCCGAGCTCCGCGTCGAGGAGCGCGTCGTACTCGACATCCCCCGTCGAGACGAACGTCGCGAGTTCCCGGGAGACCGCGAGCCACCGCAGCCGGACGGGCTGCTGGCACTCGGGGGCATACCGACGATAGTCGTCGTAGCCCCAGCCGATCCGGCCCTTGTTGTAGGTGATCCATGGATGGCCCCCCATTTCGCCCTCCCAGTCGGCATAGGAGAGTTCATCGAGGTCGATTCCGGGGTCGTTTCGTTTTCGTGCCTCGATGTGGGCGTCCGCCAGCAGCGTGTTGCGGTACTCGCGGACGAGATGGCCGGCGGTCATCTCGTCGACGCCCATGCGCTCGCGGGCGTCGAACAGGAACTCGATGGGGTCGGTGGCGGGCTCCCACTCGCCCCTTCCGTTCCCGTCGGTACGCCGCCGGATCGAGTCCGCGTCCACGCTGTAGCCATCGAACAGCCGCTCCTCGGCATCGAACTCGTAGGCCGCTCGCTCGAACTCGAGTCGGTAGCGCCCGTCGTGGAGTTCGGGGTCGATCAGTTCCTCGTAGGCGAACTCCTCGATCATCTTTCGGAGCAGGCGGCGCTCGACGGTTCGCCAGACCTCCGGCGTCAGCGCGTTCGTGTCCGTCAGGTCGGTCATGTCGGTCGGTTCGGGATCGTGATCGTGCGTCGGTGTCGTGTTCATGATGGTTTCAGTCCTCCCGTGTGAGGGGTGCGCGCGGCTCGTCGAGCACGCTCGCGGGGGCGTGGTTTGCGAACTGTTCTGCCGAGAAGTCCTGAAAGACGGTGTCCTCGCCGACGGGGTAGACCTCGCGGCCGCAGATCGCGTTGGCGATGACGGCGTTTCGGTGACAACCCAGCCCCAAATCGGGCGTGCCGACGCCGTGGGTGCGGATCTCGGCGTTCTGGACGAACACCTCGCCGGGAAGTCCCTCCGTTTCGAGTCGGTAGTCCCGACGCACGGCGGGCTGTCCATCGGTGGTCTCGATGCGGTCCTCGATCGGGACGAGAAAGGCAGGAAAGGGACGTCGGTAGCCCGTCGCGAGCACGACGACCTCGCTCTCGTGGTCGAATCGCACCCCTTCCTGGCGCTGCTCGCAGCGCAGGCGATACCCTCCGTCCTCCAGCGCGTCGATCCCCCGCACCTCCGCGTTCGCGAGCATCCCGACCTCCGGGGACGAGCCGATCGAGCGCTCGTAGAGCAGGTCGTAGATCTCCTCGCTGGTCCCCGGATCGATCCCCTTATAGAGCAGGTCCTGCTCGGCCAGCAGATCCGATTTCGTCTCCTCCGGCAGGTCGTAGAAGTAGTCGACGTACTCGGGGGTGAAGTGCTGGAGGCCGAGCTTCGAGTACTCCATCGGGAAGAACCCCTCCGAACGGGTGAGCCAGTCGAGCCGGTAGTCGTTCCCGGACTGGGCCCGAAGCAGGTCGAGGAAGACCTCGGCGGCGCTCTGGCCCGAGCCGACGACGGTGATCCCCGTGGCGTCGAGACAGCGTTCCCGGCGGTCCATGTAGCGCGCCGAGTGGAAGACGTCCTCGTCGGGATGGCCCCGCAGTCCCGGGGGGACGTGCGGACGGCTTCCGATCCCGCTGACGACGTTTCGCGCCCGGTAGCGCTGCTGCTCACCGGTCTCGGGATCGCGCGCCTCCACGAGGAAGGCGTCGCCGTCGTCGGCGACCCGGGTGACGCGCCGGCCGAACCGACAGCTCCCGAGGTGCTCGGCGACCCACTTGCAGTAGGCGTTGTACTCCTCGCGGGGGATCTGGAACGTCTCGTAGAAGTAGAACTCGTAGAGCCGACCCTGCTCCTTCAGGTAGTTCAGGTAGCTGTGGGGGCTGGTCGGGTCGGCCATCGTCACTAGGTCCGCGAGAAACGGCACCTCGAGGGTTGCCCCGTCGATCAACATTCCCTCGTGCCAGCCGAACGACTCCTCCTGTTCGAGAAAGAGCGCGTCGACGTCCTCGACCCCGTCGAGCAGCGCCGCCAGCCCGAGGTCGAACGGCCCGATCCCGATCCCGACGACGTCGTAGGGGTCGCTCATCGGGCCACCTCCCGCTTCTCCTCGAAACGATCGCGCTCGCAGACCACGAGCAGCGCGTCCTTCTCCTCCTCGGGGAACTCGAACTCGAAGCGCGGCTCGAACCCGCAGGCCTCGAAGACGGCGATCGCCCGGTCGTTTCGGGCGTCGGGCTCGGCAACGACGCGCTCGGTATCGGGGTGGGCGAACTGCAGTGCCGTCATCTCCCGGAGCAGGGGCTCCGCGTAGCCCTTCCCGAGGTACTCGGGCGGGCCGATCAGCAGGTGGAGCCCGCGGTCTGTGGGGCACGCGTCGTAGTGGTTCGCGAGCGTGTCCTCGGCCGCCCAGTAGGCCTCCCAGTAGCTCATCGGGACGTGGTCCAGACAGCCGACGTAGGGAACGAGATGCTCGTCCGCGAGCTTCCCCTCGAACGCCCGCGCGAACGCGGGCAGGGGCTCGTCGAGCTCCCAGTACGGCAGCACGTGCTCGCGGTTCAGCCAGCGGTGCAGCCGCCCGAGGTCCCGCTCTCTGGTCGCGGGGCGGAACGATATCGTGCGGTCAATACAACCGTCGTAGACGTGGTGGTCGTAGGTCGTTCGTATCGTGCGTGGGTCCGTCATGCGCGTACCTCCAGTTCGGTCACCAGCGGGTTGGGGACCTCCGTGTACACCGACTGGTTCTCCAGCGAGCCGACGAGTTCGTTCATGCCGTGGGCCCGGGTCAGCAGGTTCGCCTTGCAGGGCAGGCGACGGTCGGAGAGCAGGCTCTCGAGCAGCGAGGACTCGGGACGGTCGAACTCCCGGAGTTCTTCGAGCTCCTCGCGGAGCACGGAGAGGAGCCGCCGCTCGTCGACGAGGCCGGCAGTTCCGAGTGCGTTGATCACGCCGAAGGCGTCGTTCAACACGACGTAGTAGCGGATCCGCTCGTCGGCGACCGCGTCGGGGACGAGCGTGTCCGCGCGCTCGCCGACGCCGGGAAGCATCGCGTCGATCTCCGGATAGGTCGACTCGGCGAAGTAGTAGCCCTGGTTGTCGCGGTAGTAGAAGGCCTCGGGATAGCCCTCCTCAACTGAGAGGACGGCGTTCTGCTGGTGAGCCTCGAGACCGACTCCATAGGTGAGATAGAGCCAGAGCACCGGCCGGATCGCGGCCGCGAGATACCGGCGGAACCACTCCGCGGCGGCGTCGGCGCTCGCGATCCCCTCGCGCTCGGCGACCCCCTCCACGAGGTGGGCGAGCCGTGAGGGGCCGTCGATCCCGTCCTGACAGAGGTCGACCACGGGCGCGACGTTTTCCGCGTTCTCGCCCCGGAAGGGGTTCTCTCGGAGGACGACCTCGAAGCCCGACTCCTCGCCGTCCATCAGGTCGCCCCCGAGCGTGAGGTAGGTCGGGTCGCGAACGATCCCGAAGTGGGGAAAGCGCCGGTCGAGCTCCCGCCCCAGCCCGGCGTCGAGGAGTTCCGCGACCGCGACGCCGCGTTCGAGCTCGGGACGCTTGTTGGTCCGCACCGAGTTGGTGATCCGCACCGCGAGCGAGCCCTTGACCATGAACGGCGCGTCGGGCGAGTACAGCGTGCGGACCGAGGACGTCGGGTAGAATTCCCGGCCCACCTCGCCGAGGAACTCTACTTTTCCGTCCTCAACCAGCCGCCGGACGCGGGGCTGGCGTCGCAGGTGATCGGCCTGCCAGGGGTGCAGCGGCACCAGCGCGTCGTCGGTCTCCGCGACCCCCTCGGGGACCTGGGGGTCCTCGCGGAGTGCCCGGCGGACCCACTCGCTCGCACCCTCCTCGCGGGCCGAGCCCTCCTCGAGCAGCTCCGGGTCCGCCCGGACGTACGACAGCGGGAACGAGCCCCGGAGTTCGGGGGCGTACCGCGGGGCGTCGTGGGACGCGATCCCCTCGCGGCTCTTGGGCGTCGGGTGTAGCAGATGGCCGAAGACGAGCGACTGCTCGGCCTCCCGGAAGGTCCATTCGGTGGCACCTAGGCTGTCGTCGTCCGCGCGGGCGCGGACGAACCGCTCTATCGCCCGTCGGCTGTCGAGGGCGTGATACAGCAGGTCGTCGGTCGCCCCGGCGCCCCGCGACCGCCCGACCTCCGCGGCCGTCAGCGCGACCAGGGTGCCCAGATCGAGCGCGAGCCACTCCCTCCCGGTTCGGTAGTACGCCGGCAGCGAGAAGCGGTGGCGGCCGGTCGGCGATCGGTATTCGAGCGGCGCGAGCAGCTCGATCCCTCCCTCGAGCCCGCAGGCAATCGCGCGTTCGGTGTCGGCGTCGATGGAGGGATCGAGTTCCACCACCTCGCCATCGCCGGTCTCGCGCAGGTAGCAGTTGAGGTAGGCATGGATCATCGCGCTCTCCGCGACCTCGGAGGGATCGGGGTTCACGCCGCCACCTCTCCGGCCTCGATCCGGGTGCCGTGTTCGCGGATCGCCTCCGTGATCGCCTCGACGTCCCCGAGGGTCGTCCGCGGATTCAGAAGTGTCAGCTTCAGGCTCGCCACCCCGTCGACCTCCGTCCGGGCGACGACGGCCTCGCCCTCTGAGAGCAGTCGCTTTCTGATCTCCCTGTTGACGTAATCGGTCCACTCCTCGCGGGAGGTGCCGTCGGGAACCCCGGTCGGTCTGTAGCGGAAGACGACGGTGTTGATCGTCGGCTCGTGGAGGAGCTCGAACGCCGGGTCGGCCGCCAGCCGCTCGGCGGCGGCCTCGGCGAGGTCGAGGGTGTACTCGACCAGCCCGGCCAGCCCCTCGCGCCCGAGCGCCCGGAACGTCACGTAGGGCTTGAGCGCGTCGAACCGCCGGGTGGTCTGCAGCGACTTCGAGACGAGGTTCGGAACGCCGCGCTCTGCGTCGCCCTCTGGGTTGAGGTAGGCCGCGTTGCGCCCCATCAGCTCGAAGTCCTCCCCGTCGCGAAGCAGGAACGCCCCGCAGCTGATGGGCTGGTAGAACAGCTTGTGGAAGTCGACCGCGATCGAGTCGGCCCGCCCGATCCCGGCCAGTTTCCCGCGGTGGGCGTCGCTCAGCGCGAGCGCGCCGCCGTAGGCCGCGTCGACGTGGAGCCACGCTCCGCGCTCGGCTGCCCGCTCGGCGACCCGTTCGAGGGGATCGATCGCGCCGAAGTCCGTCGTGCCGGCGGTGGCGACGACCGCGAACGGCTCCAGGTCCCGCTCGTCGAGGTTCCTGAGGACGCGATCCAACGCCTCGACCGACATCGCGTCCCCGTCGTCGGTCGGGACGCTCACGACGCAGTCCTCCCCGAGGCCGAGCTGGGCGGCCGCCTGCCGGATGGTGAAGTGGGTCGCCTCCGAACAGACGATTCGCAGCGCGTCGGCCTCCGGGGGGAGGCCCGCCTCTCGCGGCGAGCGCCCGAACGCCTCCCGGCAGTAGTGCTCGCGCGCGAGCAACAACCCCATCAGGTTCGACTGGGTGCCGCCGCCCGTGAACACGCCGTCGCCCCCGCGATAGCCAAACAGCCCGCAGAGCTCGTCGATCATCCGCTCCTCGAGCATCGTCGCCGCGGGGCTCTGATCCCACGAGTCGAGCGACTGGTTGAGCGCCGTCGCCATCGCCTCGGCGGCGAGGCCGGGGATCAGCGGCGGACACTGCAGGTGGGCGACGCAGCGCGGGTCGGAGGGGTCGACCGACCGCGAGAGGACGCGCTCGCCGACCTCCTCGATCGCCGCCCGGAGCCCCCGCCCCTCCTCGGGCAGCGGGTCGAACCCCGCGAGGCGGTCCTCAAGTTCGCCGGGCGCGTCGCCGGCGTAGGGCCCCTCCCCGGTCGCGTCGGTCACGGCCTCCGTGGCCCGCTCCATCGCATCCCGGTAGGCCGTCGCCCCCGCCTCGCTTCCGAGGAACAGCCCGTCGGATCCGGCGGGACTCATCGCGCCACCTCCGTACCCCGCCCCTCACTCTCGGCGGCCAGGGTCGCCTCCTCGAAGATCCCCGCGACCTCGTCGATTTCGTCCTGAGAGACCGTCAGCGGCGGCAGGAAGCGGATGGTCTCGCCCTCCCGCCCGCCGCGCTCGACGATCAGCCCGCGCTCGAGGCATTCGCTTTGGATCCGCTCGGCGGCGTCCGGGTCGACCGGGTGACAGCCCAGTTCGTCCGGTTCTGCGGTCGGATCGACGACCTCGACGCCGAGCATCAGTC
>CAYVQH010000089.1:0-7660 GCA_964454105.1 uncultured Halobacteriales archaeon | reverse complement strand
CCTCGGTCTCGCCGACGATCGGGACGATCCCGGCGAAGAAGTCGAGCGAGTCGGGGTCCCGGCCGCACTCGGCGGCGCGTTCGCGCATGTCGGACATGTACTCTCCCACACCCGACTCGGTCGGTTGGCTCGTGAAGACGGCCTCGGCGTTCTTCGCGGCGAACGCGCGCCCGCGCTCGGAGGAGCCGGCCTGGTAGATCACGGGCGTGCGCTGGGGCGAGGGCTCACAGCCGTGGGGGCCCGGGACGTCGAAGTACTCCCCCTCAAAGCCGATCTCCCTGATCTTCTCGGGATCGGTGTAGACGCCCGCCTCGCGGTCCCGGACGACGGCGTCGTCGTCCCAACTCCCTTCCCAGAGGCGGTAGCAGACCTGCATGAACTCCTCGGAGCGGTCGTAGCGCTCGTCGTGGTCCATGCGTTCGTCGAGGCCCAGGTTTCGGGCGGCGCTCCCGAGATAGGAGGTGACGACGTTGAACGCCACCCGCCCGTCGGTGAGGTGATCGAGCGTCGAGAGCTCGCGGGCGAGCTGGTAGGGATGCGTGTAGGTCGTCGAGCGCGTGATCGCAAATCCCAGATGATCAGTCACTTCGGCCATCGCGGGCACCAGTGCCTGCGGGTGGTTCGAGGGCGTTTGTACCGCTCGCTCGATCGCCATCTCTCGATTCCCCTCGTACACGTCGTAGATCCCCCGTACGTCCGCGAAGAATATCGCGTCGACCCCGCCGCGTTCGGCGGTGCGCGCCAGTTCGGTCCAGTACTCTCGATCGGTGTAGCGGTGGGACTGGTCGCCCGGGTAGCACCACGACCCGGCGCTGACGTGCTCGACGGAGTTCATCGTAAAGAGGTTCAGCCCCATTCGCTCTGCTGACATACCCGTGGAGTCGGATGCCGCCGCCAAAAGCCGCCTGATAGCGGCGAATGGAAACCGAACTAAACGCGGTGCGGTTCCTGCTGAGTAACGGTACGGAGCGCTCGCGGTCTTTTTGGAGGCGGTTTTTACGGCGAGTGGTGGGTGAGCAGGGCGAGCGCACCCGAACCGCAAAAAGGTCCGTTAGCAGGAACAGTAGTACTCGATCCCGCCGAACTCCGTCCGGATAACGTCGTACGTGGGTCCGGGGTCGGACGGCGAGTACACGCCGGTCGTCAGATCCTCGCCGTCCTCGAAGGCCCCGGAGACGAGCGCGGTCCACTGGGTCTCGCTCAACACGTCCCCGAAGCTCTCGTCGGTGGCGAGCAGTTCGAGGTAGTCGGGCAGGTAGACCCACCGAGAATCGCTCGGCTCGGAGGGGGTGTACTCCGCGTCCGTCGCGTCGGCGTAGGCGGCCATCGGCAGGTTCGTCCCCGCGAAAACCGGCAGTCCGATCCACTTCCACGGACGGGTGTTGATGTCGAGCAGGACGTACTCCTGTCGCTCGCGGTCGTAGACGAACTCGGACTCGCTGATGCCGTGATAGCCCGTCTCCGAAAGAACGGACAGAGCGCGCTCCTCGATCTCCGGGCGATCGACTCGCTCGACCACACACGAGGTGCCGAACGCTCTCGGATACCGGATGAGCGGATTGCCGACGAACGTGAGCGGGTCGCCAGCAGGCGGAACGTAGGAGGCGAGCGAGCAGTCCTCGCCCTCCGTGACGGGGACCTTCTCCTGGACCATCACGCGGATGTCGGCCTCGCGGGCAGTCGCGATCACCTCGGCGTACTCGGCCTCACTTTCGACCTCGATGACGTTCGTGCCGACCGCCTCCTCGAACTCGCGTTTTCGCGCGGGCTTGACGACGAACGGGAACGCGAGGCGATCGGATGCCGCCTCGGGTTCGATGGGCTCGCCGAGGGTCTCGGCCGCCGCGGGCGAGTCATCGCCGATCCCCGCGAGCCGGTGGGTCTCGGGGAAGGGGACGTCGAGATCGGCCGCCAGACCGTACAGCGACTCCTTGTCCAGCACCGCGTCGACCACTGCCTTCTCGGCGAAGGGGAGACGTACGCCTTCAGGGTCGGCGTCGGCGAAAGCGTGGACCCACTCGTCCATGCAGCCGAAGGCGACCGGTTCGCGGTCCGTGGCGGCGGCGATCGCCTCGCAATCCTCGCGAAAGCCCTCCAGATCGTCGAGCGGGTAGGTGACCCGGCCGGCGAACGTCACCGCCTCCGAGGAGGGCGCGACCCCGTCGCCGTTGCGGTCGATCGCGATCACGGGAACGCCGTGGGCCGCGAGCGCGCGGGCGACGCCCAGGCCGGTGATGTGGGCGTTACAGACGATCGCTGGCGTGCGCTCGAACTCGTACGCATCGATCCTGTCGAGGAGGTCGTCGTGATCGAGAAACCGGGTGGCCATACCCGTAGTTGCGCTCGTCGGGGCAAAAACCGTCCGATACGGGCAACCGGACCGGTTGGAATGACGGCACGTCCGTCCGGGTCAGGGATGATCGGTACGAAAGTGTTAACACCTAGCTTGATAAGTGGGGGTATGCCAACCGAGTTCGGGGCGCTATCGCTCGTGCCGCCGCTGGTCGCTATCGCGCTGGCGATCATCACGCGGCGGGCGCTGCTGTCGCTGTTCATCGGGGTATGGTCGGGGGGGATCATCTACTCGGGAAGCGTGGGGATCGTCCAGACGTTCGACTGGATCGTCAGCGCCATCGGCGAGGACGTCTTTCACGCCCAGATCATCGTCTTCGTCTCGCTTCTGGGGGCGGGGATCGCGCTGATCTGGCGGATGGGCGGGTCGCTCGCGGTCGCGAACTACGCGACGAGTCGGCTCGACTCCCACCGAAAGGTCGGGATCGCGACGTGGCTATTGGGCATGGTCTGGTTCTTCGACGACTACGCCAACACCGCGATCGTCGGCTCCTCGATGAAGGACATCGCCGACGAGACGAACATGTCCCGCGAGAAACTCGCCTACCTGCTGGATTCGACGGCCGCGCCCGTCGCGACCTTCGGCATCTCGAGTTGGGTCGCCTACCAGATCAGCATGGTCCAGACGGGCTACGAGGCCGCGGGAATCGCGGACGTCGCGCCCTCGGCGTTCCTCACGTTCGTTCGGAGCATGCCCTACAACCTCTACTGTCTGTTCGCGATCCTCATGGTCGGCGTGATCGTCCTCACCCGCCGGGACTTCGGCGAGATGCTCGACGCCGAACACCGCGCCCAACGCACGGGCAAGGTCAACCGCGACGGCGCGAAGCCCCTCCAGAGCATGAAAGAGGACCTAGGTGACGTGGAAACCGACTCGCCGATGGTCCGGTTCTTCACGGTGCCGATCGTCGCGCTGGTGACCGTCGTCGCCGTCGGAGTGGCCTGGAGCGGCTACTCGCCCGGCGCGTCGGCCATCGACATGGCCGAGAGCGCGGACTTCATGGGCGCGCTCGTCTGGGGCTCCTTTGCGATGGCGGCGACCGCGCTCGTACTCTCGTTGGTCTACGACGTCCTCGCGCTAGACGAGGCGATGGAGACGGTGCTCGACGGGTTCGGAATCATGCTGCACGCCATCGCGATCCTCGTGCTCGCGTGGTCGATCGGGGCCGTCGCCGGAGCGCTCGAGACCGGCGCGTACGTGACCGACGTCGCCGCTGGATTCATCACGCCGACGCTGCTGCCGATCGTGATCCTCTTCGCCGCCGGGTTCATCTCGTTTTCGATCGGCACCTCCTGGGGGACGATGGCGCTCGTGACGCCGGTGGCGATCCCGCTCGCGTGGGAGGTCTCGGGGGGCACCTCGGAGATGCTCGCGGTCGCGACCGGCGCGGTCTTCTCGGGGGCGATCTTCGGCGACCACTGCTCGCCGATCTCGGACACCACGGTGCTGTCCTCGACCTTCGCCGGGGCGGACCACATCGACCACGTCCGCACCCAGATCTACTACGCGCTGACCGTCGCCGCGGTCGCCACGTTCGGCTACGCGCTGTACGGGCTGACGGGCCTGCCGCAGTACGTCCTCATCCCGGTCGGGATCGTGACCCTCGTCGCGGTCGTCTACGGGCTCTCGGAGCTGGACGCACGCCGGAAGGGTCTGGCCGCCCGGCCGTTCGCAAGTCGCGAGCGCGACTCGCTGGCCGACGCCGACGACTGACCGAAAGGCAGTTCCCCCGTTCGGGGATATCACGAGTATGCTCACGCTCGCGCTCGCCGGCAAGCCAAACGCCGGGAAATCCACCTTCTACAGCGCCGCGACCCGCGCGGAGGTCGACGTGGCGAACTACCCGTTCACGACGATCGATCCGAACCGAGGGGTGAGCTACGTCCGTACCGAGTGTCCGTGTCTCGCCCTCGACGAGCACTGTGGCAACGACAACTGTCGCGGCGGGAAACGCTACGTCCCGGTCGAACTGATCGACGTCGCCGGACTGGTCCCGGGCGCCCACGAGGGGCGCGGGCTGGGAAACCAGTTTCTGGACGCGCTGACGAACGCCGACGCGATCGTGACCGTCGTGGATGCCTCCGGCGGAACGAACGCCGAGGGCGAGCCGGTCGACGTCGGCACGTACGATCCCACCGAGGAGATCGACTTCATCGAGGAGGAGATGGACCGCTGGCTCGCGGGGATCGTGGAGCGAAACTGGGAGGGCGTCGAGCGCCAGTCCCGGTCGCCGGGGTTCGACATCGACGAGGCGATCGCGGACGTCCTGACGGGTTTCGGCGCGAGCGAGGCCGACGTCGCCGTCGTGTTGCGGGAACTCGAGTACCCCGAGAACCCCCGCGAGTGGACCGACGGGGACAGGCGCGCGCTCGCCCGAAAGGTCCGTGCACGAACGAAGCCGATCATCGTCGCCGCGAACAAGGCCGATGTCGCACCCGCCGAGAACATCGAACGGCTTCGGGAGGCCGGCGAACGGACGGGCCAACGCGTGGTCCCGACCACGGCCGAGGGCGAACTCGCCCTACGGAAGGGGGCGGAGGCGGGCCTACTCGAGTACGACCCGGGAGATCCGGATTTCGAGGTTCCCGGGGAACTCAGCGAGTCCCAGCAGGCACGACTTGAGGAGCTTCGGGAGACGATGGCCGAACAGGGTGGCACCGGGGTGCAGGCGGCGCTCAACGGTGCGGTTTACGACCTGCTCGATCAGTTCACGACCTACCCCGTCCAGAACGAGACCAAGTGGACCGACGGCCAGGGAAACGTCCTGCCCGACGCCTTCCTCCTGCCTGCCGAATCGACTCCCCGGGACCTCGCGTACGCCGTTCACTCCGACATCGGCGAGGGGTATCTCCACGCCGTCGACGCCCGCTCGAAGCGCCGGATCGGCGAGGACCACGTCCTGGAGGAGGGCGACGTGATCAAGATCGTGAGCACGGCGACCTGACGGGCAACACAACGGTTAGTAGCGTCGAGTCGAACGAGAACCCATGAGCGAGGACGGGAGGCGTCCGGCCGACGACGACGACGGCGACGGCGGTCCCGCCGGGATGGTGCTGATGGTCGGGACCCTCGATCTGCTGTTGTTCGGAACCGCGCTCTACGCGTTCTCGCTGGGCGCGTCGGCGGTCGGGATGGGGGTCCTCGTGCTCGCCTCGGTCCTGACCGGGATCGACGTCTGGCTCTATCGCCGCGGTTCGTTTTGATCGCACCCTATACACGTCTGGCCCGCTTTCGTCGACCATGACCGACCGCGTGACCGTGTCGCTCGATGACGAGTCGCGTTCCGCCCTCGACACCCTGCTTGCCGAGACGGGCGAGGGTCAGAGCGCCGTGGTTCGCCGGGCTCTCACCTTCTACGCCGCGAACCTCGAGGCCGCCGAGACCGACGTGAGCGCGGACCTCCAGCAGTACCACCGGCTGCTCTCGACCGGCGAGCACGTTCTGCTGGACGTCGACTTCCTGCACTGTTTCCTCGAGTACGTCTACCGCGAGGGCGACCCCGATCCCGAGTTTCTCACGGCCGCAGACCGCGTGGCCGATTTCCACGCCGCCGAGTACGCCGAGCGCTTTACCGATCTCGACGAGGTCCTCGAATGGCTCTCGCTGTGTGGATTTCTCACCGTCCGCGGGGTCGAGAACGGGGCGTACCACGTCGTCTTCCCCTCGGAACCGACCAAACGGTTCATGCTGCGATTCGTCGAGCGCTCGACGGTCGACCTGCCCTTCGAGGTCGAGATGGAGGAGGGAGTCGCGAAGGCGCTTCTCACTCAACGAGATCCGGACGAGTGAGCGATTCATACGCGTGATGGTGCGCGTATGCAGCCATCTCAACAAGCTTGATACGCCTCCCTGGCTACGTGAACTCATACCATGAGTGTGAAAGGATGTCATTGAGGGACCGGCTGCGAGCGATCGGCCCCGGCGCGATCGTCGCGGCGGCGTTCGTCGGGCCCGGAACGGTGACGACCGCGAGCGTCATCGGCGCACAGTACGCCTACGTGCTGGTCTGGACGATCGTCTTCTCGGTGATCGCGACTATCGTCCTCCAGGAGATGAGCGCGCGCCTCGGACTGGTCTCGCGGGCGGGGTTGGGCGAGGCACTCAGAGGGGAGTTCGATCACCCCGTCGCGAAGACCGCGAGCGTGGTGCTCGTGGTGAGCGCGATCGGCGTCGGCACCGCGGCCTTTCAAACGGGGAACATCGTCGGCGGCGCAGCCGGGCTGGCGACGATCACCGGGATCGGGGCGAACGTCTGGGGACCGCTCATCGGGCTGGTCGCCGCCGGACTCCTCTGGAGCGGGAACTACGAACTGATCGAGCGGACGTTCGTCGTGTTGGTGATCGTGATGGGACTCGCCTTCGTCGCGAACGCGATCCTCGTCCGGCCCGATCTGGGCGCGCTGGGTCGCGGGTTCGTCCCCGCCGTCCCCGAGGGATCGGCCTACCTGATCGCCGGGCTGATCGGCACCACGGTCGTGGGCTACAACCTCTTCCTGCACGCGAGTACCGTTCAGGAACGCTGGGGCGGGCCCGACGACCTCGCGGCGTGTCGCACCGACACGATCGCCTCGGTCCTGTTCGGCGGCGCGATCACCCTCTCGATCGTGATCACCGCCGCGGCCGTGTTCCCCGCCGGCACCGAGATAGGGGACGTCGGCGCGATGGCGAACCAGCTCGAACCCGTCTTCGGCGGGTTCGCGCTCACCTTCTTCGCGATCGGGCTGTTCGCCGCCGGCTTCACGAGCGCCATGAGCGCGCCGCTTGCGGGGGCCTATGCCACCGCTGGGGCGCTCGGGTGGGACGTGGACCTGAAATCCACGCGGTTCAGGGCGATCTGGCTGACCATTCTGGGAACCGGCACGGTCTTTTCGGGACTGGGATACGATCCCGTGCAGGTGATCGTCTTCGCGCAGGTCGCGAACGGGATTCTCCTTCCCATACTGGCCGTGTTCCTCATCTACGCGATGAACAACGACGCGTTGCTCGGCGAGCACACGAACTCCACCCTACAGAACGCGCTGGGGGCCGTGGTGACGCTCGTCGTGATCGGCATCGGGCTGCGAACGATCTACGACGTCCTACTAGTATGACTGAAACACACATCGGGGTCGACGTCGGCGGCACGTTCACCGACGTGGCGCTACACATGGGAGACGACCTCACGACGGCGAAGGTACCGAGCACCGAGGATCAAAGCGTCGGCGTGATGGCCGGTATCGAGAAGGCCTGCGAGGACGCGGGGATCAGTCCTACTGAAATCGACGCCTTCAGCCACGCGATGACCGTCTCGGTCAACGCCCTGCTCGA
>CAYVQH010000088.1:0-7720 GCA_964454105.1 uncultured Halobacteriales archaeon | reverse complement strand
GCGGGCTGACGATGAAGGCCCAGCCCGGCGACAAGCCGATCCAGCGGCTCAACGCCATGTCCGGCGGCGAGAAGTCGCTGACCGCGCTGGCGTTCATCTTCGCCATCCAGCGCTACAACCCGGCGCCGTTCTACGCGCTCGACGAGGTCGACGCGTTCCTCGACGCCGCGAACGCCGACCGCGTGGGGGAGATGGTCGACGAACTCGCGGGCGACGCCCAGTTCGTCGTCGTCTCCCATCGCTCGGCGATGCTCGAACGCTCCGAGCGGGCGATCGGAGTGACGATGCAGGGGAACAACGTCAGCACCGTCACCGGGATCGATCTCGGCGGCGGCGAGGAGGCCGCGACCGCCGATGACTGACGTCGCGCTCCCTCCCGAGGACGACGATGAGGGGGAGGTCGAGCCGGTCGAGCTGCTGGTCCAACTGGCCGAGGAGGATCGGATCGAGCCGTGGGACATCGACATCGTGGAGGTGACCGATGCCTTCCTCGCGAAGCTCGATTCGGCGGACCTCCGGACCTCGGGTCGGGCACTCTTCTACGCGAGCGTTCTGTTGCGAATGAAAAGCGACGAACTGCTCGGCGGGGACGACGAGGAGGAGTTCGACGACTGGGAGGCCGAGACGGGAATGGGCGGGGAGTTCGACGAACCCTTCCCCGAGGACCCGGTCGCCGACCTCGAACGCGAGATGGAACGGCGACTCGATCGCAAGCAGGCGCGCGGCTCGCCCGAGACGCTCGACGAGCTCGTTCGAGAGCTACGCGAGGCGGAACGCGACTCGTGGTGGAAGGAGTCCCGGGAGTACGACACCTCGGGATCGCCGAAGGGGTTCCAGCGCGGGATCCAGACGCTCGATTACCACTCGGCGGACGACTTCCGTGCGGAGGACGAACCCACCGCCGAGGACGTCACCGGCACGGCCCACGGCGAGGACATCGAGGAGACCATCGATCTGGTGTACGACGTGCTCGACGAGCAGTACGAGGCCGGACGCGAGGAGGTCCTGTTCGCCGAGATCGAGTCCGCGGGCGGGTCGCGCGTCGAGACGTTCCTCGCGCTGCTCTTTTTGGCTCACCGCGGACAGGTCCGCCTCCAGCAGGACGACCTCTTCGGCGACCTCTGGGTTCAGAACCCCGCCGCGAGCGGCGAAGGTACCGAAGCGATCACCGACTGAGTTCGTTGTGTGATATTAATTAACAATGTATTTACGAGGGGGCGAGGCAGTAAGTGGGATGGCGACGGGCCGGACGGTTGGCTGACCGTATAGTCAGATTATTCTCAAAAATGTTTATCATCTAAGGAGTTGATAGGTGGCTGTAGTAAAACATTATGAGTTTACAGAAGAACAACGACACGTTACTCGGTTGGAGCCCGCTGTTCATGCGAATCGCACTCGGCATCGCCTTTTTCGTCTCGGGAGTCGGGAAAGTCTTCGCTGTCGGGCCGAAGGCGACGGGGATCTCGGGGTTTGCGGGATTCCTCGCGAGCCTGAGCGTTCCGATGCCCACGCTGTTCGCGTGGCTCGTCGGCCTGCTCGAGTTGGTCGGCGGCCTGCTGTTGCTCGTCGGCCTGTTCACGCGCTACGCCGCGGTGTTGTTGGCGATCGACATGCTCGTCGCGACCTGGCTCGTCCACCTCCCCAGCGGCTTTGCCGTCGGCAATGGCGGCTACGAGTACACCCTGGTGTTGATGCTCGTCTCGATCGCCCTCGTCTTCAGCGGTCCCGGCCCCCTCGCGCTGGAGTACGCGATCTTCGATCACGAACTCCTACCCGGCAGCCGGAACGAACCCGTCACCGAAGTCGAAGCCTGAACCGAACCGCGATTTCTATCGGGATCGCTCAGAGGTACTCGCCGACGAGCGGCTCGACGCGCTCTCTCGTTTCCTCGGGGATCGCGTTCGTGGGCGTATTGATCGTCCCTTCGAGGGAGGTGTGTGCCTCGCAGGCGTGATCCTCGGGCAGGGTGCGGATCGCCTCCTCGACGACGGCTTTGATCGCCTTCTGGTTCCGCTCGGCGTTCTCGAGGACCTCCTGGAGGGTGACCTCGCTGTCTTCCTTCCAGACGTCGTAGTCGGTGACGCCCGCGACCGTGGCGTAGGCGATCTCGGCCTCGCGGGCGAGTTTCGCCTCCGGGATCGCGGTCATCCCGACGAGATCCCAGCCCTGCGCGCGGTAGAACTCGCTTTCGACCCTCGTTGAGTACTGCGGCCCCTCGATGCAGACGTAGGTGCCGCCCTTCGAGACCTCGGCGCCGGTCGCCTTCGCCGCGGCCTCCGTCAGGTGGTCGACGAGCTCGGGGCTGTAGGGCTCGGCGAAGGGCTGGTGGACGACGATCCCCTCCCCGTAGAAGGTCATCTGGCGGTGGCGGGTCCGGTCGACGATCTGGTCGGGGATCACGAGCGTTCCCGGCTCCAGGTCCTCCTTGAGCGAACCGACGGCGTTCGAGGCGAGGATATGGGTCACGCCGACGGACTTGAGCGCGTAGACGTTCGCCCGGTACGGGAGGTTCGTCGGCGAGCGCCCGTGATCGGGGCCGTGGCGCGGCAGGAAGGCGACCTCCTTCCCCGTGTCCCCGAACTCGCCGATCGTCACGGGCGCGCTGGGCTCGCCGTAGGGCGTCTCGATCGCCTCGTCGCGGGTGTTCTCGAGTGGCAGTGCCTCGTAGATGCCGCTGCCGCCGATGAATCCGATCATGATCCGAGTCGCTCGGGAGTGATCCTAAACGGTTCGATCCCGATTTAGAACGATAGCTACAGCGGTAGTGACGTCGACACCGGGCTGGCCGTATACGAAAGTCGATACGGATCGGTGATACGTATCCCGACATCTCCCCGTTTCCTCACCGGCGGACGGATCGACGGTGATCGGCTGGTCGAGATCCCCCGCAGCGAGTTCCGCCACGGCCTCGTATCGCCCCGGAGTGGCGAGAAGGCGCTCAGGTTCCGCCGGGACAGCGAACCGCGAGGGATTGAGTCAGCCGTCCGCGAGCCGCCACTCGTCGGTCCCGTCGCGCTCGATCACCTCGCGTCGTTCCATCTCGACGAGCACCTCGTTCAGGCGGTTTGGCTGGGCGATCTCCATCTGGATGCGCTCGATCTCGTGGAACTCCGCGAGATAGTGGCGGATCTCCTCGGTGGAGAACGCCCCCCGGTCGGCGGCCTCCATGACTCCCGAGATCAGGTCGACCATGTCCTCGATGAAGTTCCACGGGTAGACGACCCATGCCCACTCCTCGAGGCGCTCGCCGATGAAGTCGGGTTCGAACTCGCTGGACTGGAGCAGTTGGAGCGTGGCGGTTCGAACCTGGTTCGCGTCGCGCTCGGTGACGTACTCGTGGGCGCGCTCGATCGACCCGCCCGTGTCGGCGATGTCGTCGATGATGAGGACGTCCTTGTCCTGGACCGACCCCTCGGGCATCGGGTAGCGGACCTGCGGTTCGCCGCTCTTCTGGGCGGTGCCGACGTAGTGTTCCATCTTCAGGCTCGTCAGGTCGTCCAACCCGAGGAAGTCACAGACACACCGGCCGGCGAACCAGCCCCCGCGGGCCAGCGCCACGATCACGTCGGGGTCGAACTCCGAGCGCTTGACGTCGGTACTCACCGTACGACAGAGTCCGTAGATGTACTCCCAGTTGGTGATGGTGCATTTGAACTCGTCGGGGAGGTCGGACATGCTATGGCTGGTTTCAGGATCGCTCTTGGTTTAAGTCGTCTGACTTCTCGCCGATAGGAATTTGATCGAGGCCGCCGAACGGCCGTCATGGCTCTGTACGCGATCGACGACCTGGACGACGCGTGGATCGCGACCCGGGAGTTCCTCACGCCGCTGTCGATCAGACGGCTGTTGGTGCTCTCGGTGATCGTCCTCTTCGCCGGCGGGGCGGGGACGAACGTTCCGGGCAGCGGGGCCGGGAGCGCGCCCGCGGGAACCGACACCGGACCCGGACCCGCGGGACCGGGCCTCGACGTCGTCCGGCAGTTCGTCGTCGAGAACGCGCTCGCGATCGGCCTGGTCGGCGCGGCGCTGCTTGCGGTCGCGCTCGCGTTCGCGTTCGCCGGCGCGCTCATGGAGTTCGTCTTCGTCGAGTCCCTTCGCACCGACGAGGTGCGCTTCGTGGACTACTCCCGGCGGTTCCTCGGCGAGGGGGCCGCGCTGTTCGGGTTCCGGATCGTCCTCACGCTGATCGCGGTCCTGCCCGCGCTCGGGCTCGTCGGGTTCGGGCTCGCGACCGTCGGGTCCGGTTCGATCGGCGGACTCGAGGGCGTGGTGCTCGTCGCGCTGGCGGTGCTGGCCGTCTGTGCCGGCGTTTCGATGGCGATCGTCGACGCCGCCACCACCGCCTTCGTCGTCCCGGTCATGCTCGTCCGCGACCGCGGCGTCCGCGAGGCGTGGCGGGCGTTCTGGCCCACCCTGATCGGCGAGTGGAAACAGTACCTCGCCTACGGCCTCGGCGCGCTGGTACTCAACGTCGCGATGGGGGTGTTGGCCGCCGTCCTCCTGGCGATCGTCGCAGTCGTGTTTCTCGTGCCGCTCGCGGTCGTCGTCGGGGCAACGGCGCTGCTCGCCCCGAACCCGGTCATCGCGGTCGTGGCGGTCGTCATCGGGACCCCCTTCCTCCTCGCGCTGCTGATCGCCGCGCTGGTGGTGCAGGTGCCGATCCGGACCTATCTCCGGTACTACGCCCTGTTGGTCCTCGGCGACACCGATCCGAGCCTCGATCCGATTCCCGAGATCAGGGCCACGGTGCGCGACGACCGTGGAAACGCCGGCGATCGCCCGCGGATCCGATAGCCACGACGGTTCGGAGCCGTCGGCCGCGGCCGTAGCGCTATTGGCGCGTTGTCCGGTAGGGAAGCCATGGACACGAACCCGAACCGAGTGTCGGTGTTCCTGATCGACGCGTTCACGGACGAACCGCTCGCGGGCAACGCCGCCGGCGTGGTACCCGACGCCGCTGACCTGACCGAGGACCAACGGCAGGCGATCGCACGCGAACTCGCGGTCAGCGAGACCGCCTTCCTGACCGAAAGCGAGCAGGCCGACAGGCGGGTCCGGTATTTCACGCCCACGACCGAGGTCGACCTCTGTGGACACGCGACGATCGCCAGCCACGCACACCTGTTCGAACGGGGGGAGATCGAGGCGGGCACCCACAGTCTCGAAACCAACGTCGGGGTGTTGGAGATCGAGGTCGAACCCGACGGGACCGTCTGGATGACGCAGGACGAGGCGCGCGTCGAGCGGGTCGACCTCGACTACGAGGCGGTCGCCGAGGCGCTCTCCGTCGATCCGGCCGCGCTCGCGGACGTGGGCCAGGACCTGCCCCTCGCCGTCGCCTCGACGGGCCTGCCCGTCCTCCTCGTCCCGGTGAACTTCCTCGAACGCCTCGGGGAGGCGTCGCCGGACGAGGGGACGGTCTCCGATCTCTGTGAGGAGGTCGGGGCCACGGGGCTGTACGCGTTCACCCTCGACACCCTCGGGGCCGAGACGACGCTCCACGGGCGGATGTTCGCGCCGCTCGCCGGCATCTCCGAGGACCCCGTGACCGGCACCGCGAGCGGCGCGGTCGGGACCTACCTCCGGGAGGTCGGGGCGTTCGACGACCTCCCCGACGAGATGCGCTTCGAACAGGGTCACTTCGTGGATCGTCCGGGCGAGGTCCGGGTTCAGGTCGGCGAGGGCGTGCGGGTCGGTGGACGGGCGGTGGGCGCTCTCTCGGGAACGCTTCGAGTTCCCGTTCCCGAGGACGACGGGATCATCGAGCCGTAGAAATAGACGTTCACTCGGGTTCGAATACACAATTCGACGGTTGTCCGGTTCGGTCGCAACCTTCTTTACTCGGCTCGGTGTCGAATCGAACGTAAATGGCAGTACGCTGGCTTGCGGACATCGGGGCGGACGATCTCGAAAGCGTCGGTGGTAAGGGAGCCTCGCTCGGCGAACTGACGGGCGCGGGGCTACCGGTGCCGTCGGCGTTCATCGTCACCGCCGGAACGTACCGCGAGTTCATCGACGACGCCGGCATCGCCGAGGAGATCCACGCAGCCGTCGACATTGACGTCGAGGACTCCGAGGCGCTCGCCGCCGCCCAGGAACGCGCCGAGGAGCTCATCCTCGGGACGCCGTTTCCGGACGAACTACGCGAGGAGATCCTGAGGGCATACGAGGAGTTCGGCGACGAGCCGTTCGTCGCGGTACGCTCGTCGGCGACCGCCGAGGACCTGCCCGACGCCTCCTTCGCCGGTCAGCAGGAGACGTTCCTCAACATCACCGCCGAGGACCTCCTACAGCGCGTCAAGGAGTGTTGGGCCTCGCTGTTCACCCAGCGGGCGATCTACTACCGCAAACAGCAGGGCTTCGACAGCGAGGACGTCAACATCGCGGTCGTCGTCCAGCGGATGGTCGACGCCGAGAAGTCGGGCGTGATGTTCACGAGCCACCCCTCGACGGGCGACCCGCGGATCATCATCGAGGCCGCATGGGGGCTGGGCGAGGCGGTCGTCTCGGGTTCGGTCTCGCCGGACAACTACGTGGTCGACCGCGAGAGCGGTGCGATCGAGGAGGAGACGACCGCGACGAAGAAGGTTATGTGTGTGCGCGACGAGGAGACGGGCGAGACAGTCGAGCGGGAGGTCCCCGAGAACAGACGCGACGAGCGCGTCCTCACGGACGACGAGATAGCGACGCTGATCGGACTGGGCGAGCGCGTCGAGGACCACTACGGCACCCCCCAGGACGTCGAGTGGGCGATCGTTGACGGAGAGGTGTTCATGCTCCAATCGCGGCCGATCACGACGATCAGCGACAGCACGATCGACGGCACCGAGTCGAACCTCATGAAGGGGATCGCGGACGGGAACGGCGGTACGATGGAGTACGAGGAACTGGACGGCGGCGACGATGGGAACGGCGACGAGCTGGTCCACGGGCTGGGCTCCAGTCCGGGACGGGCGAGCGGTGCGGCTCGGATCGTCACCAAGCTCGACCAGCTCGACAAGGTCGAGGAGGGTGACATCATCGTCACCGAGATGACGACCCCCGACATGGTGCCGGCGATGAAGCGCGCCTCGGGGATCGTCACCGACGAGGGCGGGATGACCTCCCATGCCGCGATCGTCTCCAGAGAACTCGGCGTCCCCGCCGTGGTCGGCACGAGCAACGGCACGAAGGTCATCGAGGACGGCCAGCAGATCACCATCGACGGCGAGCGCGGCAGCGTCGAGGCCGGACGAACGAGCGACGAGCCCGACCACGAGCCAGTCGAGTCCGTCAGGCCCGAAACGCCGGTCAAACCGATGACCGCCACCGAGGTGAAGGTCAACGTCTCCATACCGGAGGCCGCGGAACGCGCCGCCGCCACCGGCGCCGACGGCGTCGGCCTGCTGCGGATCGAACACATGATCCTCTCGCTGGGGAAGACGCCACAGAAGTTCGTCGCGGACAACGGGGAGAAGGCCTACGTCGACGAGATCGTGAGCGGGATCAGGGGCGTGGCCGACGAGTTCTACCCACGGCCCGTACGGGTACGCACGCTGGACGCCCCGACCGACGAGTTCCGCCAGCTCGAAGGCGGGGAGGACGAGCCCCGCGAGCACAACCCGATGCTTGGCTATCGGGGGATCCGCCGCAGTTTGGACCGGCCCGACGTCTTCGAGTACGAGCTGCGGGCCTTCTCGCGGCTCTACGAGATGGGCTACGACAACGTCGAGATCATGTT
>CAYVQH010000087.1:0-7879 GCA_964454105.1 uncultured Halobacteriales archaeon | reverse complement strand
CGGGCCGCGCCCAGGACAAGGAGGACCTGATGGAGCGCCTGCGCGATCTGGGCTATATGTAGAACTACAGAATCGAGTATCGTCCGGTCCCGGACGATCTGGAGACGTCTTCTGTGGCGCTGTGCGGAAACGGGTTATCGATGCGCCGCGCGGTATTCCCCGTGTTTGATGCCGATTGCAAGCACGACGAGTCCGAAAACGATCATCGACGGTAGGACCATCATTAGGACGGTACCGGTACCCATCATCGGCATCGTTCCGATGACGCCGAGGGCGATCAGAACGGCGAACACCGCCGCCGTCTTGGGGAGATCGAACTCCATACGTATCCTTCGTGGCGCTCGAAATAAGGGTTCCGCGCCGGACCGAACACGACGACGCTACGTCGGAAGCGATCCGCCAGGTCTCAACGGCGTCGCGGTCGTCCCGCCGTCCTGCCGTGAGAACTGCGGTACCCACCGGTCATCGGATTCCAGCCGCTTGCCACCGATCCCCGTGCCTCCTCCGGAAGCACGGCGCTACGTGACGCGGTAGCGGACGATCGACTCCGCCTCACAGTGTGGACACCGCTCGACGTCCGGCTCAACCGTCGTTCCACAGTGTCGACACTCCGAGACGGTCGGTTCCGATCCGGAGAGATACGACCGCATCGTGTCGATGAACAGCATGCGTACTGCAGGTTTCGCCACTGGGGGATAATAACCGTTTAGTTTCGTTCTCGACGCGAGGGACGGACGAGGTTCGCGAGAGTGACGATACAGCCGAGCAACCAGCCGACGGGAACCGCGATCGCGAACCACATCGCCACGTAGGCCGCCCCTTCGAGGGTGTAGTTGTCGCGCAGGAACTCGCTGGCCCCCATGGTCGCGAGCGGTCCGTCGAGCAGCCGGATCGCCAACTCCGTGCTTTCCGGAAGGACCACCGATCCGATGGTCACGGAGAACAGCGCGGCGACCACGGGTGGAAGGAAGATCGCCGTCATCGCTGAGGGATAGGCGAGTGCGATCGTCATCGCCCGCCCGCCGATCCGCGAGAAAGTGACGGCAGCGGCGGCCGCGAGCGTCGCGACGGCCGCCGCGGCGGCGACCGCGACGAACCCCCGTCGGGAGAACTGGAGGTGGGCGACCACCGTCAGCCCGCCCCAGACGACGACTGAGAGGCCGACGACGCCGGCAATGCCGAGGCTCGCGGCCGCCCTATCGACCCGGCGAGTGTAAAACCGGAGCACGAACCCGACCAGCACCAGCGGGTACAACAGCGTCACCGCGAGCGCACCCAGCCCCGCCCATCCATGGTAGGCCACCCGCCCGGCGGTCGTACTCGGCGTCCACTTCCCGAGCACCGAATGCGCACCGCCGCGCTGGCGCGGGAAGAACAGTTCCATCCAACTCTCGTGTAACCGCCTCAGATCGAGACGGATCGCCCCGACGGTTCCGGAGCGGCGTGACCGCACTGCCATACCGATAGGATATTATCAAATTACTTCACTGTTTCGGCAAAAAAGAAGTGCTACCAGGGTGCGAAGTTCGGATCGACCTGCCGTTCGGTGATGTCGATCCCGTCGATGGTCTCGACGTCCTCGGCGTCGAGGTCGAGCGAGAGCGACTCCCAGTTGTCGCGGATGTGCTCCTCGCCGGTGGCCTTCGGGATCGCGGGAATGTCCTTCTCGCGGAGCCACGCGAGGCTGACCTGGGCCTCGCTCGCGTCGTGTTTCTCGGCGATCTCCTGGAGCTGTGGCACCTCGAAGACCTCGCCGCGGGCCAGCGGCGAGTACGCGACGAGCGTCACGTCGTGTTCGTCGGCGTACTCCCTGAGCGTCTCCTGGGGGAGAAGGGGGTGGCACTCGACTTGGTTCGCGAAGATATCGACGTCACTGGCCTCCCGTGCCTCGTCGAGCTGTTCGGGCTCGAAGTTCGAGACGCCGACGTTCCCGACCGAGCCCTCCTCGACGAGCTCGCCAAGCGCGTCGAACGTCTCCTCGGGATCGTACTCGCCGGCCGGCCAGTGGATATACAGCAGGTCGACGTAGTCGACGCCGAGCTTCTCGAGGCTCTGGTGAGTGCTCTCGATCACGTCGTCGTATGCGAGGTTCTCGTTCCAGACCTTGGTCGCGAGAAACACGTCCTCGCGGTCGACGTCCGCGCGTGCGATCCCCTCGCCGACGCTCTCCTCGTTGCCGTACGCCTGGGCGGTATCGACGTGGCGATACCCCATCTCGAGGGCCGCCCGGACGCTTTCGGTACACGCCTCAGGGTCCTCGTTCTCCCAGGTTCCCAGCCCGAGCGCCGGCAGGCCGTTGACGGTGGCGACGTCGTCGCTGATGAGCGAACTCATGTCCCAACGAAGGACGGATCCGGCCATAGGCGTTAGGGAGGCGGCCAGACCGTCGGCGTTCGAAAGCCCGGTGGAACCCCGCTCGGCTACAGCGCGCTTCCGGGATGATACTCCCCGAACACCTCGCGGAGCACGTCACAGATCTCGCCGGTCGTCGCCTCGGCCTTCACCGCATCGAGGATGTACGGCATGACGTTCTCCTCGCCCGCCGCGGCCTCCTCGAGGGCCGCGAGCGCCGCCTCGACGGCCTCGTCGTCGCGCTCGGCTCGAACCGTTTCCAGGCGGTCTATCTGGCGTTGCTGGTCCTCCTCCGTGACCTCCTCGATGTCCATCGCGGGCTCCTCGTCGACCTCGTACTCGTTGACGCCGACGATGATCCGCTCGCCGTCCTCGATCTCGCGCTGGCGCTCGAAGGCGACGTCCTGGATCTGGCGCTGGACCCACTGGTCCTCGACGGCCTCGAGCATGCCGCCCTTCGAGTCGACCGTCTCGAGGATGTCGAACGCCTCGTCCTCGATGTCGTTGGTCAGCGCCTCGACGTAGTAGCTTCCCGCGAGCGGGTCGATGGTGTCGGCCGCGCCCGACTCGTGGGCGAGGATCTGCTGGGTCCGCAGCGCGGTTCGAACGCTCTTCTCCGTAGGGAGCGAGAGCGCCTCGTCCTTTCCGTTGGTGTGGAGGCTCTGAGTCCCCCCGAGGACGGCCGCGAGCGCCTGATAGGCCACGCGGACGACGTTGTTCTCGATCTGTTGGGCGGTGAGCGTCGAGCCGGCTGTCTGGGTGTGGAACTTCAATTGTTTCGCTTTTTCACTACGGGCGTCGAAGCGCTCCTCCATGATCGTCGCCCACATCCGGCGGGCCGCCCTGAACTTGGCGACCTCCTCGAAGATGTCGTTGTGTGCGTTGAAGAAAAAGGAGAGTTGGGGCGCGAACTCCTCGACCTCCTGACCGGCGTCGAGGGCGGCCTCGACGTACTCGATGCCGTTGCCCAGCGTGAACGCGAGCTCCTGGGCCGCCGAGGCGCCGGCCTCGCGGATGTGATAGCCCGAGATCGAGATCGTGTTGAAGTTCGGCACCTCCTCGGCACAGAACTCGAAGACGTCCGTGATGATCCGCATGGAGGGCTCGGGCGGGTAGATGTAGGTGTTTCGGGCGATGTACTCCTTCAGCAGGTCGTTCTGGACCGTCCCCCGGAGCTGTTCGCGGTCGACGCCCTGCTCGTCGCCGACGGCGATGTACATCGCCAGCAGGACGCTCGCGGGTGCGTTGATCGTCATGCTGGTCGAGACCTCGTCGAGCGGGATGCCGTCGAAGACGGTCTTCATGTCCCGAAGCGAGTCGATGGCGACGCCGGACTTGCCGACCTCGCCGGCGGCCATGTCGGCGTCGGAGTCGTAGCCCATCTGGGTCGGCAGGTCGAACGCCATCGAGAGGCCGGTCTGGCCCTGGTCCATGAGGTATCGGTAGCGCTCGTTGGTCTCGACGGCGCTGCCCATCCCCGCGTACTGGCGCATCGTCCATAGCCGCCCGCGGTGCATCGTCGAGTACACCCCTCGGGTGTAGGGATCCTCGCCCGGGAAGCCAAGGTCCTCGCCGTAATCGAGGTCGGCGACGTCATCGGGAGTGTAGAGGGGTTCGATCTCATGGCCCGCCGTGTCGGTCGTGAACCGCTCCTTTCGTTCGCCGAACCGGTCGATGGTGGGTCCGCGGGTCTCCGCCTCCCACCGCGATTTCCCCTCACGGATCTCGTCCAGTTCCTCCTCGTCGAACATGTGTGAGACTACCGTACGCAGGCTCTTATACTGACGGCCGTGCACCCTCGAACGAACCCGGAGGGGACCGAGTCGAGTCGGTTCGTCGATTCTCCGCGCCCTTTTTGTCCTCGAAGCACCCACGACCGGGTATGGACAGGCCGGTCGCCTCCGAGGAGGACGACGGAACGCTGATCCCGACGGACGACCGAAGCGACCGCTGGCGGGCAGCGAAGTACACGGCCCCGTTCGTCCTGCTGGGGATCACGAACGTCACGCTGGTGCTTGGCTGGGGACTCAACCCGATCTGGGGGTTCGCGATCCTCCCGCCCATCCTCTTCATGAGCGTTCTGGCGTGGGTCGCGTTCAAGAGCGGTTTCGTCACCGATCGGGAGGACTACTGACGCCCGGTCGTGTCGTACTTGTAGGTCGCGGTGTCGGGGTCGATACCGAACTCCTCGGCCGGTATCGTCTCCTCCTCGCGCTCGCCGGCGACCGGTGTCGCCGCCTTGAACCGCTCCCGGAGGCGTTCGGGCATCGAGAACTCCGCGAGGGCGAGTGCCAGCGCGATGACCTCGCCCTCGCGGTTCTCGCGTTTGGCGTCGAGCCGTTCGGGAAGGGGATCGGGAAGCGACGAGCGCTCGGCCGGCTCGAACCCGAACTGGAGCAGGTAATCGGGCTCGGAAACGAGCGCGTAGACCGTGTCGAATCCCCGATCGCCGGCGTGATCGATGAGGCGTTCGACGACGTGGGCCCCGACGCCCTGTCCGCGCCAGGGCCCCGCGACCCCGATGTCGTCGAGTTCACAGACGTCGTCGTGGACCCGGAGACGCCCGAAACCCGCCTTCTCGCCGTTTTCCTCGTCGAGGGCGATGACGTACTCCTGTGTGCGAAACGTGGGGTCGTCGAGATCCATCCGTTCGAGCCCCTCGAGGAGCCAGACCTCGTCTCGTTCCTTGGCGCCTCGGACGTACATGCTCGTCCGTAGGTGGGGTGTGATAAAAGTAGTTCATGCATGCAGGAGAAGCGGAAGACAGGTCGTCGGACCGAAAGGTTGAATCGCGCCGCTCGCGAACCCGCGGTCATGAGCGACGAAGAAGCCGACGAGGAGGAGGCGCCGCTGGTCGAACTCGGCGAGGACGTTCCCGTCGAAGGAGTCCCGCTCGCACAGGTCGCCTCCCGGCTCTACTGGCCCGTACAGCGAAGCGAGATCCGGCGAAAGGAGGGCGATGCCGTCGTCCGAACGCCCGACGGGCCAAAGCGGGTCGGAGAACTCCTCGACGGGATCGACGTCACCTACTTCGAGCGCCGCCAGGAGTTCCTCGACGCCTGCCGCGAGGTGACCGGCACCGGTCCGGTCCCGACCGCCGAGTGAATGAAACCCCTGGGGCGGCTCCCGTGGGTACAGCGCGCGTTGCTGGTCGCAGCGGTCGTCCTCGTGCTCTGGGCGAACTGGTCGACGGACACCATCACCGAACGGGTCGTCCGTGATACCCTGTTGTACCTCGTCGTCCCCCTCGGACTGGGCCTCGCCCACGGGAGGCGCATCGGCTGGCGGGTCGATCGGCGTGCGGTCCGGGATACGCTGTTGCTGTCGTTGTTCGTCCTGCCGTTCTACCTCGTCGGCTCGACCCTTCCCAGCGTTCGTGAGTTCTACCCCATCTGGGAGACCACTCCCGATCTGGGGTTCGTCCCCCACGCCGTCCAGTTGTTCGTCCTCGCGCTCGCGACCGAGACCTACTTCCGGGGACTGCTCTGTGTCGGCGTGCGGGACCTCGGGGCCAAGTGTATCTTCATTAGCCCGATCGTCTACGCGCTGTTGCACGCCTCCAAACCGCCGATCGAGCTCGTGCTGTCGGGGCCGACCGACGTGCTGTTCGGCGCGGTGGACTACCACGCCGACTCGATCCTGCCCTCCGTCGTCGCCCACGGCTGCGGGCTCGTGTTGCTCGACTGGCTCGTGCTTCACGAGCCGATCTTCCCGCCGGAGCTCATGGTACGGGGGCTCTCGTGGGTCCCGATCCCGCTGTAGCCGGCGGGTCTTTTTTGAGGTCGTCGAACCATGTGTCCGATATGAACCTGCCGATCGACCCGTCGCGGTTGACCGAGGAGGACATCGGCGAACGGAGCGTGACGCTGAACATGGGCCACGATGAGGCGATCGAACACGTCCGGGCGGTCTTCGAGAAGGCGGGCTTCGGCGTGCCCGTGGAGTTCTCGCCCTCCGAGCTGCTTCGCGAGAAGATCGACGCCGACCGCGACCCCTACTACGTACTGGGTGCGTGCAATCCGGAGATGGCCGACAAGGCCCTCGAAGTCACGAACCAGATCGGGGCGCTGTTCCCGTGTAACGTCGTCATCTGGGAGGTCGAGCCCGGCGTGCAGCAGGTCTATCACGTCTCGATCATGAAGATCGCCCGACTGACCGGGATCGCTCCGGACGGCGACGACTGGGAGGAGGTCGTCGCCGAGACCAATGCACTCACCGAGGCGGCCTTCGACGACCTCGAGACCGCCGAGAACCAGGCGAGTTCCGCCGGCGAGAAACCGCGGGGTCGACAGGGCGGCAAACGGGAGGGAACGGGCGGAAGCCCGCAGTAGTCAGTCCTCGCGGTCGTCGTGGAGCCGATCAGCCCACGCTTCATCGGCCTCGAAACGGCCCTCGAACTCCGCGAACCCAACCGGATCGGCAGCACCGCCCCCGTAAACGAACCGTTCGAGCACCAGCGCGAGCGCGATCGGGGCGAGAAGCGTCAGGCCGATCAGCGCGAGCGTGCCGAGTTCGGTGGGCGAGAGCGAACCGGCGAGCACGATCGGGTCCATGCTAGGGTCTACGACCGGATCGGAATAAGGATTCGCCCGTTACTCATCGGCTGTCTCATGAGGGTCCATCCGGGAATCAGGGAGGACGAACGAAGGGGTCGAGGCCGAGCAATGTGAGCGTGTCGAAGGGACCGAGCATACCCGCAACCGGGACCGGAGCAGTAGATGCCCGTCCGTGCGCGACGGGCCCACGAATCAGGGACCGAAGTCCGCGAGCGAGGCCTGGACCCCCGCGACCATCTCCGAGGAGCGTCGGAGATCGGCCGTCGAGACGGGGAGGTGCGGTTCGATCCCCCGGACCGCTCCATGGAGGGTCTCGGCGACCCCACCCTCGCCCTCGAAGGCGTCCCGGACGCTTTCGCGGATCTGCCACACCCCGACGGGAGCCCAGTACTCATCGGAGACGTGCCGGAGGACGAGCACCTTCGCCTGTCGGCCGATCTCCTCGAGGTACTCGAGCGCCGCCAGACGGGTCGCGTAGTAGGCGCCGGCGGTACCGCCGTCGACGTATTTCGTTCGCCCGTCGTAGCCCTCGTGGTCGCTCGCGATCCAGACGTCCGAACCGACGGGGTTCCAGACGCTGCCCGGCGCCTTCATCTCGACGAGTTCGAACTCCCAGTTTCCGGGGGTAATGATCGCCCAGTAGCGGTTGCCCATGTACTCGCTCGCGAACACTCGCGTCTGGTCGACGCTCGGGTTCGATCGAACGGATCCTCTGAGAAACTTCCCGACGGTGTCGTCGACCGCGGTGATCGACCACCGAGTCGGGACCAGCCGGCGGGTTTCCGCCTCGCCGAGCGCGCCCGCAGAGAGGATGCGGTTGATCTCGTAGACGTCGAACCCCCGACGGTAGAGGTAGGTCATCGCGCCCTCGGCGCGCCAGTCGTCGTCCTCCAGGGTCTTCTCGACCGCACGGGGAACGTGGGGGTTCTCCGTGAGGGCCGCGGATTCGGCACCGGTACGGGGGCCGCGGG
>CAYVQH010000086.1:0-7894 GCA_964454105.1 uncultured Halobacteriales archaeon | reverse complement strand
GGTGGAATGATAAACGCTTCGGACCCCATTCGAGAGGAGTCGCAACCCTTTAGCCCGCGGGCGGACGACCCCAGATGGGAACAGCACGGCCGCAAATCCGACTCGCCGTACGGCTCGCGGACTCCGTCCGCTCGCCCGTTCCGAGGTGACGATAGCGCGGAACGGAGTTCCGCGGATCATTCGCGCGGTTCTGCCGCGCGAAGAACCATCTTGCGCGGCTTGGGATTGCGGTAGTGCACGGAAAGTGCCGTCTGCGGTTCGTGCGGTTCCTATCCTCAACAATGGCACGAATGCATACCCGCCGTCGCGGCTCGTCCGGTTCGGACAGGCCGACGGCAGACGAACCACCGGAGTGGAGCGACGTCGACACGGAGGAGATCGAATCCCGCGTCGTCGAACTCGCAGAACAGGGCCACGACCCCAGCCAGATCGGCATGAAACTGCGCGACGAAGGAGTGAAGGGCACTCCGATTCCGAACGTCAAACTCGCCACCGGCAAGAAAGTGGGCGAGATTCTGGAGGAGAACGACGCTTCGCCGGACGTTCCGGCGGATCTCCGGAATCTGATGGAGCGGGCGATCCGCCTGCGCGAGCACATGCAGGACAACCAGCAGGACGCCCAGAACAAGCGCGCACTGCAGAACACGGAGGCGAAGGTCCGCCGGCTCGTCAACTACTACCGCGGCGACAAGTTGCCCGCGGACTTCCGTTACTCCTATCGGAACGCCCAGGAACTCCTCGAGTAATGTCGACTACGGGTCGATCGGCCAGCGATACGGCTACCGATCTCGCTGCTCGGCTCGCAGAGGCCCGGTTCGTCCGGGTAGCGCCGCGTGCGGACGGCGACGCGATCGCCGCCGCCGGGCTGCTTCTGCGAGCACTCGCAGCCCGATCGACCCCGTTTCAAGCCCGCGTCGTCCCGGTCACCGACGACCCACCCGAAGACGCGACGATCCCGATCGGATTTCCCGACGGTCTCGATCCCGAGACGCGACCCGCAAGTGCTGCCGCGGCCGATGTCATTCGCGAACTCGACTGCGAGCCTGATCCCGAACTCGTGTTTGCCGGTTGTCTGCTCGGGAACGATCCCGAGGCGGCCGGCGTCGATCTCGAACGGCGAAACGGCGTGGGGATCCCCACTGCCGACCTGGCCGACGGGCTCGCCCACTCGACGTTGTTTCACGCCGATTTCTCGGGCGACGAGACGGCCGTCGGCGCGGAACTCGCTGAACTCACCGACGGCGATCGCGCGGTTGCTTCCCTTACCGCGCTCGAAACCGTCGGGTCCGAGGCAGCGAACGAACGGGCCGCGACCGCCATCGAACGGGCGCTTCGCCCGCACGCCGCTCCCGACGGCCCGTTCGAGACCGCAGAGGGTCTCGCGGACGTCCTCGACTGTCTCGCGCGCGCCGCACCGGGGATCGCTCTCGCGCTCGCGACGGGCCACGAGGTTCGCATCGAGGCGCTCGAAGCGTGGCGAACCCACTCGACGGCGGCCCACGAAGCGATTCGGGAGGCCGATACGGGCCGGTACGACGGCCTGTTCGTCGCGCGCGTCTCGGAGGGACCGGTCGAAACGGTCGCCCGGCTCCTCAGGGACTTCCGTTCGCCCGAACCCGTCGCGCTCGTCGTCTCCGACGCTGAGGCGAGCGCGGCGGGCCTCTCGGACGGGGTCGGCGACGCGATGATCGAGGCGAGCACGGCGGTCGGCGGCACGGGCGGCGGCACCGCTCGACGGGGCGTCGCTCGATTCGACTGCCCGCCCGAGGCGTTCCTCGAGTCGTTCCGGGAGGCGATGGCATGAAGCGCATTGAGATCCGGACGACCCACGACGATCCCGACCTCGTCGCACGATCGGTCTCGCCGGACAACACGCCCGAGATGACGACGCGGATCGACGACGGACGCGTGGTGACGACGATCGACCGGGAGTCGACCGGTGGCCTGCGGACGACCGCGGACGACTACGTCGTGAACCTCACGGTAGCCACACGAGTAGCACAGCTTTCAGACCGACAGACGACCCAAACACAATCCAACGATGAGTGAACGATCAGTTTCCCGACAGCAGCAACAGAAACGGTGGTACACCGTGCACGCGCCCGAGCAGTTCGATAGGGCCGAGCTCGGCCAGTCACCCGCGAACGAACCCGACCAGCTCCTCGAGCGCAACCTCGAGACGACGCTCGGCGAGCTCACGAACAACGCCAGCGAGAACAACATCAAGCTCACGTTCAAGATCAACGACGTGGGCAGCGACGCGGCCTACACCGAGTTCATCAAACACGAGCTCACCCGCGACTACCTGCGCAGCCTCGTCCGGCGGGGCGCCTCGAAAATCGACGCCTACGTCACGATACGGACGACCGACGACTACCGCGTGCAGGTCCAGCCCGTGGCCTTCACCACGAAGAAGGCCGACCACAGCCAGGAGCACGCCATCCGCAAGCGGATGATCGAGATGGTCGAGGAGGCCGGCGAGGACCGTACCTTCGAGGGACTCGTCGACAGCGTCGTCGAGGGTCGCCTCTCGAGCGCGATCTACGGCGAGGCCAAGACGATCTACCCGCTTCGACGGGTCGAGATCCAGAAGCTCACCCTCGAAGCTCGACCCGAGGAGATCGCCGAGGAGGAGGCGGCCGCCGTCGACGTCGACGAGACCGACGTCAACGTCGAGGACGAGGCCTGAGATCACGCCACGTACGCCGTGTCTCCACGACGGCTATTCTTCGACGACGATCCGGGCGATCATGCCGCCGCGTTCGTGTGGGATACAGTAGTAGTCGTGCTCGCCGGGCACCTCGAAGGTATGTTCGAACCGGTCGCCCGTGTAGATCGATCCCTCGCGGTCGTCGTACCACGCCATCCGGGCCTCGTTCTCGCTTTCGTACTCGCCGGTCGAGAAGAACTCCGCTCCCTCGGGCTGGCCGCCGTCGTAGGCGGTAATGGTGTGGGCGCGTGAGCCGGTGTTCTCCCAGATCACGGTGTCGCCGACCTCGACGGTGTAGGCGTCGGGGAGGAACTCGTGGGCGCTCATGCCGACGTCGTGGCTCTCGGTGAGGCTCGCGATCGCGGTACAGCCGGCGAGCCCGGTCGCGAGCCCGCCTCCGGCGGCGGCGAGAAAGGCACGCCGTTTCATATCAGAACCTCGGCGGTCGGGACCTATATACTGTCGGAACTCGCCTTCGACGGCTCGATCCGGCGTTGACTTTCCTCGTCGCTGCGTTCTGATTTCAGCGATTCACAACCGATAAAAGGGCGCTGTGTGAGCGACGGATATGGATCTCGCGCCCCGGTTCGTCGGGCGGTTGGGGATCGCCGACGCGGTCACGGTCGGCAACGCTGCGCTCGGCTTTCTGGCGGCGGCGGTCGCGACGGTCGATGTGACTGTCGCCGCGCAGTTCGTGTTGCTTGCGGCGGTGCTCGACGGGGTCGACGGCGTCCTCGCTCGCCGGTACGGCGGCACGCCCGCCGGTCCGTATCTCGACTCGCTCGCCGACGTCGCCTCATTCGGAATCGCACCCGCAGTGCTCGTGATCACCGTCGCGGAGGACGCCGCGGCGAGCGGACCGATGGCGGCCGTCGTCTTCGGGATACCGGCGCTGTTCGTCTCGATGGCGGTCGTCAGATTGGGGCTCTATACGGCCTACGACGCGACGAAGACCACGACGCTCGGGACGCCGACCACCCTCGCGGGAACGACGCTCGCGGCGGCGGTGCTCGCGGGCATCGAGGTGCCGACGGTCGTGCTCGCGATCGCCGCCGTCTTCTGTTATCTGATGGTCTCGCCGATCCGGTATCCGGACCTCCTCGCACGCGACGCGCTGTTGATGGGCGTGGTCCACGTTCTGGCCGTCCTCGTGCCGGGGTTTCAGGGCGGGATGTTTCCCGTGGCGCTGTTGTCGCTGTCGATCGCCTATCTCGCGTTCGGTCCGCGCTTCTACTGGGGCGAGGCCGAGCGACGCCGGCAGGAAGGGAAACGCTCATAGGTCGTTCGACCGGACCTCAGTGTATGAGCGAGGACGAGGCCCCGTCCGACGAGAACGAGACGGAGGAGGCGCCGCCCGAAGAGACCGAGGAATCCGAAGAGGCGCCGTCCGACGCCGAGGATCGGAACGGCGAGCCCGAGAACGGCGAGGACGAAGCCACACCGGCGGACGAGGATTCGACGGCCGAAGACGACGAGGCCGCGGAGGACAACGGAGACGACGCTGCGGGGAACGGCGACGAGAGCGAAGACGCCGATGGAGAGGAGGGAGAAGAGAACGCCGATCTGCCGGCCGAACCGCTGACCGAGGAGATGCTCACCGAGCGCCTCGACGGCGCGGAGGCCGCCCTCGAGGACGCCGAGACCGAGGACGACCTCGACGACGTCTCGGCGACGCTCGTCTCGATCGGCGACGACCTCGAGGAAGCCGATCTACCCGAACCCGACGAGGACGACGAGGACGCCGAGGATCCCCGCGAGAACCTCGAAGACCGGCTTTCGAACCTCCAAGACGACCTCGAGGAACAGCGCGGCCCCTACGCGGAGGACGTCATAGAGGGGATCGAGGAGGCGGGAACGACCATCGACGAGACCCGATGGACCGAGACGGGCGAGAACGAACTCGTCGAACCCGTCGAGGCGTTCGTCGACTCGGTCAACGAGATCCTCGGCACCGACCTCGCGCTCGACGGCGAGGAGTCCGCGGCGCTCGTTTCGACCCTCGAATCGGCCGCCCAGGCGGTCGGCGACGCCTCGCTCGACCCCGACGAGGACGCAGAAACCATCGCCGCGCTGCTGGAGGCGGTCGAGGAGCTCCAGTCGGGACTCGACGCCGCCGAGGAGTGGGACGACCTCAGTACCCGGGAGAAGCTGGCCGCCCACGGGTTCTACGATGTACTCGATCACCGCAAGGACTTCCCGCCCGAGTGGCACGCGATCAAGGTCTACGAGAAGCGCGGCGAACCCGAGCCGATCCTGCTCGCGCTCGAACACCTCAACTCGGAGTTCATGGAGCGCCACTGTCTCGAGTCGCTCACGCGGATGGGCTCGGAGGAGGCCCTTGACGCGATGACCCAGCGGGCGAACAAGCGTGACAAGCCCGCGATCAGGGCTCTGGGAAAGATCGGCAGCGACGAACCCGTCGAGATGCTTCTGGAGTACGCCGAGGCCGACAGCGATCCCCAACTCCAGTTCGCGACGCTCAAGGCGCTGGGCGAGATCGGCAGCGAGGAGGCCACCCAGACCGTCGCCGACCGACTGACCTCGGAGAACCCGGAGGTGCGAAGCCGTGCCGCACGCTCGCTCGGGCTGATCGGCGACACGCGGGCGATCTCGCCGCTGTCGGACGTCCTCGAGAACGACGACGACGACACCGTACGGGCCAGCGCCGCCTGGGCGCTCAATCGAATCGGCACCGAGGAGGCCCTCGACGCGGTCGCCCCGTACGCCGAGGACCGCGCGTACCTCGTCCAGACGGAAGCCCGGAACGCCGCCTGAACGGGACGAACCTTCTTATACGAACGTGGATCCAAGGGGGGCGTGACCCGAGCACGTCCCGCCGTTCCCGTCTGTCTGCTCGCGCTCGTACTCACACTCGCGTTTGCGGGCGCCGCCGCCGGCGCGCCGTCCGAGCCGACGCTCGTGGAGGTGTATCCCAACACCGCCAACCCGGGTAACGCCGGCGAGTACCTCGTCGTCGAGTTCCCCGCCGATACCCCGCTCTCCACGCTCTCGCTCACCGACGGGACGACGACTACGCCGCTCGGAAACGGGACCGTCTCGAGATCCGTGGCGTTCAGCCGCGCCCCCGAACTCACGCGCGAGACGGTCGAGCACCCCGTCCACGAACTCCCCGAGCACTTCGCCATGGCCCAGGACGGCGAGACGATCCGGCTCCTTCGAGGGACGCGCCTCGTCGACGAGACGACCTACGAACGCGCCTCGGAGGGCGATCGGTGGCTCCGCACCGACGGGGACTGGGAGTGGCGGGTGCGGGGTGCGACCGATTTCGAGGCGCGTGATCTACCGACCGAGCGTGCGACGGCGTTCACGCTGCCTGACGCCCCCGAGGTTCCGGTCGAAACGCTTCGCACGGCCGACGAGCGGCTGTATATAGCGGGCTACTCCTTTCACTCCGAGCCCGCACTCGAGGTGCTCATCGCGGCCCACGAGCGCGGCGCCGAGGTGCGCGTGCTGGTCGACGGCACGCCCGTCGGGGGCCAGACCGCGGCGGAGGCGAGAGCGCTCGATCGGCTCGCGGACAACGGAATCGAGGTTCGGGTCTTCGACGGACCCGTGGTCCGATATCGCTTTCACCACCCGAAGTACGCCGTCGTCGACGACCGCGCGCTCGTCCTGACCGAGAACTGGAAGCCCTCGGGTACGGGCGGGAAATCGAGCCGCGGCTGGGGGATCGTCGTCGAGGGTGCGTCGGTCGCCGAGGAACTCGCGGCGGTGTTCGAGGCCGATGCCGGCTGGGAGGACACCGCCCCGTGGAACCGATCGCTCGCGGGAACGCTCGTCGACGAGGAGTCCGCAGACGGCGCCTTTTCGAGCGAGTTCGAGCCCGTCACGGGCGGGGTCGAGTCGGTGCGGGTCGTGACCGCTCCCGACAACGCCGAGGCCGAAACCGTGGCCCTGCTCGCGAGTGCCGAGGAGTCGATTCGGATCGAGCAAGTGACGATCGCTCGTGGCCACGCCTTCCTTCGGGAAGCGGTCGCCGCCGCCGAACGGGGCGTTTCCGTACGGATCCTGCTCGACTCCTCGTGGTACGTCGAGGACGAGAACCGCGAACTCGTCCGGTGGATCGAGGACCAGGCCGAATCGGGGGATCTGCCGATCGAGGCTCGTCTCGTCGAGAGCGACGACTTCGAGAAGGTCCACGCCAAGGGCGTGGTCGTCGACGATCGCCGGACGATGGTCGGCAGCGTCAACTGGAACGCCAATTCGGTGGAGAACAACCGTGAGGTGGCGCTGATCGTCGAGAGCGAGGCGATCGCGGACCGTTTCGCGGCGGTGTTCGACGCCGACTGGGCGAACGAGAGGAGGTGGTCGCTTCCCGCCGGGATCGGCCTCGGCGTCGCTGCTGCGACCGGCGGTGCGGTGCTGGTCGGCTCGCGATTGATCCGGTTCGAGCGTTAATCCCCGCCAGTCACCGTCTCGGCGCTCGACAGTTCCTCGTCGATCTCCGCGTCGCTCATCTTCTCGACGAGCGCCGCAAGGACCTCCTCGCGCATTCCCTTGACGAACTTGATCGACCCCACGACGAGATGGCCGCCGCCCGAAACGCCACCGCCGTCGATCTCCTCGACCAGTTCGCTCACCATGCGGGGGATGTCGAGGCGAACCCCGTCGGAGCGGAGGACGGCGAAGTCCGGGCCGTAGCCGATCGTGATCACGGGATCGCCGGTCTCCTCGACGATCCGGTCGTGGATCTCGCCGGTGGTGGTACCGGGCGCGGGGAACGTAAAGCGATGGGCGTGGTTCTCGACGTCGATCCGACAGAGGTGGACGCCACTGTCGAGGCGTTCACGCTCGACGTGGGGCATTGCCGCCTCGAGCTGTTCGTCGATGTCGCGCTGGGCGCGCTCCGCGAGGAACGAGACGAGTTCGCCGTGGCGTCCCTCCTCCCCGCCGACGTCGAGTACGTCCGCGATCAGCGCCCGGCCGGCGCTGTAGCGCAGCCAGTGGGCGGCGTAATCGAGCGCCTCGCTGATCTCCTCCAGATCGGTCTCGTCGTAGCCCGCCTCGTGGGCGAGTTCGAGATACCGCTCCATCGCGTCGGCCTTCGAGCGGTCCGCGATTCCGGCGACTGCGGGGACGTGGCGCAGTTCATCGGTGATCGTCGGGTCGATCATCCGCGCGAGTTCGACACAGAGCATCCCCGTCGTGATCCGGTAGTCCTCG
>CAYVQH010000085.1:0-8050 GCA_964454105.1 uncultured Halobacteriales archaeon | reverse complement strand
CGTAGGGAGTACCGATGATGTCGGCCATGAGGAAGGCGGCGACGCCCATCACCGGTGGGAGCATCTGGCCACCCGCCGACGCGACCGCCTCGATGGCGGCCGCGAAGTCATCACGGATCCCCTGATCTCGCATCATGGGAATGGTAAAACTCCCGGTCGTCGCGGTGTTGGCCGCCGCGCTGCCGGTGATCGAGCCCATGATCATGCTCGCGATCACGGCGATCTGCACCACGCCGGTGTGGAGGCTCGATCCCAACTCCCGGCCGGCGTCGAGAACGAAGTCCATCAGTCCGTAGGCCTTCGCGATCCCGGCGAACATGATGAAGATCGCGACCCACGTCGAGCCGATCCCCATCAGCGTCTCGTGGTACACGCCCGTGAGGCCGATCGCCCCGTCGCGGGCGATCTGCTCCCAGGTCAACCCCGTATGCCGGAACACGCCGGGCAGGTTCGGACCGACCAACGAGTGGGCATAGAGGATCGCCGCCAGCGCGACCGCGGCGATGACGTTGCCGAAGGCCCGCCGGGTCGTATCGAGCGCGAGCACGATCAACACCGCACCGGCCAACAGATCGTTGGCGGTGTAGCCCTCCACGGGCGCGTCGTAGAACAGCCGCTGGAAGTTGAGTTCGACGTAGACGACCGCTCCGAGCGCAAGGGCGGCGAGTCCGATCGCGACCAGCGGGTCGATCCGGTCGATCAGCGCGCGAAGCCCCGTCGAATCACGCTCCTCGCGTGATTGCTGGCGCTCGAGAACCGTATGGAGGTAGAACAGCGCCATCCCCATCCCGAGAAACAGATTGGAGTACCGGATCCGGATGAAGAACATCGAGTAGGCGTAGTAGATCGTATAGAGCGTGAAGGTCACGCCGAGCAGATAGACGGTCGCCCTGAGTGCGTTGTGCGGCGTCGCCCATCTGGAGATGCTCCGGAACGCCATGGGCTAGTCCTCTCCGCGCTCGAACTCGTCGTCCCAGACGCCGATCTCCTCGTAGAAATCGGCCGCGGCGGGATGGAACGGGACGTTTTCGTAGGCGTTCTCGACCCAAAACGTCTCGTCTTCCAACTGGCCCAACAACGCGTGGTACTCCGCCAACCCGTCGCGGTTCTCGTACAGCGTCGTGAGGAACTCGTAGACCGCATCGTAGTTAAGGTCGTTTCGACAGACGAAGTTGTACGCGAAGGTCGGCGCCCAGATCTCTTCGGGGGCGAACGCGGCGTCTTCGAGGTCTGAGCCGGGGAACGAGTCGGCAAGCAGCCGATCGTCGTCCTGCCAGGCCTGGACCGTCTCGGCGGGCACTTCGAGAATCCGGAGGTCGACGGTTCCCATCATCTCCTGGAGCCAGCCGGGGGCGATCTCGAAGTTCAGGTAGGTCCCCATGCCGACGTCGAGTCGCCCCTCGTTCATGGCGCTGGCCTGCTGGCCGTAATCCTGACTGATCCGCTCGTAGTCATCGGTCACGTATCCGAGGGCGTGTTCCAGTGCTGTGGCCGTTCCCGATCCCCGTGGCGTGGGCGAGACGGTGGTGTCCGGTCCGATGTCGGTGAGGGAGCTCAGGCTCGCGTTGCCCGAACAGAAGAACCACGGCAGGTCGTAGTAGTGAAACACCTGATTCAGCGTGAACGACAGGTTGCCGAACGGTTCGTTGCCCTCGATCACGTCCGCGACCGACCAGTTCTGGATGTAGACCATCTCGGCCTCACCGCTGTCGAGCGCGCCGATGTTCGCCTCCGTTCCGGGACTGCTCTGGGCCTCGACGAAGACGCTGTCCGTGTTCTCGTTGACCGCCGCCGCGACCCCCTGGTTCCCCGCGTAGGCAGCCGTCGTCGAGGTCGAGGTCTGCATTCGCAGAGTATCCCCCGACCCATTCCCACCGCCTCCGTTCCCCTCGTTGACCGGTTCGGGATCGTTATTGCCGATACAGCCCGCGAGTCCGAGCGCGCCGACACCGGCAACTCCGAGGAACCCCCGCCGACCGATGCGACTTCGTGTGGTTTTCTCACTCATGGTTCGCTTCTCCATTTCGATCTCTAGGTGGCACCATCGTTAACATACATCTCCTATCTGCTTCCTCCGTTAATAATGATGGGGTTTTAGACTTATACTGATCAAGTGATATGTCACTAAAGGATATCGGCTTCCGTCCGATAAGCGGCGGACCGGCGTCGGCTGGCGTCGCGTCCTATAGCGGTGCTAGTTGGCGTTCGTCTCCTGCTCGACGAGTTGGAACTTCTGGACCTTGCCGGTGGTAGTGCGGGGCAGTTCCTCGACGAACTCGACCTGCCGAGGATGTTTGTACTCCGCGAGGTTCGACAGGCAGTACTGCTTGATCTCCTCTTCGCTCACGTCGGCGTCGGGGGTGGTGACGACGTAGGCTTTGACGGTCTCGCCGCGGCGCTCGTCGGGGATCCCGACGACGGTGGCATCGGCCACGGCTTCGTGTTCGAACAGCAGCTCCTCGACCTCGCGGGGATAGACGTTGTAGCCGCCGGTGACGATCATGTGCTTTTCGCGGTCGACGACGTAGTAGAACCCGTCCGCGTCGTGATACCCGATGTCGCCCGTGTGGAACCACCGCTTGCCGTCCCGTTCGGTGAACGCCCGTTCGTTGGCCTCGGGCAGTCCGTAGTAACCCTTCATCACGTTCGGGCCCGCGATGACAAGTTCACCGACGACGTCATCCAGCTCCTGCTCGTCGTCGATCGGTCCCTTCTCGACCGGTTCCAGCTCCTCGAAGGTCCCGTCGACGATCATCGCTTCGACACCCGGAAGCGGTTTGCCGATGCTTCCCGGCCGTCGATCGTCGGGTCGATTCGCGTGGGTGACCGGCGCCGTCTCCGTCAGTCCGTATCCTTCCAGAAGGTCGGGTTCGAACAGTTTCTCGAACCGCCGCATCACCTCCATCGGGAGGCTGCTCCCGCCGGCGTTGGCGAACCGGACGGTGCTGAGGTCGTACTCGTCGGCAGCGGGATGGTTCACGAGGTCGTTGTACATCGCCGGGACGGCGTGCATCAGCGTGATTCCGGCCTCGGAGACGAGATCGAGCGTCCTGCCGGCGTCCCACGTGGGCATGGGGTAGTAGCTGCCGCCTCCATATAGTGTCGCGAGCATCGTCACTGACATCCCGTAGATGTGAAACAGGGGGAGGACGCCCAGCATCTTATCGCTCGGCCGAACGCCATCGTGGACCTTCGGCGACGCGCTGGCCTCGAACGCGAGGTTCGAATGGGTGAGGAGCACGCCCTTCGAGCGGCCGGTCGTGCCGGAGGTATACGGCTGGACGGCGACGTCCGCGTCGGCACGATCGACGACCTCGAGCGTGTCATCTGCGAGGAACGTCTCGAACGGGGTAGCGTTCTCGGCGTCATCGCCTACCGAGACGACCCGTTCGACGGCGGTCTCGTCCCTGACCTCGTCGACGGACGGAACGAGGTCGGCGAGGGTGACTACGGCCTTCGCCCCGCTATCAGCGAGCAGGTGGCCGATCTCGCGGGCCTTGTACTGGGGGTTCATCGGCACGACGATCCCGCCAGCGCGCAGGGTTCCACAGAACGCGACGAGGAACTGTGGGAGATTCGGCAAATACACGGCGACGCGGTCATCGGCGCCGATGCCGTGCTCGTCGAGCGCGGCGGCAAACCGTCCGGTCCGTATCCAGAACTCCTCATAGGACGTCTCCTGTCCGTCGTAGCCGATGGCAGTCCGGGTCGGCTGGTCGTTGACCACCCGCTCTATATCTGTGATAAGATTTGTCATCGTCTCTCGACTACAGTGTCTTAGATGTTAAAAACATTCATGAAATATCGTATCCCGGTTTCTATATCTCACTGTATAGATAACGATGGTAGATTCTATCGTGACACACGTCGGACGGTACTCCTGTCAGCGCCTGATCGGATCGGTAGTCTGGTGACTAGTGGTCGAGTGAGTAGATGCTCAGCCTCTGTTTCAGGTAGACGTCGTGTCGTGACCAACCGCTCTGGTAGTCACCATCAGCGCGACCGACCGATCCACTACAAAACTAGTTTCGGTGATCCAGCGATGATCGCCGATTTCTCGTCGTGTTCCTACGGCTGGCGGAACGCACGCTGGAGGAACGCGAGTGCCGCCCCCAGCATCGCACCGTTCTTGATGAAGTGGTTCAACTCGTTTTGTTTGTCCTGGCCCTCCGCGTTCCAGAAATCGTGCATCGTCGGCGTCACGCCGGCGAAGAACGTCACGATGGCCCCCGCCGCGAGTTTCGGAACCCGCCAGAGGATGACTCCAACGCTCCCGAATGCGAGCATGCCGCTTGAGAAGGGGACCACGTACTCCGCGTACTTGATGCCCTTCGATTCTGCGTAGGCGATCTGTCCCTCCAAACCACGGAAGCTGTTGATTGCGGCGGCCGCCAACATGCCGCCGAACAGCAGCCGTCCGAGCAACGCGGGTGGATTGCGTGTCGACTCCTTGGCTGTCGAGTCCTGTGTATCACTCACGCTGCCTCCTTTGTGCGGTAGGTATTTATAGATTTACCACTTGGTAAGACCGTGATACCATGAGACAGATTACCGGCCTACACCACGTAACTGCGTTCGCGAGCGACGCCCAGGAGAACCTGGATTTCTTCCGAAAGGTGCTCGGACTGCGATTCGTCAAGCGAACCGTGCGATTCGACATCCCCGAGGAGATCTATCACCTCTACTACGGCGACGAGGTGGGGTCAGTAGGATCGATCGTGACGTTCTTTCCGATCGAGGACATGCCGGAGGGGAGTCTCGGCAAAGGACAGCTCAGCGCGACCGGGCTCGTCATCCCCGAGGACTCGGTCGGGTACTGGACGGATCGCCTGACCGACCACGACGCCGAGCACACCGTCGAGGAACGTTTCGACGAGACTGCGATCGCCTTCAGCGACCCCGACGGGACGCCCTTCGAACTGGTCACCGGCGAGTCGGACATCGAGGCGTGGGACGGCGGGGACGTGCCCGCCGAACACGGCGTTTGCGGGCTCCACAGCGTTACCGTCCACTCGAACGACCCCGCCGGAACGTTCCGCGCGCTGGAGACGATGGACTGGCGCCGAGTCGGACGCCACGACGAACCACAGGCGGGCGACCGCGTCCGGTATCAGGCGCCCGGCGACGGAACGGGCGCGGAGTTCGTCGACGTGCTCATTCGTCCGAACGCTCCCCAGGGCGTCATGGGGACGGGCACGTTCCTTCACGTTGCGTTCGATGCCGGCGAGATGTGGGAGCAAAAGGAGTGGAGTGATCGGTTCCGCGAGGCCGGCCTGATCACGACCTCACGCAAGGATCGCGACTACTTCTGGTCGATGTACTTCACCGAACCCGGCGGATCCGTCTTCGAGTTCGCCACCACGGGGCCGGGCGTCACGCTCGACGAGGACGTCTCGGAGCTCGGTGAGAACCTCCGTGTGCCCGACTGGCTCGACGTCGATCTCGAGTACATTGACGAACAGTTGCCCGACATCACCGTCGACTGAGCCCGTTCCGATCGGGAATCAGCAGGTCTCGGTCGGGATCCCGACCTGAACGTTCGGCACGAGACTCGGGAGAACGAACTGGTCGATGGCGGCACGGGCCTGTTCCGGAGCATCCCGCTGGTCCAGGGAGATCCGGCGTGCGCGCGCGGAGTGGATGATATCGGTCAGCAGTTGGGAGAGCTCCATTGCGTCGACGTCCGCGAACGTCCCGTCGTCGATCCCGTCTTGAATCGCGTCGGCGAGCCCGACGACCATCCCCTCGTAGTGTTGGTTGAACAGCTCGCGGTGGGTCTCGTTGTGCTGGGCCTGCGAGAACAGCTCGTGGTAGACTTTCATCCGCTCCCAGTGGTCGAACCCGGCGATGTCGGGCCCGAATATGCACTGATCGATCCGGATGCTCAGGCGTTCCCAGTGGTTCTCGGCGTCGACGGCCACGTCATTCTTGTACTGGTCGATGACGTACTCGAGGAACGACGAGATCAGCTCGTGTTTGCTGTTGTAGTGGTAGTGGATCACGGGCCGGGTCATCTCGAACTCCTCCCCGATGTCCCGCATCCGGAGGTCCGCGTAGCCGTGTTTGCTGAGCGCACGGAAGGTCGCCTCCATGATCGCCTCCCGCGTTCCCTCAGATGAGGGCCGCCCTTCCGAACTCCTCATGTAGAACCAATCGCGGCACACGTTCTTATACTACCCTGTCCGTCCGCTCCCCTCTTGCCGGCTGCTGTCACATCCATACTCATGGCGCATGGAGTCTACCAAGTGGTAAGAGATATGTGCCTGTGAATCACAGGGGGAACATGCGATCGACCATCGACAGCGAGGGATACCAATGAGACTGGGACAGTTCGAATCCGGGGCGACGGACGGCATCTGGACAGGCGTGGTCCGCGACGAGGCGGTCGTCCGTCTCGACGAGGCGGCCGACGCCGCCGGGATCTCCCTCCCGCAGGAGTTCCTCGGGATCGTCGGCGAGTGGGGCTGGCGGGAGAAGGTCGACCTCGCGGTCGAGCACGCGCTTGAATCGGGGGTCGGCCTCTACGACCGAACGGACCTCACGCGGCGCGAGCCGGTGACGGATCCACAGAAGGTCGTCTGTGTCGGGCTGAACTATGCCGACCACGCCGACGAAGGGGACTTCGATGCCCCCGAGGAGCCGGTGTTGTTCTCGAAGTTCCCCCAGTCGCTGGTCGGTCCTGACGCGCCCATCGAATGGGATCCCGAACTCACGTCCGCGGTCGATTACGAGGGCGAACTCGTCGTCGTGATGGGCGATCGGGCGCGAAACGTCACGGAGAGCGAGGCACTCGAGTACGTCGCGGGCTACACGATCGGCAACGACGTCTCGGCGCGGGACCTCCAGATGGCGGACGAACAGTGGGTCCGGGGCAAGAGCCTCGACACGTTCGGCCCGATCGGGCCGGAGATCGTGACCCCAGAGGAGATCGACGACACGAGCGCACTCGACATCTGGACCGAGGTGAACGGCGACCGGCTCCAGGAGTCGAACACCCGCCATCTGATCTTCGATCTCGCCGAGCTCGTCGCGTTCTGTAGTCGGGCGTTCACCCTCGAGCCGGGGGACCTCATCTACACGGGGACGCCCGACGGGGTCGGCTACTTCCGCGATCCACAGATCCTGCTGGAGGACGGCGACACCGTCACGGTCGGCATCGAGGGGATCGGTGAACTAACCAACGGCTGCCGGCATACCTGAGCCACCGCATGGCCCACCGTTACCCAACACAGCGGCCGACGGACCTCGAACACCGCGACGGCGACGCGTCGGTCGAGCTCCCCGCGGAGCTGACGACCATCCCGTGGATCGACGTCCACAACCACGCACACACGCTCTCATGGAACGACCGCGAGAAGTTCGCGCTGAGCGGCTGTCATTCGATGGTGATGATGGCCGCCGCCTACTACTGGATGCCCTACAAACCCGTCGCGCCCGAGGACGTCCGGTACCTCTGGGACGACGCGCTCAACCGGCTCGGCCCGATCCGGGAGGCTCATCCCTTCGACGCGCAGGTCGGCATCGGGATCCACACCGGCGCCCGCGTCGAGGACTACGAGGAGCTATTGGAGGTCATGCCCGAGTACTGCGAGCTCGACGAGGTCGGAGCCGTCGGCGAGATCGGCATCACGGAGGCCCAACACGTCGCCGGCTGGGACCTCGAGGCCCAGAAGGACGTGACCCGACGCCAACTCGAGATCGCCGCCGAGCACGACCTGCCGGCGATCCTGCATACGCCCGCGGACCTCGAGGACGTCGAGTTCCCGGATCGGGTCCACGGCTCGATCCCCGGCTACGAGCTCGATTCTTCCCTCCAGCAGGAGCCCGTACTCACCGGCGAGTATCCGAAACGGGAGGCGGTCGATATCGATCTCGAGCTGAAAGACGAGGCGGGACTGGCCGACGACCGGCTGGTGCTCTCACATGCCGACAGGAAGATCGCCCCCTACATCCTCGAGAACACGGACTGTTACTGCAGCTTTACCGTCAGTTATCCCTGGTTGTTGGGCGTCGAACCACACCACGTCGCCGAGATCGTTGCCGAGTACGG
>CAYVQH010000084.1:0-8157 GCA_964454105.1 uncultured Halobacteriales archaeon | reverse complement strand
GAAAGCCGTCGGCGATGAACAGGGGTACGACGACGATGTCGGGAGCGGAGAAGTGATCGGTGACGTCGTCGACCTCCGGCTTTTCGTCCATGAACAGCGCCTTCACCTCGTCGAACCGCTCCATCTCGCGGATGTATTCGGCGTGGTACTCGATGGCCTTGGCACTGTTCGCGTTCCGGTCGGTACCGTGGCCGACGACCGCGAGTCCGAACCCCTCTCCCACTTCGGGATCTCCGGCGACCGTCTCGGCCCGCCGGACGATCACGTCGCTCATCGAGTCGTGGGTGCCGACCGGCCCACAGTAGTGAACCGTCTTCTCGACGTCGGCCGCCCGGGAGGTGGCGTGGGTCGCGCTGACGCCGTCCCCCGACCCCCATTTTTCGACCTCCCAGTCCTCCAGCCTGAGCTCTCGCGGGATCACCTGCTCGGTGAAGTATCCCTCGCTGATGAACAGTGGCACGACGTAGACCTCGTCGCTCTCGAGGGTTCGGAGGACCTCGCGAAACGATGGCTCCTCCTTCCAGAAGGCCTCCCGAACCTCGTCGAAGACCCCCGTCTCACGAACGGTATCGGCGTGCGAGAACGTCGGTACCGAGGAACCCGGATTCAGGTGCGACCCGTGGCCGACGATGACGAGCGCCTGCATACCCCTGCTAGCGACGGCGCGGCCATAGGGCTTACTGTCGGCCGGAACGCCCATCCGACTGGCGTCCACGAAGGTCCCGAAAGATCCCCTGTACCAACCGTCTATCACCCAGTTCGAGCGTCGCGGCGCTGATTTCGACGGGGATCTCGTGGCCGTCCGCGTGGATCACTGAAAGATCCCTCTTGTCGCGGATCACGCCACTCGATTCGGCGTGTTCCTCGAAAACGCGTCCGTAATACTCGCGGTCGCCGTCGGGATGCAGTTCGGTATGATGGAGCCCCTCCAGTTCCTCGCGCGAGCGACCGAACAACTCCTCGGCTGCAGCGTTGACTTCGAGAAGCACGCCGGTCTCGGCGTTGACGACGAGGATCGCGTCGGGTGCGGTCTCGAGGAGCTTCTCGTAGCCCTCGCGGGTCGCGGCGAGCGACTGCTCGAGGCGCCGCTGTTCGACCGCGCTACGAACGCGGTTCGCGAGCAGTTCGAATCCCTCGAGTCCACCCCCTTTCGAGACGTAGTCGGTGACGTTCGCAGAGATGGCTTCGCTTGCGACCTGCTCGCTGCCCTGGCCGGTAAAGAGGACGAACGGCAGGTCCGGGTCCCGTTCACGCACCTCCTTGAGTAGTTCGACGCCCGTGAGCCGGGGCATCTGATAGTCGCTGACGACACACTCGATCCCATCGTTCGTGATTCGGTCGAACACCGACGTCGGGTCCGTCGTCTGCCGGACCCTGAGATCGGGGTCGACTTCGGAGAGCGACGTCTCCGTGAGGCGCAAGAACGCCTCGTCATCGTCGACGTGCAGTACCCGTATTGGCCCCTCCGCCGGTCGCACCGACTTCATTCTTTATCTTGCGTTCTTATACAATATATGCGTTTATAAATCCATGTCGTATCAGATCGAATCTGACTACGCCGCCATCGATGAGGAGAGCGTGACCGACGGGTTGAAAGGCGCGCCGGGCGAGGTACAGGTGATGCTGTCCGTGACGAACACGCTCTCGGGCGAGCGCGAACCCTTCGAACCGACGGACGAGGAGGTGCTGTTGTACGTCTGTGGGCTGACGGTTTCGGACGACGCCCACCTCGGGCACGCCAGAGTGTGGGTCCACGCCGACGTTATGCACCGCTGGCTCGAACACGAGGGCCATTCGGTCAGACACGTCGAGAACTTCACCGACGTCAACGAGAAGATCGCCGCCCGGATCGGCGAGAACGATCTGGGCGGCTCCGAGGGCGAGGTTGCGCGTCGCTTCATCGAGGGGACGATCACCGACATGCGAGGGCTGAACCTGAAGCGTGCGACGGTCTATCCCCGCGTCTCCGAACACGTCCCCGAGATAATCGCGCTGGTCGAGCGGTTGGTCGAGTCGGGTCACGCCTACGAGTCGAGTGGTTCGGTCTACTTCGACGTCACCAGTTTCGAGGAGTACGGCAAGCTCTCGAACCAGGACGTCGAGGACCTCGAAGCCCAGGGCGATCCCGAGGAGCGAAGCGAGAAACGCCACCCCGCCGACTTCGCGCTCTGGAAATCGGGTGGCGTCTCCGAGACCGCGATCCGCGAACACGAGAAGGTCGACCACGACCGTCCTCCCGAGGGCGAGACGTGGGACTCGCCGTGGGGTGAGGGACGGCCCGGCTGGCACATCGAGTGTTCGGCGATGGCGATGACCCACCTCGACGAGACCATCGACGTCCACGTCGGCGGTCACGACCTGGTCTTCCCGCATCACGAAAACGAGATCGCCCAGAGCGAGGCCGCGACCGGCGAGCGCTTCGCGAAGTACTGGTTGCACACCGGCCTGCTCGAAACGAAAGGCGAGAAGATGAGTTCGAGTCTGGGAAACTTCTTCACCGTCTCCGCCGCCCTCGAGGAGTTCGGGCCGAACGTGATCCGCTCGTTCTACCTCTCGACGGAGTACGGTTCGAAACAGACGTTCTCGCAGGAGGCGATGGCCGAGGCCAGAGAGCGATTCGAGCGCCTCGAACGTGCCCACAAGCGCGCGACCGAGGCAGCGGACGGCCCCGACGCGAGAACGAAGGTCGAGGACGGCGACCTACGTGCGGCCATCGAGGGGGCCCGTGAGGAGTTCACCCGGTCGATGAACGACGACTTCGGGGTTCGGGAGGCGATGGCCGCTCTCCTCTCGCTCGCGAGCGCGGTCAACCGCCACGTCGACGACCGCGGTGAGTACGACTATCGAGGATTGCGCCGGGCCATCGAGACGTTCGAGGAGTTCGGAGAGGGAGTCTTCGGGTTCTCCTTCGGATCCAAGAGCGAGGGGCAGGTCGAGATCGCAGAGGACCTCGTCGCGCTCGTTCTCCGCGTGCGCGAGGAGGAACGCGAGGCCGGAAACTACGGGCGAGCCGACGAACTGCGCGACGACCTCGAAGCGCTCGGGGTGGCCGTCGAGGACGAGGGAAGCGAGACGAACTATCGGTTGTAGAACTCGACGGCAACGCGAGCACGTCGCAACGCTCACCGAATCGCTTGCCACGATCGAGTGGGCCCACGGCGTTTATGTCGTTCGTTCCACAACCCGACGACAGCGATGTCGACCACTCGACGCGGACTCTGTTCACTCGCCGCTCTCGCGCTCACCGGGAGTGTCGGCTGTCTCGACGTGTTCACTGGCGACGAGCCCGCGAGGTTCGTCGCCCCACTCGCCCCCGTCGCGGATGAAACCCTCGATGGGACCCGTTACGAACTCGACAGCACGGAAGCGGTCGAGAAGACCCGCACGTTCGAAGTCGCGGGTCAGAGCCGCGAGGTCGAAGTCGTCAATCGGATCTCGGAGTACCACAAGACGATCGACATCGGACCGCTCGGCGAGACGCGCGGAGCCGTCTTCACGACCCTTTCGACGCCGGCCGTTGAGGTGCTCGGCCGGACGTTCAACCCCATCGACGACATGACCAACCGCGATATCGCCGAGGAAACCCAATCACAGTATGAGGAAATATCGATCGGTCGCGAGGTCGAGAGACAAACGGTGGAGGTCATCGGCGACGACGTCGACCTCTCGAAGTTCGAGGGTGAGGCGACGTTCGCCGGGCTCTCGGTCGACGTCTACGTTCACGTCGGCGTCGCGGAGGGCGAGGAAACGTTCGTCGTCGTGTTCGGGATCTATCCCCGACTCCTCGCCAACGAGGAGAGGACGATCATCACGCTCGCGGAAGGGGTCATCCTCGACGGCTAATCCTGCCATCGAATTCGAAGCCGAATGTGGCAATAGAGACCGGCAACGAGGCACCACGATCGATCCAGCTCGGGTTCAACTCACGATGCCGTATGACGGAAACCCCGCCGACCAAGCGGGGGCATCGAGTATCGCCATCCCGTCCGTGCTGGCGCGTACCAGCACTCGTTGCTACGGACGGGACCTATATGGCTATCCGTTCGCTAACGACGTGTTCCGATCCGTTAGTGGATCGCTATACGAACGAGAGCGAATAGAGAGAACCGCAGTGCCAGAGTGCCCCTGAACGTCGACCGTCAATCGATGTGTGACCTCTGGCATTACCATCAGATATTCCTATGCGGATAATAGTTTCCCTCGACGTCCATCGAAGGATGCCCCCTTCAACGAGTTTCGCCGTGGGAGGGACGTCCAGCGTCGATCAGGCGTATCGAACGGGAAATCGACCGGAGAGGGGAGGCGGGAACGACGGGATGGTGACGGTTTCCGAACGGAACGGATCAGTAAACGCCGTGATCCGGAGGACTCCGTTGTCGTTCCAAAGTCGTTCTTCGAGAAGTGGAAAGCCGGTGGAGGGATTTGAACCCTCGGCCTATTCCTTACGAAGGAATCGCTCTGCCAGCTGAGCTACACCGGCACTACCGGTCCGGATCCGACGCCGCTTCATCGAGCGTCGACCGTCGTCGACGTTCATAGGTAATCGCTAACACCGGCTTAAGGGTTGTGGATCACCACGGCTACCGAGACAGGCACACGTCCAGACAGACGTTCAACTCGTGTGGTGCATACGAGCGCACGACGTGGCGCGTCCCGACGTCGACGTCGTAGTCCACGCTCTCGGCCGTTTCACGGATCGCCCGTTCTCCCGGACCAAACGGGTCGTCCTCGTGAGCGATGTCGTAGTAGTGAACTACACACTCCTCGCCGGCGATCGAGACGGCACTGTCGAGGAACTCGTCGGCGCTGTGGGGCAGGTTCATCACGATCCGATCGGCCCACCCTTCGTAGTCGGGGGCGGTCTCGCGGACGTCGACGTGAATCGCGGTCACCCGATCGGACACGCCGTTTCGTCGGGCGTTCTCGCGCAGGTACTCGATGGCGCGGTCGTTCAGATCGACGCCGATCGCCTGTGCGCCACGGGCCGCAGCGGGGACGACGAACGGTCCGACGCCGGCGAACATGTCGAAAACCCGTTCGTCCTCCCGTACCTGTTCCGTGACGCGGTGGCGTTCGGTGGCGAGCCGGGGCGAGAAGTACACCGCTGCGACGTCGAGCGCGTACTCGAAGCCGTACTCGCGGTGGACCGTCTCAGTCCCGTCGCCGGCGAGGACGTCCCAGTCGCGGACCCGGAGTTCCCCCTGTACCTTCGAGGCACGATTGAGCACGGTCTCGACGGGTAGTGCCGACGCCATCACGGCCTCCGCGATCTCCTCTGCCCGGTCACGATCGTCCTCGTCGAGGATGACGATCTCCCCGAGGCGTTCGTAGCTCGGCTCGAACCCGAGGAGGTCGGCGGGCATCTCGGGGCGCTCGCGGGCGGGTGCCGAGCGCTCGACGACCTCGTAGTCGGCGGGTACCGCGTCGGGATCGCTGACGGGAACGTAGAGCCAACCGTCCTCGGCGGTGATCTCGAACTCGTTCGCGAGGACGTCGCGTTCGGCGAGCGCTCGGCGGGCGGTCTCGCCCTCCTCGCGTTCGACCCGGACGCACGAAACCTCCATACGAAGTCCAGTCGACCGCCCGATTTACGGTTGGCGTTTCCGCGGACGTCGGATTCCATCGAATCGAAACCGTCCGACGAGGGGCGATACGCGATATCGGTGTCGCTGTACATCCGATAGTATAACTCGCCGGCCCCCCGAACGCGGGTATGCTCACCTTCATCGGCCTCGGTCTCTACGACGAGCGGTCGATCACTGTCGAGGGCCGTGACGCACTTCGGGAGGTCGATCGCGCCTTCATCGAGCAGTACACCAGCCAGCTGGCCGGCACCGATGTCGAGACCCTCGAAGCCGAACACGGGATCGACGTCGAGGTCCGCGATCGCGCGGGCGTCGAGCAGGACCCCGAGACGATGCTCTCGGCGGCCGAGCACGCGGACGTCGCCTTCCTCACCGGGGGCGACCCGATGGTCTCGACGACCCACGTCGACCTGCGGCTCCGCGCCGCCGATCGGGGGATCGACACCCGGATCGTCCACGGCACCACCGCCGAGGCCGCCGCGAGTTCGCTGACCGGCCTGCAGAACTACCGGTTCGGTCCGGCGACGACGCTTCCGTTCCCCTACGCCCACGGCGCGGAGGGACTGCCGGCGAGCGTCACGTCCACCGTCGACGACAACCGCCAACGGGGGCTTCACACACTCGTCTATCTCGACATCAAGGCCGAACGCGACGACTACATGACCGCCGACGTCGCCGCCGACCTGCTGGCCGAGGAGTACGCGGAGACCCTCGCGGTTGTCGTCGCCCGCGCCGGCAGCCCGGAGCCGCGGGTCGAGGCGGACGCGGTCGCGGAACTCGCGACCCGCGGGTTCGGCGGGCCGCTACACCTGCTGGTCGTTCCCGGCGAGCTACACCACATCGAGGCCGAGGCGCTGCGGACGTTCGCCGGGGCGCCGCCGGCGCTCGCACCGCTGGAATGAGGGTCCCACAGCGTGCCCGATGGGGTACCGTCGTGCTGGTCGCGGGCACGATCCTCGTCGTCTCGGCCGTCCCGATACCCGGAGCGGTCCCCGAGGAGGGCGGCGGGGTTCCGACGAGCGTCCTGTTTCACTTCCTCGGCTACGCGACGCTCTCGGCGCTGCTGGCGTTTGCGCGCCTCGCTCGCCAGCGTGCGGCCCGCGCGGCCACGGGGCTGGCGGGCGCGAGCACGTACGGCGTCCTGATCGAGTGTCTCCAGTCTCCGATACCCTACCGCTCGTTCAGCTACCTCGACATGCTCGTCAACGCTGCCGGCGCGAGCCTGGGGGCGGTGATAGTTCTCGGCGTACTCGTGTTCGTCTTCCCTGGCTCAGAGCACCATCGGTAGCCCGCCGCCGATGACCGCCAGGCCGCCGAGAACGACACAGACGACCCAGAACTCCACCTCGTGGACGATCCGCATGATCGCGTCGATCGCGGCGTAGCCGACGAACGCGCTCGTGACCAGGGCGACCACCGCCTCGGGTCCCGTCGTCGGCAGTCCTTCGTCCAGCAGGATCAGGACGCCCGCGCCGATCCCGGCCGGGATGCTGAGCAGAAAGGAGAGGCGAAACGAGGCCGGACCCTCGTAGCCCCGAAAGAGTAGCACGCTCGCGGTGGTCCCCGAGCGCGAGACGCCCGGCAGGATCGTCAGACCCTGAAAGGCACCGACGAGCACGGCGTCGAGCAGCGACGGCGTCCCGCGATCCCCCAGCGAGATCGACTCGGTGGCCCGCTGGAGCAGGCCGGTGAACACCAACAGGAGGCCGATCAGGGCGACGAACGCGCCACCGGTGAGGTCGCTCGCGACGTCGATCAGCAGGAGGTAGATCGGGATGCCGACGAGCCCCGTCATCGCGGTCGCGACCAGCACGAACGAGGTCTCGGCATTGACGTCGTCGAACGCCGCCCGGGGACGCCATCCGGGCGCAGTGCGGACGGCGTCGACGATCGTCTCTCGGTAGTAGACCGCCGCCGAGAGGGTCGTCCCCATCTGGAGGAACAAGGCGAGTCGAACGGCGATGTCGGGTGCGGTCCCGACGGCGGTGAGAAACAGCGAGAGGTTTCCCGAGCTCGATATCGGCAACCACTCGACGAGTCCCTGTACGATCCCGGCGGCGAGGGCAACGAGGACGTCTCGAAGCGTCACTACTTCCGAGAGGCTTCGTCGCGATCAAAAGGGTGCCGCTTCTCCCGAACGCGGAGGCGGGAAACGGCACCGCCGGACGATCGGAGCGTTACTCGGGGAACAGCGACTCGGCGTCCGGGTCGCGCCCGAGGATCTCGATCTCGTGGCCGTCCATGTCCTTCGTGAACGCGTACTGGTCGTCGTTGGACGCGGGATCGCGGTAGTCGGGGGCGTCCCGGGCCATCAGATCCTCCCAGAAGTCGTTCAGGTCGCCGGCCCGTACACAGAGGTGGCCCCACGCATCGCCCAGGTCGTAGGTGTTGTCGCCGTAGTTGTAGGTGATCTCCAGCGCCATCGCCTCGTCGCTCGCGTCCGCGGGCTTCATGAAGTAGTTGGCGAAGGAATCGGCCTCCCAGCGCCCGGGAACCTCGGTGTACTCGAACTTCCGGGTGTACCAGCCGAGCGCCTCGTCGGCGTCCTCGACGCGGATCATCGTGTGGTCGA
>CAYVQH010000083.1:0-8204 GCA_964454105.1 uncultured Halobacteriales archaeon | reverse complement strand
AAAACGCATGGGCGCTGCAGGATTTGAACCCGCGGCAACTTGGTCCGAAGCCAAGCACTCTGTCCAGACTGAGCTAAGCGCCCGACGATTCGATTTTAGGGCTATCGGCCTTAAGTCACTCGGTTTCTCTACAGATACGCCAATCCGCCGGCCAACATCAACACCATACCGATTCCCATTCCGCTGTAGTTCATCGCCCCGGTAGGGGTCACGAGTTCGCTGTAGACGATCAGCGGGACCGCAAGCAGGACGAGGCCCCGAACCGCCCACCGAAGCCGGTGGGATCCCGTTTCGTCGTCGGGGTCGAACGTCCGTCTGCTGACCGCGAGTTCCCCAACCCGTTGCATGCAGTCCTGGTCGACCGAAACCCGCCGCTCGACTAGCTCCCGCCAAGCCAGTTCGTCGGCGTCCGCGTCACGCCTGACGGAACCGTTTCTCATCACGGCGCGGTTGCCACCCGGGGGGCTTAATACTTCGTCAGACACGTGTCGGCCCGGAACCAATTCCCCGGCCGGGAGCGCTCAACTCTCGATCCGAGCTCCGCGTCTCCGTCGACGGAACGGGGCCGAGTTCGGTGACGAGGGAACATCCCCTGCACAGTTCAAAAGAGGTGGTCGTCAACCAGCCGGGCGGGACCGCCGACCCCCCAGACGCGGGTTTCGATACCCGCCTTCGTGACCTCGTTTTCGACCCGGTCGACGTGTTCCGCGGTGGTGTTCACGTAGACGCTTGCGCCCGTGTCCGTGGAGTAGTACGCCGGCAGACCCTCGTCGCGCAGTTCCCGAACCCGGTTGAAGACCTCGATCGTCTCGGGTTGCCAGTAGACCCAGCCGGCGGGGCCGGTCATGGTCGTCGCCGCGAGCGACAGCGAGTCGTGTTCGGCGAGTTCGAAGGTCCGCTCGAAATCGTCCTCACGGAGGGCGTCCCGGAGGTCGGCGATCTGGCCGTGCATGTGGGCCATCCGCGCCTGGAACATGTGGCTGTCGGAAGCCTCCTCGTGGGCCTGTTCGGTCTCCTTGTACGAGGGGACGAGCCCGCCGACGATCCGCAACTCGTCCTCGAGGTCAGTCTCGATGCGCTCGGAGCGACAGTCCTCGTCGTTCAGCCCGGTACGGAGGTGGCTGAACGCACCGGTGACCGCGCGGGCGGCCGAGGACGAGCCCCGACGGGCGACCGTCGAGATCTCGGGCCGCGAGAGGCCGAGTTCGGCCGCCCCACAGAGCGCCACCGCCGCCGCCGCGAAGCCGGACGACGAGGAGCCGAAGCCGACGTTCGAGCGAAAGGAGTTCTCGCTTTCGAGGCGCACCCGGTCGTCGAACGCGCCGAGTTCGCGTACCCGGTCGACGACTGCCGCGACGCGCTCGGCCCCCCGTCCCGAGAGCGTCTCGCCGTCGACGACGTAGACGTCCTCGGATCGATCACTCTCGAAGACGGCTGTCGTTCTGGTGTGGCTCGGGGCCGTACAGACGCTGATGCTGTCGTGATACGGTAGCCTGAGTTCGGGATCGCGCATCCCGTGGTACTTCGCGAGTCCCTGAATGGGGTGGGCGATGGCCGTCGCTTTCCTCATACCACGACCGGCGGGTGACGCTCGCATAAACGCTGCGTTGTTTCACCGAATGGGACTAACCAGTAGGGTATTGCCTTAGTGAACCGTTAGGACGCATGTCTATCGAGGATGATCGAACCCCAGACACGCTCTCGCTGGTCCGACCTGCGTTCGAGGGCTGTCCCCGTGATGGCGACCGCCGCCGAATACGCCCTCCCCCAGCCCTACGAGCGATGGGCCGTGCTCGTCAGCGACGAACTGACCGCTCGAACGCCGCTCGTCGCGCCCGCGGAGCGTCTGTGGCTCTATCGCCATGGATTCCGGAGCCGAGCCGCCCACCTCTACGACTTCGAGACTTACGGCCCCGAGGACTACCTCTCGGACGCCGCGCGGTACGTCGGGGCACACTACCTGAACGGGCTCTGGATCGATGCGATCGACAACAAACTGCTTTGTCACCTTCTCCTGGCGGAGTTCGACGAGCATCTTCCGAACGTCTACGGCCTCCTCAAGGGCGGTCGGCTCCACACCATCGACCGAACGGACCTTCCCCGATCGGACGGCGGATCGCTCGGTCGGCTGGTGGGACGACCCGCCGGCCCCGACTCGTCGATCGCCGACGGGGCCGACTGGTTCGCCGACCGTCTTCGGATCGAGGGTCGGCTGGTCTGTAAGCGGGTCACGGGCGGCTCCGGAAAGCAGGTGTTGATCTGTGCGTTCGCCGACGGGGAGTTCACGATCAACGGAGAGGTCCGTTCGGAGGCGGAACTGCGGTCGCGCATCGGCGGCCTAGAGAACTATCTGGTCACCGAGTACGCAACGCAGGCGTCCTATGCCGCCGGGATCTATTCGGGCTCGGTCAACACGATGCGCGTGCTCACGATGTACGACGAGGAGGCGGGCGAGGCGTTCGTTCCGATCGCGACCCACCGCTTTGGCACCCGCCGATCGGGCGCGCTGGATAACTTCTCGCAGGGTGGGCTGTCGGTCGGCGTCGACCGCGAGTCCGGCCGTCTCGGATCGGGCGTCCAGTATCATCCGCCGGAGACCCCCGAGGAGTTCGCCGTCCATCCCGATACCGGCGAGCGGATCGCCGGCATCGAGGTCCCTGGCTGGGAGACGATCAGATCGGAACTCCTCTCGATCGCGGATCGACTGTCGTACGTTCCCTACATCGGCTGGGACCTCGTCGTCACCGACGAGGGGGAGTTCACGATCATCGAGGCCAACAACAACACCTCGGCGGTGATCCAGATCCACGAGCCGCTGCTTCGCGAGGACCGGACCCGGCGGTTCTACGAGCGCCATGGCGTGATCTGACCCGCGAACCGAACCGCTCAACACGACGCCGCCGTCAGTTCCGGTATGGGAACTCGACTGGACTCCCCCGAGGCACAGGCCGAGGCGGTCATCGAGCGCCTCTCGGTGGAGTATCCTGACGCGACGATCTCGCTTCGTTTCTCGAACCGCCTCGAACTCCTGATCGCGGTGATCCTCTCGGCACAGTGTACCGACGAACGGGTCAACGAGGAGACCGAGGACCTCTTCGCGAAGTACGACGGCCCCGAGGACTACGCGAACGCCGATCAGGACGAGCTCGCGGCGGACCTGAACTCGATCACCTACTACAACAACAAGGCGGGCTACATCCGCGAGGCCTGCGAAATCATCGTCGCCGAACACGCGGGCGAGGTGCCCGACACGATGGACGAGCTCACCGACCTCCCGGGCGTCGGACGCAAGACCGCGAACGTCGTGCTCCAGCACGGCCACGAGCTGGTCGAGGGCATCGTCGTCGACACTCACGTCCAGCGTCTCACGCGGCGGTTGGGGATCACCGAGGAGCATACCCCCGAGCGGATCGAGCGCGAGCTGATGGAGCGCGTTCAGAAAGAGCACTGGCAGGAGTTCACCCACCTGTGTATCAGCCACGGGCGGGCGACGTGTACGGCACGAAATCCCGATTGCTCGGAGTGCGTCGTGGAGGACCTCTGTCCCTCGTCGAAACTCGACAACGACGTCGACCTCGCGAGCGGCGAGACGTGGTAAGCCGGCGAGCGCGGGGCCAACGGTTTTCATCCTCGACCGAGAAGGACCGAACGCCATGACCGAATCCGACGAACACGGCCGGGACGTCACGCTCGATAAGGAAAAGGAGGACGAGAGCGAGGCGGACGTCGACGAGGAGGTCGAACAGGAACAGGCGGAGGAGCGCCAGCGCCAACAGGAGGAGGAGGCCGAGGAGAAACTCGACGCCGAGGACGAACAGCGCGAGGCCGCCGCCGAGGAGACGGCCAACCCCGACGCCCACCGTGACGAGCGCCCCTACAACAGCTAGAGGTACGTGAGCGCGTACTGGGTGATCCCCAGAAGGTAGGCGATCAGCCAACACAACACGTAGCCGATGACGCCGATCCGGAGCCGGAAGCGCCACGCACCCATGTTCTCGCTGAGTTCGTCCAGATCGACGTCCGTATCGGGCTCGCCGTAGAGGTTGTGCCGTCGTTTCGCCTGAAAGATCCGGACGATCCCCGTGAGCGCGAACAGCAGGAAGGCGTAGGCCTGCACCCCGAAAACGGCGTGCATCGCCTGCACGCCCGTGAGTTGGTCGAGCAGTCGGGGCGCCATCCAGCCCAGCACGGGCCCCGTCGTGAGGACGAGTCCGGTGAGGATGTACTTCAGGTGGCGCGTCAGTACTCCCCACGTCACGGGCTCGTTCTCGATGATGATCCAGGCCCCGTAGAGGTAAAACGGGAAGCTCACGGTGACGAGGAGGACGGCGATCGTCGCCCAGACGACGGCATCAGCCATCAGGATCGCTTGGGGTGGGGCCGCGTTAAACGGTCCGGATCAGTTCGTCCCGGAACACGTATGCCCGCTCCGATCCAACCGCCGGACAATGGCTGACGGTCGCTCCTCGAGCGACGAGGATCCCCCGGACGACGAGTCGGAGCGGACGGCGCTCGATGAGGAGTTCGATTTCGAGGACTTCGGTCCCGGGGACATGGCGCGCATGGACGCCGATGACTGGGACGCGGCGTTCGACGCGGACTCGTGGATCACCGGACGGGAACTGATCGACCGCACCGAGGCGGACCTCAAACAGCGGATCGCGAACCGCGACGTCTTCGCGGTGCTCGAGCGCTTCGAGGACCCACCACGGCTGCTCGCCTACTCGGATGAGGGCTACGCGATCGTCTATCCCGACGGAAGCGTCGAGGGGCAAGGGACCGTCGTCCGCGACGTGAAACCGACCGTGGCGCTCTGTTCGATGGACGATTACGAGGTGCCCGACCCGCCCGAGGAGTGGTCGCTGCCGGATCCCGAAAGCGTCCCCGAGGGCAGCGGCGACCTCGGCAACAAGATGCTGCAGGTGATCGCCTTCGGACTGTTGTTGGCCGGAATCGTGGCCCTCGGAGGGCTCTTTTTCGGCGACGTCGGCGGTTCGGCGGTGATCGTGCTCGTGGTGGCGATGGTCTTCGTCGTCGCGAGTGTCTTCCTGTTTCTGGTGGTCGCAAACGCGCGACTTTCGGATCGGTTCCGCGCGGTCGAATACCGAAACCGTCTCCGGGCGGCCGGCGTCGAGTCCGGGGAACGTCCGGAGTTCGTCCCGATCGAGGACGACGAACCCGGGACACTCCCCGAGGACGAAACGCCCGGCAAATAATCGGTTTCGGGGCGTATCCGTCGACCTCCGACGTCGGCGTCATCGGTGGGTTTAAGCGAACAGGGTCCTGAATCCCGGTGTATGAAGAGGCGGGAATTTATTACGGCTGCGGGTGCCGGGAGTGCCGCCGCAGCGGCGGGTGCAACCGGCGCCGTCGGTACCGCGGCCGCCCAGGAGGACGGGCCACAGACAGTGCCCGTCTGGCCGGAGCACGTCACCCAGGCGAACGAGTACTCGAGCGGCGAGACCGAGGACCTCCGCGGCCAGGGCGAAGTCACCGTCGAAGTCGGGACCGGGGACGGTCTGGCGTTCGGCCCGCCGGCGATCTGGGTCGATCCCGGCACCAACGTGATCTGGGAATGGACCGGCGAGGGCGGCGGTCACAACGTTTCTAGCGTGGACGGCGAGGAGTACTCCAGCGAGATCAGCAGCGAGGCCGGGTTCACGTTCGAACACACCTTCGAGACCGACGGCCAGATCAACACCTATCAGTGCGAGCCCCACGCCACCCAGGGAATGCACGGCGGCGTCGCCGTCGGCGGCGTCGAAACCGAGGAGTACCAGGAGGGGATCGTCAGCGAGCCGACGGAGATGGGCGTTCAGATCCAGGAACACTACGTCGGCATCGGAGCGGTACTGGCGACCTCCCTCTCGTTGATCTTCTCGTTTTTCGTGTTGAAATACGGCGAGTCATCGCACGCCAAGGGGGGGAACTGAGATGTCGTCATCCGGAAGTACCTACGGCGATATCCACCGCTACGAGCCGGCACGTGAGAGCACCGTTGCCATGATCGCGATCGTCCTCCTGACGCTTCTGGAGGTCGTGCTCGTCGGGCTGTTCACCTTCGGACTCATCTCTGCGTGGGGGACGACCCAGTTCGGGAACATCTTCCTCGGCCTGATGCTCGCGATGGTCTTCCTCGACCTGGCGTTCATCCTCGTGTTGTACCGCAAGGAGTTCCTGCCGGACGTGATGATCGTCAAGAAGCGACGCCGCAAATGGGAGGACCTCTACGTCCGTGAGGAACACGCCGACGGACAGGAGTTCGCCGACGGTGCATTGGACCACTTCAAACGCGCAGTGTACCCGTACTACAAGAAATAGAACCAAACAATGTCAGCAAACGAAGACAAGTATCCGGTAGAATCGGATCGACGACGGTTCGTCAAGGGCGTCGTCGGCGCCGGGGCCATCGCAGGAATCGGATCGTCCGGGTTGGCCGCGATCAACACGGCCACGCCGCCGACCGGCTCCGGCGGTGGGATCACCCCGTTCATGGGGATCGAACGTACCGGCGGCCCGGCTCCCCGGGGGATGCCACAGATCCCCATCGAGATCGACGACAACGGGAACATCATCGGGCGCTGGCCCGAGGTGTTCCAGGAGCAGGTCCAAGGACAGACGGTCACCCGTGCCGAGGAGGAGATCGCCGGCATAACCTACTCGGCACAGTGGTTCCAGTACTGCGGAGTGCAGACGTCGCCCGCGCTCGTGCCCGACAGCGGGCGGAACAACCAGTTCCTCTCGAGTTCGACCTCCCAGTACGAGTGGCAGAACAGCCAGTTGGAGTCGGGCGATCCGCTCAAGCTCGAGCACTTCGAGGACTACCAGGAGTGGGGCAACGGTATCGGGGAGGCCGGCGTCGGGAAACCGGCCGCCGCGACGTGGCGGTCCGAGGGTCTCGATTCCGCGGCCCAACTCAACGTCATCGTGATTCGAAGTCCCCTGATCGAGGAGGCCGCCCAGAACGACGAGTGGCTCTCGGCGACCACCAGCCAGGGTGTGTTCGCCTACCTCAACGTCTGTACACACTTCTGTTGTATCCCGGGGTACAAGACCTCCGAAACCTCGGAACGTGTCGGCATCGCGGATGGGGTCCTCTGTCAGTGCCACCAGTCCCAGTACGATCCGTTCACGATTCTGGAACAACAGTTCATCTCATTCCCCCGACCCGAGGACAGCGGCGAAAGTAGCGGCGGCAGTGAAAGTGGCGAAAGCGACAGTGATAGCGGCGGAAGCAGCAACGAAAGCGGGAGCAATCGCAGCGGGGGAGGTAGCAGCGGTGGTGGCAACGAGAGTGGCGGCGGAAACAGCACCGAGAGCAGCGACGGAGGGAACGAAAGCGGCGGCGCCAATACCAGCAGTGGTGGCGAACAGGGTGGCACCGGAGGTGGAGGGTAGCCGATGAGCCTCGAACGAAAGGACGAACACGACCACCGGGGATGGATGGAGGAGCGTGACCTCTCACCCATCGAGCAGGGCTACCTGATGACGCTGATGTGGCTCGACAAGCGGTTTCGCATCGTCGATTATCTGGAGATCCTGGAGACGATGTACTACCGGATGAACCTCCAGATGCCCAAGAGCCACACCGAGCAGTACAACCTCGACAACAAGTTCTGGTACTGGTATCCGCTGTACTCGCTGGGAGCGTTCTCGACGATCGCGTACATCGTCGCGGCGTTGACCGGGGCCTTACTCGGCTTTTACTACGCGCCCTCCACGGCTGCCACCAGCGAGGCGACCGTCGCCTACGATCAGGTCGTCTTCATCATGCAGGACCTCAACTTCGGCTACTACCTGCGGAGCCTCCATCGCTGGTCCGCCCAGATCATGACGGCAGCGGTGTTCCTCCACATGTTGCGTGTCTACTTCACGGGCGCATACAAGGAACCCCGCGAGGTAAACTGGCTGATCGGGATCGTACTGATCAGCCTGACGATGGCCTTCGGGTATACGGGCTACCTACTGCCGTGGACCCAGCTATCGTACTGGGCCGGCCAGATCGGAATCGAGATGGCGCTATCGGTTCCGCTCATCGGCGAATGGGTCGCCCAACTGGTCTTCGGCGGGTTCAGCCTCGACGCATCGACGCTCCAGCGGATGTACATCCTTCACGTGTTCGTCCTACCGTTCGTGGTGACGGCACTGATCGCCATCCACATCGGCATCGTCTGGATGCAGGGAATCGCGGAACCACACTGATC
>CAYVQH010000082.1:0-8229 GCA_964454105.1 uncultured Halobacteriales archaeon | reverse complement strand
GCTGGGGCGGCGGCGACGACTGGGTGACCGGTCGCGTCGAGAGCACGTTCGACGAACTCGCCCACGACCTGCCGTGTGACTTCCTCGTGCTGAAGGACCGCGGACTGGATACCGACCGGGTGCTCGTCCCCACCGCTGGCGGTCCGGACTCGGATCTGAGCGCCGAGGTCGCCCGGAACTTGCGTGACGGGGAGGGGTCGGAGGTCACGCTGCTGTACGTCGTCGACGGTCCCGAGGAGCGCGAGGAGGGCGAGGCGTTCCTCGCGGACTGGGCCACCGAACACGACCTCGAGGACGCGGGGGTACTGATCGACGAGTCGGGCGACGTCGAGGGTGCGATCGAACGGGCGGCGGCGGATCACACGCTGGTGATCATCGGGGCGACCGAGCGGGGACTGCTCTCACGGCTGGTGCGGGGATCGCTGGCCTACGACGTGGTCGACGAGGTCGAGTGCTCGGTGCTGCTGGCCGAACGCCCCTCGCCGCGCTCGCTTCGCGAACGACTGTTCGGCTCGGGAACCGACTCCGAGGACTGATCGCTCCGCTCGATCCGTCGCGCTTTTCTCCCCGGAAGCGCTCCCTCGAATATGGCCCGGTACCACATCGAGACCTACGGCTGCACCTCGAACCGCGGCGAGAGCCGCGCGATCGAGTCCGCGCTGCGCGACGCCGGCCACTACCGGGCTGAGGGCCCCGCGGAGGCGGACGTCGCCATTCTCAACACCTGCACCGTCGTCGAGAAGACCGAGACGAACATGCTCCGGCGCGCCGAGGAGTTGGAAAAGGAGACCGCGGATCTGATCGTCACGGGCTGTATGGCGCTGGCCCAGGGCGAGGCCTTTGCCGACGTCGACGCCCGCGTGATGCACTGGGACGAGGTCCCTCAAGCCGCGTTGAATGGCGAGTGTCCCACGCCCGGCCCGGGCGTCGAACCCGTTCTGGAGGGGGTGGTCGGCATCCTCCCGATCGCGCGAGGTTGCATGTCGAACTGCTCCTATTGTATCACCAAGCACGCCACCGGTCGGGTGGACTCCCCGCCGGTCGAGGAGAACGTCGAGAAGGCCCGCGCGCTGGTGCATGCCGGCGCGAAGGAGCTTCGCATCACGGGTCAGGACACCGGCGTCTACGGCTGGGACGACGGGGAACGGAGACTCCCCGAACTCCTCGAACGGATCTGTGACATCGACGGCGACTTCCGGATGCGGCTGGGGATGGCCAATCCCGGCGGGATCCACGGCATCCACGAGGAACTCGTCGAGGTCTTCGCCGACAACGAGAAGCTCTACGACTTCATCCACGCGCCAGTCCAGTCGGGCAGTGACGATGTCCTCGAGGACATGCGCCGCCAGCACAGGGTCGAGAAGTTCCGGGAGGTCGTCGAGACCTTCGACCGCGAGTTGGGGTACTGGACCCTCTCGACGGACTTCATCGTCGGCTTCCCCACCGAGACCGAGGCGGACCACGAACTGAGCATGGACCTCCTTCGAACCGTTCGCCCCGAGAAGGTCAACGTCACGCGCTTCTCGAAACGTCCGAGGACCGACGCCGCCGACATGAAGGGTCTGGGCGGCCAGGTCAAGAAGGACCGCTCGAAGGCCATGAGCGAACTCAAGCGGGAGATCGTCGGCGAGGTCTACGAGGACATGGTCGGCGATCGCCGGGAGGTGCTCTGTGTCGAACCCGGTACCGGCGACTCGGTGAAGTGTCGCGATTCGGCCTACAGACAGGTGATCGTGCAGAACGCCTCCGAGCACGGGGTCGAGCCCGGCGACTTCCGCGAGGTCGAGATCACCGGCCAGAACACGATGTACGCGTTCGGCGAGCCGGTCTAACCTCCATCAGGAGCCCGCGACGGGCTCGACGATGAACGACCGGGGGCACGCGCCTCCCGAACCTTCTCCCGGCACGTCGCTCCGCGGGTGCTCAGTCGTCCCGGTAGGACTCGAGCAGCCTGTCGGTCTCCCCGTCGTCCTTCCACTCGCCGAGTTCCTTGGGATCGACGTGGACGAACACGTCGTCGATCTCGGGGAGTTCGCGGATCGTCGAGACGATCTCGCTTTCGATCTCATGGGCCTCGAGCAGGGTGCGCTCGCCCTCGACCTCGATGTGCAACGAGACGTCGATCTCGGGGCCCACGTAGTGGGCGACGACGTCGTGGGCACCCTTCACGTCGGGGTGGTCGAGCGCCCGGCGGAGGATCTCCGTCCGAAGGTCGTCGGGCGGGGCGCCTCCGACGAGGTAGTTGACGTTGTCGCGGACGATCTCGACGCCGGTGTAGATGATGCCGAGCGAGACGACCGCGGCGGCAGCGGGGTCGAGGACGGGATACCCGATCGATCCGCCGAGGACGCCGATCAGCGCCGCCGAGGCGGTGAGGATGTCGTTTCGGTCGTCCTTTGCCGTGGCGATCACCGCCGGGGAGTTGTGCTCGCGGCCCACCTCCAGCGAGTAGCGATAGAGGAGGAACTTCGCCACGGCCGTGACCACCAGAGCGATCGCCGCGATCGGGCCGGTCGCGCTGTACTCGCCGGCCAGCAGCGCCCGGATCGCCTGCCAGAGCACCGTCCCGCCGGCGGCGAACACGCCGATGGCGACGAACAACGAGACGAACGGCTCGATGCGCTCGTGGCCGTGGGGGTGTTCGAAATCGGGCGGCTGGGTCGTCAGATAGAGGCCGGCGAGGACGATGAGGCTGTAGACGGAGTCGGCGACGCTGTTGACCGCCTCGGAGCCGACCGCCAGGCTTCCGGTCGCGTACCACGCACCGCCCTTGATGAGGACGAGACCCGCGTTGACGACGAACACGAGGATGCCGACCCGCCTGACGACCGCCTTCCGGTCCATCGACGACGACTCGGCGTCCGGCGAGTAAAGGGTCTTCGGGACGGCTCAGGCGAACTCGACGGCCTCGTCATCGGCGGGAACGCTCGCCCCCTCCTGTTCGGCGAACGCCCCGTGTAACTGATCGTAGCTGTCCTCCAGCGCCTGGACGATCACCTTCGTGTCGCTTATCACGGGCATGAAGTTCGTATCGCCCTCCCACCGTGGGACGACGTGAGCGTGGAGGTGATCGTCGATCGAACCGCCCGCGCCCCGCCCGAAGTTGTAGCCCGCGTTGATCCCGTCGGGCGAGAACGCCGCCTCGATCGCGCTGAGGGTCCGCTGTTTCAGCCGGGCGTGATCGAGCAGTTCTCCCTCCGGAAGGGCCGTGTACTCGCCGATGTGTCGGGAGGGAATCACCATGACGTGACCGGGGTTGTAGGGGTAGTTGTTGAGGAGGACGAACGCGTGTTCGCTACGCGCGACGACGCGGTTCTCCCGGTCGGCGGTATCGGCCTCGAACGCGCAGAACACACAGCCCGTCTTCTCCTCGGGCGTCTCACGCTCGACCCACTCGATGCGCCACGGGGCGAATACCTGGTCCATGTCCCGGGATCGGCGAGCACGCCCTTAGTTGCATCTCACTCGCCTCGATCGTCCTGTATGACTTATTACCACACTAAAAAAGATAGGTTTTTTTATGATTAGCTTGTGTAATAATACGATGGCTGCCAAAGAACGGTCCCCCCAAACGATGAACGAGTGGTGTACGATCTGCGATAACGAGACTGAACACGCCGTATCGCTCGAAATACGAACGGAAGGAACGAACCCCGAAACCGCCCACTACTCGCGCGAGCCCTACCGGCTCACCCGCTGTCTTGGATGTGGCGAACGGCGCAGTCAGCGCATGAACAACGCCTGATCGCGGGGTTCGTGTGTCCCTCCACTTTCCCGGCTACTCGTCGGACTCCACACCACAGAAGCCGCCCATGGTCGGCCATCGGATGACTTAGCGACGCGTCGTCACCTCACAGCCGTCCTCGGTAACGATGACGGTGTGCTCCTTCTGGCTGACGAGAGTGTCATCGTCCTCCTTCAGAACGGGATACCCGTGGATCAGCCCCTGGGTCTTCAGGCGCCGAAGCGCCATTCCCGGACGCGGGGTTTCGAGCCACCGCGCGGCGAACGGGAGGGTCCGGAACTCATCGGTTATCTGTTCGAGGGCCTCGCGTGCCCCGCGGTCGCGCACCGATCCCTCGTGTTCCAGGGCGAAGATCTCCTCGTCGCTTCCCTCGGTCACCTTGCCGCTGCCGTCGGTCGCGAAGGGTTCGATCGCGACGACGTCGCCGACCTCGAGGGTGGTGCTCTGGGAGACCCCTCGGTTGGGGATGCTCGGTTCGGTGTGTTGATCCCAGTGGCCCAGACCGTGGCCGGAGAGGTTCACGACGGGGTTGTAGCCGTAGCCCTCGATGGTCTCCTCGATCGCCGCACCGAGTTCGCCCGTCTCGACGCCCGGCTCGACGAGGTCGATGGCGGCCTGTAGGGCCTCGTCGGGTGCCCGTGCGAGATCGTCGTGGCCCGAGAGGTCCACGGTGATCGCGGTGTCGGCGAGCCAGCCGTCGACGTGGACGCCGATGTCGAGGTTGATCATCTCCTCGCCAAAGGTCGATTCGTCGCCGGCGCTCGGGGTCGCGTGGGCGGCCTCCTCGTCGATGGAGATGTTGACGGGGAATGCGGGTTTGCCCCCGAGTTCGCGGATCCGGTCCTCGGCGAACTGCGCGACGTCGAGGTGGCTCGCGCCGACCTCGACCCGATCGGCGGCCTCCTCGCGGACCTGCGCGAGGATCTCGCCGGCTTCTCGTACCTTCTCGTACTCATCGCTCCCTAACTCGATCCGGCTGCTCATGGACCGCGATTCGGACGAGCGGCCCAAAGCCCTTGCGTTGTGGGGTCCGAGGGTGACTGGTGCCATGAAAGCGGTCGGCGGTGGGGTGGCCGGCGCGAGCGGAGCCGCTATGTTCGGTGGCTCCGTGAGCGGGGTGGGGAAGGGCAGGTTCACGTAGCACGCTGTTCGGATCCGAACAGCGCGCCCGCTGTCCTGGCGGTTTCCGTCCGGTTTTCGGGACCCGAAAGGACTGCTTCGCGGTCTTTTCTTGGGAAATGAAAAGGGCGAGGCACGCACGTCAGTGCGTATCGAGGGCTTTCGTTTGCATGAGCTCGCTGTTGTACGCGCTCCCCGTCTCGCCCTCACGGTCACAGACGATGATGCCCGCAGTCGAGCCCGTGATCCCCTCGAACTCCTCGATGGCGCGGTCGGCGGCCCCTTGAGCACTCACGCCGGCTTCGAGGTGGTCGACCGCTCGCCGCGAGAGCGTCATGCGGGCGATGTCCTCGCCCGCACCGGTCGCGCTCGCGCCGCCCGCGGGGGTGCAGTAGAAGCCGCTCCCGATCTGGGGGACGTCGCCGACCCGACCGGCGAGCGCGAGCCAGCGCCCACCCGTCGAGGTCGCCGCCGCGACGTGTTCGCCGTCGTTCGCGACCGCTTCGACCGTGTCGTGATCCTTCGAATCTCCGTCAACCGATCCACGGTCGTTTCCGTTCGATCCCCGCCCTTGGGGACCGTCTCGTCTCCCGTCGAAGCGTTCGTTCACCCACGCGAGTCGCTCGCGCGGGCCACCGTCGGGCGGCGAGAGCGATCCCCATCGTTCGCGCGTATCAGGCGATCGGAGGTCCTCCTCGACGTCGATTCCACGATCGGCGGCGAAGTCGACCGCGTGAACCCCCGATAGGAGGACGTGGGGCGTCTCCTCCATCACCGCATAGGCCACGTCCACCGCGTGACGAACCCCGGGCATCGAACACGCCGCGCCGGTCGATCGGTCCTCCCGCATGATGCCCGCGTCAGTTCGGACGACCCCGTCGCTCTGGATCGCGCCACCGACCCCGGCGTTGAACCGCGGGGAGTCCTCCAGAGTCCGGATAGAGGCGCGGACGGCCTCGACCGGCGACGCCCTTTCCGTGCCCGTCCGCGCCGCTTCGTCAAGGACGGCCTGCCTCCGTTTCGGCTCCTCCGGGGTGCTCCCGGCACCGCCGTGGGCGATCACGTTCATGCACCCTCGTTCGATCGGACCGGCTTAACGCTGTCCTCCCAGTAATATAAGAAAACATATAAATTATGAGTGAATAGTACGACGCAGGAAGAGGGACGCAATCGGTCGTTTCCATCCGTCGGTTACCGACAAGTAAGCGGAGCTGGTTACCTTTATGTTAGATTAATTATATATGTGTAACTCGTCCAGAACAGTATGTATTCGGAGCCCACCCATGAACACCCAAACCCTCGATTCCACACCCATCGAAGCACAGTTCGGCACGCCCACCGACGCGGAAGGGTACGACATCGACGCCGATACCTTCGCCGAGTCCGACGAAAGCACCCTCGCCGCCTTCATGGCGGAACGGACCTGTCTTGGATTCATCTACCACGATCGACGCGAGTACGAGGCCGCCGTCGAGGCGTTCTACCACGTCGATCGACACCAGTTCGCCCACCTCTCGGACGAGGAGGCCCGCGAGGCCGCCCGCGCGTTGACGGACGCCTTCTGGGCGAAGGACGCCGTCGAACAGGAGCACGTCGACGGAACGGACGTCGATCCCGCCCTTGACGACGCCGACTGGAGCCCCGTCGAGGAGGCGCTCGCCCGCCGCACGGAGATCGTCGGCATCGATCCCGAATACGCCCCCAAGACCACCGAAGCGTGGCGAAACCACAAGACCGGCGGCGACTACTGGACGCCGACGATGGCCGCCCAGCGCCACGAGATCGCCGCGGCGATCGGCTCCTACCAGGAAAAGCCCAAGTACGGCCGGTCGGGATACGGTCACCTCGCCACCCGGTATCTGACCGGCCTCGAACTCCACGACATGCACACCGAACGCCACTGGAAGGAGGCCGCGGGCGTGATGGCCGATTACTACGGTGAGATCCTCGCTGCCCAGGAGGCGGACCGATGAGCACGAACGACCGGGCGTTCGACGACGCGATCGCCGAGGCGAAGTCGCTGCTGGAGAACCACGACGACGCCGAGTACGACGCGCTCGAACCGAGCCAGAAGGCCAACTATCAGGAGGCCCTCGAGTTCCTCTCGCGGCTCGAATCGACGATCGAACCCGACGGCGGGAGACCGATCGAGGACGCGATCCCCGACGTCGAGATCGAACTCGAAACCGATCTCGAATCGACGATGGGTGATGACGGGTCCGTGGTGGGTCCCTTCGGCGGGCACGACGTGGTCGTCTACGATCCCGACGACGGTGAACAATGGATCTCGATGGATTACGACGCGACCGTGTCCCTCGAAAACATGCAATAATTTCCTAGAAATCGGGCTTCAGGCGGGCGAATAGCAGGTCTTTTAGGTGCCTTCCCCGACCGTTTAGGTGATATGAGCTACGACAAGGTCGAGGTTCCCGCGGACGGGAAGCAGATCACCGCCGACGAGGACGGTACCCTGAACGTCCCGGAGAACCCGATCGTCCCGATCATCCACGGCGACGGCATCGGGCAGGACGTCGGACCGGCCGCCCAGAAGGTGCTCGACGCGGCGGCCGAGGCCACCGGCCGTTCCGTCGAGTGGATGCGCCTCTATGCCGGTGGCTCCGCCCGCGATCGATACGACGAGAACCTGCCCGACGACACCGTCGAGGCGATCGAGGAGTTCCACGTCGCCATCAAGGGCCCGCTCACGACGCCCGTCGGCGCGGGCTTCCGTTCGCTGAACGTCGCGCTCCGCCAGAAGCTCGACCTGTACGCGAACGTCCGCCCGACGTACCACCTCGACGGCGTCCCCTCGCCCGTGAAAGACCCCGAGGCGATGGACATGGTGTTCTTCCGCGAGAACACCGAGGACGTCTACGCCGGCATCGAGTGGGAGGCCGGCACCGACGAGGTCCAGCAGGTCAGGGAGTTCGTCGAGGACGACATGGGGTTCGACGACGTGATGCACGACGATCCGCTGGGCATCGGAATCAAACCCATCTCGGAGTACGGAACGAAGCGCCTCGTACGCGAGTCGATCGACTACGCCATCGAGAACGACCGCGACTCGGTCACGCTGGTTCATAAGGGCAACATCATGAAGTTCACCGAGGGCGCCTTCCGTGACTGGGGCTACGAGGTCGCAAAGGAGGAGTACGGCGAGGACGTCATCACCGAGGACACGCTCTGGGACCGGTACGAGGGCGAGGCGCCCGAGGGCACCCTCGTCGTGAAGGACCGCATCGCCGACAACATGCTCCAGCAGATCCTCACCCGGACCGGCGACTACGACGTCATCGCGACGATGAACCTGAACGGCGACTACATCTCCGACGCCGCGGGCGCCCAGATCGGCGGGCTGGGCATCG
>CAYVQH010000081.1:0-8322 GCA_964454105.1 uncultured Halobacteriales archaeon | reverse complement strand
TCGAGGCCCACGTCGTCAACAACAACCCCGAGACCGTCTCGACGGACTACGACACGAGCGACGGCCTCTTTTTCGAGCCGATCACCGCCGAGGAGGTCGCCGACGTGATCGAGACCACCGGTGCGGACGGCGCGATGATCCAGTTCGGCGGCCAAACGTCGGTCGACATCGGTGAGCCACTGGAGGAGGAGATCGAACGTCGGGGGCTGAACTGCGAGATCATGGGCACGACCGTCGACGCGATGGACCTCGCGGAGGACCGCGACCGGTTCAACGGCCTGATGGACGAGTTGGGCATCGCCCAGCCGGAGGGCGGCACCGCGACCAGCGAGCCCGAGGCGCTCGACCTCGCCCACGAGATCGGCTACCCCGTGCTCGTTCGGCCCTCCTACGTGCTCGGGGGTCGGGCGATGGAGGTCGTCCACTCCGACGCGGAACTGAAGGAGTACATCGAGGAGGCGGTGCGGGTCGCGCCCGACAAGCCGATCCTCGTCGACGAGTTCCTCGAGGGCGCGGTCGAACTCGACGTCGACGCAGTCTCGGACGGCGAGCGCGTGCTGATCGGCGGGATCATGGAGCACGTCGAGACCGCCGGCGTCCACTCGGGCGACTCGGCGTGTATGATCCCGCCGCGCTGGCTCGAGGAGGACGCGATCGGACGGATCCGCGAGGTGACCGAGAACATCGCGCGCGCGCTCGACACCGTCGGTCTGCTCAACGTCCAGCTCGCGGTCTACCAGGGTGACGTCTACGTCCTCGAGGCCAACCCCCGCTCCTCCCGGACGGTTCCGTTCGTCTCGAAGGCCACCGGCGTCCCGATCGCGAAGATCGCCGCCCAGGTGATGGCCGGCGCCACGCTCGACGAGCTCGACGTCCACGAGGGGATCCCCGAGCAGACCAGCGTCAAGGAGGTCGTCCTGCCGTTCGACCGCCTGCCGGGCAGCGATCCCCGCCTGGGTCCGGAGATGAAATCGACGGGCGAGGTCATGGGGACGGCCGACTCCTTCGGCAAGGCCTACTGGAAGGCCCAGCAGGCCGCCGGCGCCGTCCTCCCGAAGGGCGGCACCGCCGTGATCGACCTCGACGTCGACGGGTTCGATGAGTTCTACGAGGTCAGGGAGTTCGAGGACGTGCCCGAGGCGATCCGCGAGGGCAAGGTCGACCTCGTGATCACGCGCGACCGCGAGACGCTCCAGACGGCCGTCGAGGAGGAGATCACCTACTACTCGACCGCGCCGAGCGTCCAGGCCGCACTGGAGGCGCTTCGCTCGCGCGACGAACCCCTCGACGTGCGGGCGGTCTCCGAGCGCCCGGTCAGGGAGTCCGAGTGGGGTCGCTGAGGGTCGTCAGGTAAACCTTCAACCCGCTGGCGGGCCTTGGCCGGTGTATGGCCATCGAGACAGTACTGGTAGCGGGCGCGAGCGGCGAGACGGGTCGCGAGGTTCTGAACGGACTCCGTACCACCGACCTCCGGGTGAAGGCGATGACCCGCGACCCCGAGCAGGTCGGGCGCCTGCAACGGCTCGGGGCCGACGAGGTGGTCATCGGCAACCTGCTGCATCTGGCCGACGCGGACCGCGCGGTGCGCGAGGTCGACGCCGTGTACTGTGCCGTGGGAACGAAGCCGGGACTCGACGCGCTGACCGGCGAGTTCGTCGACGGGCAGGGCGTGATCAACCTGATCGACGCCGCGAGCGAGGCCGGCGTCGAGCGGTTCGTCTTCGAGTCCTCGCTGGGCGTCGGCGACGCAAAGGAGGGGCTCCCGCTGCCGGCGCGTCTCCTGATCGGCCCGATCCTCCGTGCGAAGGACCGCGCCGAGACCCATCTCCGGGAGTCGGGTCTGACCTACACGATCCTCCGGCCCGGCAGGCTGACCAACGACCCGCCGACGGGAGAGGTCGTCGTCGGCGAGGGTGGCGATTCAGTCTCGGGGCACATATCGAGAGTCGACGTCGCCCGTCTGATGGTCGCAGCACCCTTCACGCCCGCAGCGGAGAACCGGACGTTCGAGATCGCGAGCCTGAACGGCCTCCGGGGGACGCCGCGGAACGTCGTCGAGATGGCCTGGACCGAACCGAACTCGCTGTAGTCCGCTCGTCGGACCGGGTGTGATCTCGCGGGTTCCGGTCCGGTCAGTCGGCGTTCGCGACCGGTGTTCGAACCATCCCGAGGACGTCGTCGAAGAAGTCAAAGGAGTCGTGGGGGCCGGGGTTCGCCTCGGGATGGTACTGGCGCGTGATCACGTCGAGTTCGTCGTTTTCGAGTCCCTCGGGTGTGTCGTCGTTGACGTTGATCTGCGTGACGTCCAGATCGCCGGGCTCCGCGACGGTGTAGCCGTGGTTTTGGGTCGTCATCACGACCCTCCCGGAGCGGAGGTCGCGCACGGGCTGGTTGACGCCGCGATGCCCGAAGGTCATCTTCTCGGTCTCGCCGCCGAGCGCCCGCGCGACGATCTGCTGGCCCAGACAGATCCCCGCGATCGGGATCTCGCCGGCGAACTCCTCGACGAGTCGTTGGGCGGCCTCGAAGTTCGCGGGGTCGCCCGGCCCGTTCGAGACGAACAGCACGTCGGGGTCGAGGGACTCGATCCTCGCTGGCGTCGTGTCGTAGGGCAGGACGTGGACGTCCGCACCGCGCTCGGCCAGCGAGGAGGCGATCGACCCCTTCGCGCCGCAGTCGATCAGTGCGACGTCGTACTCGCCGCCTCCCTCGACGGTGTAGGACTCGGAGACGCTGACCTGCGCGCCGATGTCCGTGTGTTCGCTCATGCCCTTGCACTCCTCGAGCTCCGCGAGCGCGTCCTCGGGGGTGACGTCCGGACCGGCGGCGATCCCGCACTTCATCGCGCCCTCGTCGCGGACTTCGGTGACCAGATCGCGCGTGTCGAGGTGATCGACCGCGGGGATCCCCTCGCGTTCGAGCCACTCCGAGACGTCCTCGGTGAGTTCGAGGGCGATCACCGCCCGCGGGTGGATCCGCTCGCTCTCGAATCGCTCCTCTCGAACGCCGTAGTTCCCGATCAGCGGGTACGAGAAGGTCAACACCTGTTCCTCGTAGGAGGGATCGGTGAGGCTCTCCTCGTAGCCCGTGTAGGCGGTCGTGAACACCAGTTCGCCGCGGGTCGTGCCGGGAGCGCGGGCGCGTGCCGAGAGCACGCGTCCCCCTTCCAGCGCTACGTAGGCGTCCGACATTACGAGATGCGTACGAACAGACCGAGTATAAACCTTGCTTTCGAAGCGAGGTTACGAATTTCGTAATCGTAAAGCCGGCCCCCATCGAAGTCCCGAATCCGATGGACGAACTGGACCGGGCCATCCTCGACGTGCTCCGGCGGGACGCGCGAACGCCCTACACCGAGATCGCGAACCGGGTGGGAACGAGCGAGGGGACGGTCAGAAACCGGGTCGATCGCATGGTCGAGACCGACGTCATCGAGCGCTTTACCGTCGCCACCCGCACCGGGAACATCAAGGCGATGATCGAGATCGGCGTCGACGTCGCGGTCGACACCACCGAGGTCGCCGGCCGGATGGCCGAGTGGAGCGCCGTCGATTACGTTTGGCAGGTCTCGGGCGAGGAGGACGTCGTTCTGATCGTCGACGCCGCCGACACGCGCGGCGTCAACGACCTCATCACGCGCGCCCGCGACATGGAGGAGGTCGTGAGCACGACCACCCGGCTGATCCTCGACGAACAGCGCTAGTCCTCTAGCCCTCGCTCGGCGGCACCCCCACACCCGGCGTTCGATCGGTCACCTGGCCCTTGTACTCGTGGACCAGCCGATATCCCCGTCGGACGAGTCGCGCGAACGGCCCGCCCGCGATGGCGGGCTCGACCCGGCCCTCGCGGATCGCCTCCGCGACCGACGCCGGGGTGGGATCGGCGTCGATCCGGGTGTAGGCGCGCCCGGCCTCGATCGGGTAATGGGCGTCGCTTCCTCCCACCAGCGGGATGTCCCGTTCGGCCGCGATCTCCCGGACCAGCGGCCACGTCCGGGGATGTTTGCCGTTGCACTCGATGGCGTCGAAGGCGACGTCGGTCTCCCGGATCGTGCTGTTTCGAAACGGGTGGGCGATGATCGCCACACAGTCCCGGTCGTGGGCCAGATCGACCGCCTCCGCCGGCGTGAGTTCGCCCGACCGGGTCCGGGTCGGTGGATCCGGTCCGAGGACGACGACGTGTCCCTGCGTCGTCGATATCTCGATTCCGGGAATCGAGAGAAACTCGCCGGCGGGGGATCCGAGCGGCCGGTAGTAGTCGTGGTTGGTCAGCGCGACGCCGTCGAGTCCGCGCCGGCGCGCGGCGGCGGCGAGCGCGGCGTGGCCGTACGGGTCGAACCGATCGGCGAGACGGTCGTGTCCGTGAAAGAAGCGCGTATGACAGTGGAGATCGAGCGAGAGCACGCTTGCCCTACGGGCCGACAGGACTTTGCGGTTGTGTATGCAAGCCCGCGATATGGCTGGCAAACGCGATTGTGTCGTCGTGGCCAACCCCACGAGCGGCGACTCCGACCATACGGAGGCGATTCGTGATCTCGCCGATCGGTACGGGTTCGAGGTCGCCTTCACGGAGGAGGCCGGCGACGGGATCTCGTTGGCACGCGAGGCCGCCGAGGACGGCGCCACCCGGATCGGGGCCTGTGGCGGCGACGGGACGATAAACGAGGTCGTCCGCGGGATCGACGCGGCCGGGGCCCTCGACTCGACCACCCTGGGCGTGATCCCGGCGGGGACCGGCAACAACTTCGCGGGCAACGTCGGCGTCGAGGGCATCGAACACGGCTTCGATCTGCTCGCGGAGGGCGAGACCCGCCGGATCGACCTCGGAACCGCGGGCGACGAGCTGTTCGTCAACTCCTGTGTCTGCGGGTTGACAGCGAACGCCAGCCGGGAGACCTCTGCGGGGTTGAAGAGACGGTTCGGCGTGATGGCCTACGTCCTCAAGACGCTCGACCAGATGCGCGATTTCGAGTCGATCCCGCTTCACGTCCACGCCGAGGACGGGGAGGTCCTCTGGGACGGCGACGCGATGTTCGTTCTGGTCGGCAACGCCCGGCGCTTTCCCGCGGGCGGAAGCGAACAGGCCAACGTCGAGGACGGCCTGTTCGAGGTGACGATCATCGAGGACGTCTCGACGGGCCAACTGGTGAGGGAGACTGCAAGCCGCCGGCTGCTCGGCGGTGAGGTCAGCAGCATCCACCGGCTGACGGCCCCCTCGCTGACTGTCGACGTCAGGCGCGACGAGCCGGTCGCCTTCAGTTTCGACGGCGAGATGGCGTCGTTCACCCATCTCCCGTGTCGGGTTCGTCCGGCGGCGCTGTCCGTTCGCGTCGGCGACGGGTACCAACCGGTCCCCGATGAACCGAAGGGTGTTTGACCCCACCTGCCGATGACGGGATATGACCGTTCAGGACGCGACCGGTGATGAGGCCCACGCGAACGCCCGTCAGGACGTCGTCGCGGTCGATGCCGAGGACGCCAAACAGGGCGTGGTGAACCGGCTCGAAGCCCACACCGGCGACGGGATCCGCCACCGGGCGTTCACCGCGCTCGTTTTCGACCACGACGGAAAGGTCCTGCTGGCCCAGCGAAGCCCCGACAAGCGCCTCTGGGACACCTACTGGGACGGCACCGTTGCCTCCCATCCGGTCGACGGCCAGAGTCAGGAGGAGGCCACCCAAGCCCGTCTGGACGACGAACTCGGGATCCAATCGCGTCAGTACAACGATCTGCGCCTGACCGACAAGTTCGAGTACAAACGGTACTACCCCAACGAGGGCGTCGAACACGAGGTCTGCTCGGTGCTCAAATGCACCCTCGACGACACGGCTCTCGATCCCGACGAGGCGGAGGTCGGCGGGCTGATGTGGGTGCCTTACGAGCGCCTCCACGAGAACCCGCGCTGGTACCGCCAGCTCCGTCTCTGCCCGTGGTTCGAGATCGCGATGCGCCGCGATTTCGACTGAGGGGCCTTTTTCATACCGGCGTCACAAGGGGCTGTATGGCACTCGACAGTCGCGTCTATCGTCTCGTGGACGGCCCCGCCAACGTCTATCTCGTCGACGACGGGGAGCTGACGCTCATCGACGGGGGAACCCCCTCGGACGCGAAGGCGATCCGCGACGGGATCCGCGCGCTCGGTCACGCCGTCGCCGACGTGGATCGCGTGTTGCTCACCCACTACGACTATGACCACGTCGGGGCGCTCGCCTCGCTCGGCCTCTCGGCGCCGATCCACGCTGGCGAACCCGACGCGACCTACGTCACCGGCGCCGCCAAACCGCCGCTGGCGAACAGGAAGGGAGCGATGCAGCGGCTGGTCGGCAGGAAGCTCGATTTCCCCGACCTGACCTCGCTTCCGGTGGCCGACCGCGAGGAGATCGGCGGCTTCCGGGCCTATCACGTCCCCGGCCACACGCCTGGTCACACGGTGTATCTCCACGAGGGCTGTGACGTCGCCTTCCTCGGCGACTGCGTCCGAACGAAAGAGAGCACGTTCCATCCCATGCCGGGGTGGCTGTGTGCTGACTCGAAGCGAAACCACGAGAGCATCAAGGAGTTCTCGGATCGAACGCCGACGTTCGACTACGGGGCGCCGGGCCACGGCGAGCCGATCACTGCCGGCGCGAGCGCCGTCTTGCGCCGTCTGGCCGCCGGACTGTAGGGGTCAGGTTTATTCCGTCCCGACCGCTGGTTCCTATATGGCTCTCCAGTACTACGATCTCGTTCTCAGCGGCATCCTCGCGAGCGTCGTCGCGGGCGTCGTCGTCGGCGTCGCTACCCCGGTATCGAGCGTGACCGCGACGGTCGCCGCGTGTGGTATCGCGGCCGCGATGATCGCCCATGCGATCTTCGTCGGACCCGTTGAGGGGGTCGAGGATCTCTCCAAGGAGGTCGAACAGGTCGGCCCGATCGAACTGTCCGACTGAGCACTCACTGCGTCGCCGACCACACCGCCACCAGTCCCAACAGAAACGCCGGTAACAGCGGCAGGATGAGATAGGCGACGAAGAACGGCAGTGCGCTCGGCGGGTGAATGAGGATGATCGCGGGCGCGATGAGGAAGGCGAAAACGACGGTGCCGACGAGCGTCCAGCCCCGCCAGTCGAACTCCCGCTCGTCGGGATCGGTCGCGGGCTCGACCCCCGGCTCGTAGACGTACCCGCGATCGTCGCTCATCACCTATAGTTCGCTGTCCGGAACCACAACTACCTTTCCAAAGCCCTCGCGCTCCTCGATCATCTCGTGGGCGCGGGCGGCCTCGCTCATCGGCAGCACGTCCCGGATCTCGGGCTCGAAGGTGCCGTCCCAAACCAGTTCGAGGGCCTCCTCGGCCTGCTCGGGGGTCGCCATCGTCGAGCCGATCACCGACAGCTGGTTCCAGAACATCCGGTTGAGGCCGGCCCCCGGATTCGGACCGGTCGTCGCCCCGCAGGTGACGATCCGCCCGCCCTTGGTGAGGCTCTTCAGCGACTCCTCCCACGTCTCCTCGCCGACGTGGTCGACCACCATGTCGACCCCGCGGCCGTCTGTCAACGACTTGATCTCGCTTCCGAACTCCGTCTCGGCGTAGTTGATCGTCTCGTCGGCGCCGATCTCGCGGGCGTACTCCAACTTCTCCTCCGTGCTCGCGGTCGCGTAGACGGTCGCGCCGGCGTGGGCGGCGACCTGTACCGCGGCGTGGCCGACGCCGCCGGAGGCTCCGAGGACGAGGACGTCCTCGCCGGCCTGGAGTTCGCCGCGGTGAATCAGCATGCGCCAGGCGGTCTGGAAGACCAGCGGGGCCGCGGCGGCCGTCTCCCACTCCACGTGTTCGGGCACGGAAACGAGGTTGTCCTCGGGGATCGCCGCGTACTCGCCGTGGACCCCGCGGACGTGCTCGCCGATGATGTGAAAGCGCGGGTCGAGCGTCGGGTCGTCCATGCGCTCGTCGCCGACCCCCGCGATGAGCGCGACCCGGTCGCCCTCCGAAAACCGGGTCGCGTCCTCGCCGACCCACTCCACGACGCCCGCGCAGTCGCTGCCGGGAACGTGGGGCATCTCCAGATCGATCCCGGGCATCCCCTTTCGCGTCCAGATGTCGAGGTGGTTCAGCGCGCCGGCCTTCACGTCGACGAGCACTTCATCGCTACCGACCTCCGGGTCGGGGAACTCGCCGTACTCGATGACGTCGCGCCCGCCGTGTTCCGCGAACTGGACTGCGTCCATGTCCGTGGGCATGGCTACCGCGCCCAAAACTGTACTGGTGGCGGCCTTTTAGACGCTGGCGACGAAACGACGGGTATGGGCCGACAGGACGACCGGAAGAACGAACACGACCACC
>CAYVQH010000080.1:0-8387 GCA_964454105.1 uncultured Halobacteriales archaeon | reverse complement strand
GGCCCTCGCCGCCGGCGAGTTCGCGCCCGCGCAGGCATTCCAGCACTCGGTCGTTAGTGATCGATTCCATTCCTCCCTCCGGTTCGAATCGAGTTCCGGTGAATGGCGGACACAGGTCGTTCGGCTGGTTGTGTCTTTCGCACCGCACGCCGGTGATCTCGAATCGTCGTTCCGCCCCGTGCTTAGGTTCGTAATGGCGATTCCGGTGCCGCCCGGTCCGGTTCGTTCTGGAAACCCGCGTAATCGACCGCCAGTCATGTGTACCCCACTTAGCAAGGCTTAACAGTGCCCCGACGGTTCGTTGGGGTATGGCTGGAACGATTGAAGCGCTCGTCCCGGGCGGCGAGGCCACCCCTGGCCCGCCGCTCGGCCCCGAGCTCGGACCGACGCCGGTCGACGTACAGGCCGTCGTCCAGGAGATCAACGATCAGACCGAAGCGTTCGACGGCACCGAAGTCCCGGTGACGATCACCTACCAGGACGACGGGACCTTCGATATCGACGTCGGCGTCCCGCCGACGGCGGCGCTGATCAAGGACGAGGCCGGCTTCGAGACCGGCAGCGGCGAGCCCCAGAAGGACTTCGTCGCCGACCTCTCGATCGACCAGGTCAAACAGATCGCCGAACAGAAACTGCCCGACCTGCTGGCCTACGACCTGAAGGGTGCCGCAAAGGAGGTCGTCGGTACCTGCACTTCGCTGGGTGTGACCATCGAGGGTGAGAACCCCCGCGAGTTCAAGGAACGTCTCGATTCCGGCGAATATGACGACATGTTCGCCGAGGAAGTTGCAGCGTAAGGACAGTAGCGGTACTTTTACCCGATATCCGGTCGAAGTGTCCGATGTTATGGCCGGTGAAATCGAACACGAAGACGAGTTGACCCGCGAGGAAGCCGCGACGTACTTCGAAGAGATCGCGGACGGGCTGCGATCGGACGAGTCGTTCACCGTCGTTCTCGGCGACGTATCGCTCGACATCGACCCCGCCGAGACCGTCGAGTTCGAGGTCGAACTCGAGGACGACGAGGACGAGCGCGAGTTCGAGATCGAACTCGAATGGGAGCGCGGCGACGACGAGATCGAGATCGACGCCGAGGAGTGATCACACGACGAGCAACAGCGCCGCGTATCCGGCTGCGCCGAACGCGAACGCCCAGAATCGACTCGCGCGCTCCTCCGGGAGTTCCTCTTTGATCACGTTGAGCATGACGCCACCGCTCAGGAACGCGATCGGTACCGAGATCGCGATCTCGGAAACCGTCACCGTCGCCCCGAGTGCCCACCCGGCGACGACGCCCGCGGCGAGCAGCCAGCGCCCGACGTGTCGATAGGCCACACGGTGATGGTGGCGAAGGCCGTAATCGTTGACGAGAAAGTGAAGCCCCATCGCGGCGGTGAACAGGAAGAGATCCACCGGAGCGGGATCCGGCCGATGAACGAGCAGGTACCCGACGAGGACGTTGTACAGGCCGAACGATCCGACGTGGATCCAGAAGACGGGCTCGCTCGTCGTCGTTTCCGCCCCGGCGACGTGCTCGCCGTCACGTGACTGCCTGGCGAGTCGTTCGAGCCCGTAGAACGCCGCGAATCCGGCGAGCGCGACGAGGTAGACGTGCCGGTCGAGAAACCCCGCGAACGCACCGACCGTCTCGAAGGCCGCCTGTCGTTCGTCGAGTTCGGGGAGCATGTGGACGAAGACGTACGCGACGGAGACCCCACCACCGAACGAGAGCCAACGACTGCGAGGGATCCGGTCGAGCGCGCGCAGCCGGCCCGCCGACAGATGAACGGCGGCCAGAGAGCACGCGGCGACGAACGTGAGGGCGGACACGCCGGTGATACGATGACCGCGGACAAACGCCTTCGGCCGGTGATCACCGGTTCGACGGGTTTAAGTCGCCCATTCCACTTCTTTCGGTAGAGACAGGCCAGCGCCTGTTTCACACCGTAGCAGACACGCGTCGTACTACGGAGGTGAACGATGGCAGATCAGGACATAGAACAAGCAGTTGCTCGCGCACTCGAGGACGCACCGCCGCGGAACTTCCGCGAGACGGTCGACCTCGCGATCAACCTGCGCGATCTCGATCTCAACGATCCGTCGAACCGCGTCGACGAGAGCGTCGTCCTTCCCTCGGGAACGGGACAGGACACGCGTATCGTCGTCTTCGCCGAGGGCGAAACCGCCGTCCGGGCCGAAACCGTGGCAGACGAGGTCTTCTCTAGCGATGACCTCGAGGACCTCGGTGACGACCAGGACGCCGCGAAAGACCTCGCCGATGATACTGACTTCTTCATCGCCGAAGCCTCGATGATGCCCACTATCGGGGCACAGCTCGGGCAGGTGCTCGGCCCGCGCGGGAAGATGCCGACGCCGCTCCAGCCCGACGAGGACGTCGTCGAGACGATAAACCGGATGAAGAACACGGTCCAGGTCCGCAGCCGCGACCGGCGAACGTTTCACACGCTCGTCGGCACCCAGGAGATGCCCGCCGAGGAGATCGGCGACAACATCGACACGATCCTGCGCCGGCTGTACGGCAACCTGGAGAAGGGACCGCTCAACATCGATTCGGTCTACGTGAAGACCACGATGGGGCCCGCCGTGGAGGTGGCCTAAATGAGCACGCAAGCCGAGCGTAAGACTGAGAACCTCCCCGAGTGGAAGCGAGAGGAGGTCGACGAACTGGTCGACATGCTCGACTCCTATGCGAGCGTCGGCGTCGTCAACATCGCCGGCATCCCGAGCCGCCAGCTCCAGGACATGCGCCGTGATCTCCACGGCAGCGCGGAGCTGCGGGTCAGCCGCAACACCCTGCTCACTCGCGCGCTCGAGGACGTCGGCGAGGGCCTCGAGCAGCTCACCCAGCACGTCGCGGGGCAGGTCGGCGTCATCGGGACCAACGACAACCCCTTCGGGCTGTACAAACGCCTCGAGGAGTCGAAGACGCCCGCGCCGATCGGCGCCGGCGAGGTCGCACCGAACGACATCGTCATCCCCGAGGGCGACACCGGCGTCGACCCCGGACCGTTCGTCGGGGAGCTCCAGCAGGTCGGTGCCGCCGCGCGGATCCAGGACGGCTCGATCCACGTCACCGAGGACTCACAGGTCCTCTCGGAGGGCGAGGAGGTCTCACAGGACCTCGCGAACGTCCTCTCCGAACTGGGGATCGAGCCCAAGGAGGTCGGGCTCGACCTGCGTTCGGTCTACAGCGAGGGCGTCCTCTTCGATCCCGAGGACCTCGCGATCGACGTCGAGGAGTATCGCGCGGACTTCGAATCCGCGGCCGCCGGCGCACGAAACCTCTCGATCAACGCCGTCTACCCGACGGCCCAAACCGCGCCCGCGCTGCTCTCGAAGGCCACGGGCGAGGCCAAGAGCCTCGGCCTGTCGGCCGCCATCGAGAGCCCCGACCTCGCGGACGACCTCGTGAGCAAGGCCGACGCGCAGGTGCGTGCGCTCGCAGCACGGATCGACGACGAGGAGGCACTCCCGGAGGAGCTGCGTGGCGTACAAGCGCCCGAGCCCGCCGAGGAGACTGACACTGACGCGGACGCAGACGAGGAACAGCCCGACGAAGACGAGGCCGACGCCGAACCCGAGGACGACGAGGACGATGACGACGACTCGGGCGGCGAAGGGCTCGGAGCGATGTTCGGATAACAACGAGGTAACTGAATCATGGAATACGTTTACGCAGCACTCATCCTGAACGAGACCGGCGAAGAGATCAACGAAGACAACCTGACCAGCGTCCTTGAGGCCGCTGGCACCGACGTCGAGGAGTCCCGCGTGAAGGCGCTCGTCGCCGCACTCGAGGACGTCGACATCAACGAGGCCGTCGAGCAGGCCGCCGCCGTCCCCGCCGGCGGGGCCTCGGGTGGCGCGGCCGCCGCGGGCGGCGAAAGCGAGGAGGTCGACGAAGGCGGCGAGGAGGAAGCCGAAGAAGCCGAGGAAGCCGAAGAGGACGAGGACGAGGACGACGACTCGGGCGGCGAGGGCCTCGGCCAGCTGTTCGGCTGAACGCGTTCACACAGTTCTCCTGTTTTTTACGCTTCCCAGCGGCGGCTCCGTCCCGAGGTTCAAATACGAAGATGGGTCCAGCAGGGCCAATGGACCTCGGCGTCACCGTAACCACTGACCCCGCCCTCGCGCTACAGGCGCTCGTATTCGTCCTCGGGGGTGTCCTGCTGGGAACAGTCAGCGGACTGACGCCGGGGCTCCATGCGAACAACTTCGCGCTGTTGCTCGCCGCGGCCGCACCGGCCATCCCCGGCCCGCCGCTTCTGGTCGGCGCGGCGATGCTCGCCGCCGGCGTGGTCCATACCTTCCTCGACGTGGTGCCGGCGCTCGCACTGGGGGTACCCGACGCCGACATGGCGGTGATGGCGCTCCCGGGCCACCGGCTGGTGATCGAGGGACGGGGCCACGAGGCGTTGCGGCTGTCGGCTCTGGGGAGCGCCCTCGCCGTCGTCATCGCCGTGCCGCTCGCGATCCCGGTAACGTTTCTGATGGTGCGGGCGTGGCCGACGATCGCCGCGAACATGCCGCTGGTTCTCGGCGCGGTCGTCGCGATCATGCTCATGACCGAGCGATCGGCCGGCGGGATGATCGGCGGTCTGTTCGCGTTCTCGATCAGCGCGCTGCTCGGGTCGGCGACGCTGGATCTCGCGCCCGAGGCCCCGCTACAGGGTGACGTCCTCGCGCCGCTGTTCGCGGGGCTGTTCGGCGCACCAATCCTGATCGACGCGATGGGCGGGGCCGGCATCCCGCCACAGGCCGACGGCCGGATCGCGCTTCCCCGCCGGGCGGTCCTGTTGCCGGCGGCGGCCGGGGCACTCGCCGGGGCGGTCGTCGGCTATCTACCGGGGGTTTCGAGCGCCATCGCGGCGGTCATCGCCTTGCTGGCACTGCCGGGTTCGAGCGGCGACAGGGGGTTCGTCGTCGCGACCAGCGGCGTCAACACGGCGAACACCGTCTTCGCCCTGTTCGCGCTGGTGGCGCTCGGAACGCCGCGTACTGGCGTGCTCGTCGCCCTCGATCGTGCGAGCGTCCCGCTTGATCTCCCGCTTCTGCTCGCCAGCGTCGCCGTGGCCGCCACGGCGGGGTTCGTCCTCGTGATCGTGGTCGGCGATCGCTACCTGCGGGTCATCGGCACCGTCGATCACGGACGACTGTGCGTCGTCGTGCTCTGTCTATTGGTCGTCGTCTCGTATCTCTTCGCCGGCCCGGTCGGCGTCGCGGTCTTTCTCGTGAGCGCGGTCGTCGGATTCGTCCCCACACGGCTGGGTGTGAGCCATGTGCATTTGATGGGCGTGTTGATCGGGCCGGTCGCCCTGTGGTACTGGTGATCGCGGCGAGGGTGAACGACAACCGTTAAAAGCGACGCGAGGGAATGGAGAGCCATGAGTCAATCCCAACAGAAGCGGGCGCGAAAGTGCGTCTCGTGCGGGATCAACATCTCGGGCACGAACGCCGCCCGGTTCAAGTGTCCCGAGTGCGGTACCCAGATCTATCGATGCGCGAAATGTCGCAAGCAGAGCAACCTCTATGAGTGTCCCGACTGCGGATTTACGGGCCCATAACGATGGGAAAGGTCGCCGCCAAGCTCAAGGTCATGCCCCAGGACCCGGATATCGACCTCGATGACCTCCAGGACCGTCTGGAGGGCGCACTTCCCGAGGGCGCGAAGATCAACGGCTTCGAGCGCGACGACGTCGCGTTCGGACTGGTCGCGCTGCTCCCGACCGTGATCGTCCCCGACGACGCCGGCGGCACCGAGGCCGTCGAGGAGCGCTTCTCCGAGGTCGACGGCGTCGAGAGCGTCGAAGTCGAGAACGTCGGCCGCATCTAAACGAAAGCCCTCGCATCCGCTTGGCAGCGGATGCTCGCCCTTTTCATTTCCACCAGGCACCGCCTGATCGCGGTGCGCGATCGCGCACCGCTCTCGATGACACCAGCCTTTCCCCGTTCGCTCGGGGGGTCGCCGAGTCGGCGACCCCCCGAGCGAGGCCGCCGCTCCACCGTGGACGGCCCTCAGTTCACTGCGGTGTCGATCGCCTGTTCCAGGTCGGCTATCTGGTCCTCGACGTTCTCGATGCCGACGCTCACCCGAATCAGGCTGTCGGTCAGTCCGGCCGCGACCCGCTCCTCGCGGGGGATCGCCGCGTGGGTCATCGGCGCGGGCTGTTCGATCAGGCTCTCGACGCCGCCGAGGCTTTCCGCGAGGGTGAACACCTCCGTCTCGGAGACGACCGTGCTCGCCTCTTCGAGAGAGCCGTCGAGTTCGAAGCTCAGCATGCCGCCGAAGTCGTCCATCTGCTCGGCGGCGATCTCGTGGCCCGGATGGGATTCGAGCCCGGGGTAGAACACCCGGTCGACGTCGGCGTGGTCGTCGAGCCAGTTCGCGATCCTCCGGGCGTTCTTGCAGTGGCGATCCATTCTCACTGGTAAGGTCTTCGTCCCACGGAGGACCAGAAAACAGTCGAAGGGGCCGGGGGTCGCGCCGACCGAGTTCTGGTAGAAGCCGAGGCGTTCGTCGAGGTCCGCGCTGTCGGTGACCAGCGCCCCCGCGACCACGTCCGAGTGCCCGCCGAGGTACTTCGTCAGCGAGTGACAGACCACGTCCGCACCCAGATCGAGCGGGCGCTGGAGGTACGGCGTGGCGAACGTGTTGTCGATCGCACAGAGCGCGTCATGTGCGTGGGCGATCTCGCTCGCCCCCTCGACGTCGACGACGCTCATCAGGGGATTGGTGGGCGTTTCGAGCCAGAGCAGCGCCGTCTCCTCGCGGACGGCGGCCTCGATCTCGTCGAGATCGGTCATGTCGACGAACGAGAACTCGACGTCGTAGTCCTCGTAGACCTGCGTGAAGATGCGGTGCGTGCCGCCGTAGACGTCCTCGCCGGTGACGACGTGATCGCCCGATTCGAGCAGATTGAGCACGGTGTTGATCGCACCCATCCCCGAGGAGAACGCCCGTCCGAACTCCCCGTTTTCGAGCGAGGCGAGGTTCGCCTCCAGATCCGTTCGCGTCGGATTGCCCGTCCGGGAGTACTCGTAACCCCGGTGCTCGCCGGGGGCGTCCTGCTCGTACGTCGAGTTGGCGTGAATCGGCGTCATGAGCGCGCCCGTCTCCTCGTCGGGCGTCTGGCCGGCGTGAATCGCGCGGGTTTCGATTCGCTTTTCGGAGTCGTCCATATCCATACCCTCTGTCGAGTGGCGGGGCCGATTACTCTTGTCGTCCACCTGCTCGAACGGAGCGTGAGCGTGGATCATACGTTTTATAACGGTCACGGGGTAACTCGTCGGTACGACTATGCCGAGTTCAAACGGACCCCTTAACGGCACACGCAAGAAGCTCTCGAACCACCCACGTGATCGGGGAACGTCCCCGCCACAGCGCGCAATCGCCCAGTTCGAGGAGGGCCAGCGCGTCCACCTCAAGATCGACCCGAGCGTTCCCGAGGGTCGGTTCCACCCCCGGTTCGACGGCCTGACGGGCGTCGTCTCGGGCGAGCAGGGTACGGCTTACACGGTCGAGATCAGCGACGGCGGCAAGCAGAAGACGGTCATCGCGAAACCGGCCCACCTGCGCGCACAGGAATGACGATCTTCAAAGAGGTGCTCGGCGAGGAGTATCTCACGGTCTCGGAAGCCAAGGCCCTGCTCGCGGACATCGAAGCCGAGCGGGCGGCCGATCCCGACCGCGAGATGCGCTACGAACTCGCTCGGGCGGTCGAGCACGCGAACCGCTTTGCGGTTCTCTCGCCCGAGGACGCGAACGCGCTCGTCGACGACCTCCGAGAGCTGGAGAAGGTCGACGAGGCGACCGCCTACAAGATCGCCGATCTCCTTCCGCGGGACCGCGACGAGCTCCGTTCGGTCTACGCCCAGGAGCGGTATTCGCTCTCGGGCGACGAACTCGACGATATTCTGAACGTCGTTTCGCAGTACGCGTAAGCGGCCGACTCTTTAAGTGATCGCTTCGCGTACGTCCGCCATGAGCGAGAGCGACGCTACCCCCGAAGAGGACGCGATCGTCCTCGATCATCTCCCGCATGGTCGTGCTGACGACGACCGTCCGGGTTATCAGAAACCGCCGCTCGCGTTCGCCCTTGACAGGCAGGACTTCGGTCTATACGAACTGACGCTCACGGACGACGCCGGAATCAAGATCGGCGATCGTCTCGACCTCTCGACGGGCCTTGACGGCGTTGAGGACGTCAGACCCATCGAATACGACGACCTCTCGGGGGGTGCGCGTTCGGAAGTCGAGTACGTCATCGAGGACCTCATCGAGGAGGAGGAAGACCGGTTCGTCGCCTTCTATAACGACGCCCAGCCGATCACGCTGCGGCTCCACCAGCTCAACCTGTTGCCGGGGA
>CAYVQH010000079.1:0-8416 GCA_964454105.1 uncultured Halobacteriales archaeon | reverse complement strand
TCGAGTGGAACGTGATCTTTCTCCTCGCAGGTGTCATCCCGCTCGGCATCGCCCTACAGCAGACGGGGGCTGCAGCGCTGCTCGGGGACGCCGTCGCGGCGACGGGGACGTTCCTGCCGCCGATCGGCGTTCTATGGGTGTTCTATCTCGCGACCGGGCTGTTGACGAGCGTCATCAGCAACAACGCGAGCGTCGTGTTGATGATTCCGGTGGCTGCCAACGCTGCCCAGTCGATCGGGGCGAACGCGTTCGCGTTCGTCCTGGCGGTCACGTTTGCAGCCTCAACGGCGTTCATGACGCCGGTGGGATACCAGACGAATCTCTTCGTCTACGGGCCCGGTGGGTACACGTTTTCTGACTTCATCCGGGTCGGCGCGCCGTTACAGTTCCTCCTCTCGATTGTCACTGTCCTCGGGATCGCGTTCTTCTGGGGCGTCCGCGTGTGAGACGAACCGTTTTGCCCGAGATAGTGTGCCAACGTCACCACCTCCGACTGGAGGTGTCGTACGAACGTTGATTCACTTGGCCGTCGTGCGAGACGTATGGCCGAGTTTCCAGACGAACGACAGCTCGTACTACGGGCACGTTCCCAGTTGGACCAGTGGACGAAGAGTGCCCGGAGAGAGGCGTACGCCGAACTGTTCGAAGGCGACGATCCTCTCCTCTCCCCTGAAGAAGTGCAGCTTCTCGATGCGCTTGATTCAGAGCTGGAGCGACAGGGCGACGATGGTGTCTGGGGGACCGATCAGTACGGAATCCACACAGCGGGGACCTCGAGCTCAGATACCTCACTCGGTGTCGTTTGTGTCTATCATCCACAGATCACGAAGGACTCCGTCCTCCGTGGGGCAGACGATCTCGATGACGAGACCGAAGAGCGACTCAACGCAGCACTCTGGAAATATAGCGAGCACGTCGCGACGCTCATCGAAGCCGAACTCGATGAGTTCGTCCGTCAAACGCAGAGTTAAGTCCCGGCCAGATCCACTTTCGAGTGATCGTACGCATCTATCTTAATTCGGCGGGATCGTTCCCGCCCTTTCCACCCGATCACGGTGTTGATCGTCAGCACTCTGGTTATGAACCACCACCAGATGTCGCCCAACAGGGTTCCAAAGCGGCTGGATGGAATGTGACCTGTATCCCGATCAGTGAGGATGACCTGTCGTCCCATCGCGGCCACCTCGACGGCGATCTCAGCACCCGAGTTGCCTTTCCCCACCACGAGAACGTCATCAGGAAGTCGGCTCGGATTCCGATAGTCGTTCGAGTGAAACTAGACGATCGATGGCGCTAGCTCGGACGCGAACGCGGGTACGACTGCACGAACGGTCCGGTCACAATGACGACGTTTTCCGTATATATCAGAATACCGATGGTGGTGCGATAGCAATGCCTTAGGCGATCCGGGAGACGTTTGATCCATGGCGGAGCAGTTAACGGATATTCAACAGACGATAGCTGCGTCGGCGACGCCAGGAGACGAGTTTCGAACTCTCTCGTGGGCACGGCAGCGAGAAGTGTTCTTTCAGTTGCCCGAGTCGATCCAGCAGGCCGTCGTCGAAGATCTCGATCGCCGACGGCTTCAGGCATTCGTCCGCCGCCTTGATCCGGACGAAGCGACTGACGTACTGGGCTTTGTGGATGCGGACAGTCAGGAAGCGATCCTTCGGCGCCTCGACGATGATCGCCGGAAAAAGATCGGATTCCTTCTCGAGTTCAGTTCCGAGAGTGCCGCCGGGATAATGCATCTCGATTACGTTACCGTTAGGAGCCATCAGAGTTTTGAGGAGGTGACACAGCGAGTTCGGCGCTACGAGGACCGAACGGATAGATTTCCGACGATTTTCGTGATGGATAACGGCACGCTTCTGGGTGAGTTGACCGGTCAAGCGTTGGCGATGAGTACCATCCCGTCCGAATCGATCACCGACTACGTCCACGAGATACCGACCGTCAATTTCGACGACGAACAGGAGGACGTTCTCGACGTGGTCCGAACGAATCCCGAGAGCAGGGTGGCAGTCATCGATCGTGAGGACGGGGATGAGGCGGTTCTCGGCGTCATCTACGCCGAAGACCTCCTTCGCATCGTCGAAGAGGAAGCCAGCAACACGCTCTACGAGTTTACGGGTGTCACCGAGGAAGAGAGCATTCTCGATGGACCATTGTCGAAGGTCCGGAAACGCTATAAATGGCTCATCATCAACCTAGGCACGGCGTTTCTGGCTGCAGCGGTCGTCGGCTTGTTCGAGGACACGATTGCCGCATTTACGCTACTGGCAGTCTATATGCCGGTCGTCGCCGGAATGGGAGGTAACGCAGGGACGCAATCGATGGCGGTGACGGTTCGCGGACTCGCGTTCGGACAGGTCTCACTGTCGACCGGCGGGCGTGCGGTTCTGAACGAGATCCTCGCCGGCGCGGCCAATGGGGCGATCACCGGGCTACTCGTCGCAGCCATCGCGACGGTTTTCAATCAGAGTCCGCTTTTGGGTGCAGTTCTCGGCATCTCGATGATACTGAATCTCGTTATCGCCGGGTTCTTCGGCACGGTGATCCCCCTCGTACTGGACCGGCTTGGAATCGATCCTGCGACGTCCGCAACGATCTTCATCACGACCGCGACTGACGTGCTCGGGTTCTTCATTTTCCTCGGTCTCGCTCGGGCCATTCTCGGCATCTAAACCGGCTTCCCTCGTGGTGCGTGATCCCGGCGGTGTCGCCGAAATCCGGCGGCAGTACGTGATTGTCGTCGTTGTAGGGTTTTATCTCACGCTCGTCTCGCATCCAAAACGAGCGACCGACCCCGAGTGGGTCCGCTACCGGTCCCGAAATCGGCGTGACCGAAGGCAATCTTTTAGTCGCCAGTCGAGTTCTCGGGAAAGAGTGAACGAGTCCGACGTCGACCGACGCTGGTGGAAGGAAGCTGTGGTGTACCAGATCTACCCACGCTCGTTCAACGACACGGACGGCGACGGGATCGGTGACATCCCTGGAATCGTCGAGAAGGTCGACTATCTCGCCGACCTCGGCGTCGACGTGGTCTGGCTCAATCCCGTCTACGCCTCGCCCGACGCGGACAACGGCTACGACGTCTCGAACTACCGGGCGATCCATCCCGACTTCGGGACGATGGACGACTGGGAGGAGCTATTGGAGAAGCTTCACGATCAGGACATCCGGCTGATCATGGACCTGGTGGTGAATCACACCTCCGACGAGCACGAGTGGTTCGTCCGCTCGCGCGACCAAGACCCCGACTACGACGAGTTCTACTGGTGGCGCGAGGGCGTTGATGCCGAGGACGTCGAATGGGAAAGCGCGGAGGGGCCCGCGGGCGAGGCCCCGCCGAACGGCTGGGAGTCGATCTTCGGCGGGCCGGCGTGGGCCTACGACGACGACCGCGAGGAGTGGTATCTCCACCTGTTCGACCGGAAACAGCCCGACCTCTACTGGCCCAACGAGGAAGTCCGCGAGTCGGTGTACGAGATGATGGGGTGGTGGCTCGAGAAGGGCATCGACGGATTTCGACTCGACGCCATCGCCCACATCGGGAAGGCCGGGGGGCTGGCGACCGACCTCGAGGAGCCGCTGAACGGCACGATGAAGTACGCCGGCAACGCGCCCCAGGTCCATGAGTACCTCGCGGAGATGAACGAGACGCTGTTCGACCGGGAGCTGCTGACCGTCGGCGAGGTCGGGACGCCGACGATCCCCGACGAGGACGCACGCGCGTATCTCGACCCCGACCGGGACGGGCTCTCGATGCTGACGCACTTCGAGCACGTGCGCCTCGATCAGGAGGGGGCGATCTACGAGCCCGGCGAGTGGACCCTGTCCGAGTTGAAGGCGGTGATCGACCGCTGGGATGGGCTCACCGAGGAGGAGGGTTGGGTCGCACAGTACCTCTCGAATCACGACCAGCCTCGACAGGTCTCGCGGTTCGGAAGCGAGGAGCATCGTCGCGAGTCCGCGAAACTGCTTGGAACGCTGTTGCACACCCTTCGCGGGACGCCGTTCGTCTACCAGGGCGAGGAACTCGGGATGACCAACTACCCGTGGACGTCGCTCTCGGAGTTCGAGGACGTTGCAACCCGCAACCCCGTCGAGCGGGCCATCGAACGTGGGGAAATCGAGGACTTCGAAGCGGTCCGGGAGGCCGTCGCCGACGCGAGCCGAGACAACGGTCGCACGCCCGTACAGTGGACCGACGGGGACAACGCTGGCTTCACCGACGGCGAGCCCTGGATCGCGGTCAATCCCGACGCGGACACCATCAATGTCGAGTGCGCTCGGGAGGATCCCGAGTCGGTCTGGCACTACTACCGCGAGTTGATCGCGCTTCGTGCGGACGGCCAAGTGGATGATGCCCTCGTCTACGGGGAGTACGACCAGCTCACCCCCGATCACGAGTCATTGTGGGCCTACACTCGAGCGTTCGAGGGCGAACGTCTGCTTGTGGTGCTCAACTTCTCGGACACCCCGACGGTGCTCGATTTCTCGGCCGGCGATCTCGACATGGCGCGATCCCTCGATCTCTTGCTCGCAAACTACGATATCGAGAACGCCGGAGCAACGGTATCGGATCTGTTGGGCGGTAGGTTTCGCCCTTGGGAGGCCCGCCTCTATCACGTCGTCCCTCGTCACGACGCCAGCCGGCATATGTAGGCGATACAGATTATCCGGTGGACGATAAACGGAGACAGTGATAGACATGGAAGAGAGCGTCTCTGGATTCCAGGTCCGCGGGACATGGGCCGACATCGTTGAGCACGGTGAGCGTATCACGCGTGCACTCCGGAATGCAGATGCTCACACCGCATCGGGTGAGCCGAGCTATCCTGATGCGTTCGCGGAGTGGGAGGAGTGGCGTCCCAAACTCCATGAGGAGATCGAAGACGACATCAGCGAGAAAACCGCTGAGCAGGCCAGCGTTGATGAGGGAGAGGGCGAAAAGGCCGGCGAATCGCCCGACGAGGACGTTCAGACCGCCGGAGAGAAGCTCACTAAGTCCTACGAGAAACTGGAGGACGACGATGTCGAGAGTGCAGTCGATAAAGCGGACGAATCCATGGACCACGTCGTTCGGGCGGCCGACACGGCGGGACGAAAAGCCCTTCGAACGGTTGAAGAAACCGTCTACGAACGAGTGATGACCCAACTCGCGCCGTACTACTTTGACAACGTATTGCTAAGCGCCAACCTCCAACGAGTCACGACGGATGATGAAGACGAGTTCGTCTTCGAAGTCAACGTGAACGACGAGGACCTGAAATCGAAAGTATCCGAACATCTCACCGGTGACGAGGTCACGAGTGACCGATAGCACGTTGCCACCGAACAGAAAACGGAAGACAGCAAGGAATGTGGACCCCCTCCTCTGGTCGTCGACGATCAGCGTGACAGTCGACGCGCGTCCACGCGTAGATGGGAGGGCCAAACGAGGTCAAGAGCGATCACTCGGTAGTTCTCCGAGGTAGGTGGTATACCAAGCGGGATCGTAATGTCATGACAGGAAATAGTACTACATATGAAACAGGACCCTGAAATTCCCAACCAGCAGAGATTCTGTAAGGAACCGACGTTTCCGGTACCATGACTCCGTCCTCACTCGATCAGGGGGGTGAGGTATACGACTGCACTGATTGCGGATGGCGGATAGACCCCGATGAAGCCGATCCCGCAACTGATCATACGAAACGGGCGATTCAGCATCATGTCGAGACAACACATACAGTTATCCATCAGTCCATTGACCGGAAGAAAGCATTCCACCATGCGAGACAGCGATATCCTGGCTCGGATCGTGGACCGTCACTGATGACTCACCAATTCCACTTATTATAATATAATTTATATGGAATCGACTATACTCATAGTGTTCTAGGTCGATCTCTCGAGTATTCGGAAGGCCGCCCACAGGATCCAGAGAACGACTATCATCCCGACGACGGCGAGTTCCTGACGAACGACCCAGTCGCCCGTAATCCGAAGTACGGTGTACTCAAGGAGGATGTATACAGCCAACACGGCAAGGATATCCCAGATCGATCGTGGGTCCCGAATGCTTGGTCGTCTCATTGTTATTCTCTGTACTCGTCCAGTCTCAGTTGTGCTGAAGCTTCAGAAGGTACCGGTAGGGCGTGAACAGCGCGGACTGTAGCTGACCGCGCAGTCCGGTCTCGCTGGCGTAAACCAACACCGGAAAGTCCAGATCGGACGATCGTTGGACGACCTTGTCAGCATTACTACCGAAGACGAACCGTCGGAACACTCGGTTGCGCGACGCCCCTACCAGCAGCGGTCCGTCCACTGCAGTTGCCACATCGATCAATGCGCCGGCGACGTCATCAGATTCGATCGTATGTACCTCGACACGATCGCGCTCGTCGAACCGTTCGAGCGTCCGGTCGACGTTCTCAGCGGTGCCACTCCTGCCGGTCGGTTCGACGTTGACGACGTGAACCGTCGTTCCCCGATGAGCAAGCAGGCTCGTGACGTCGAGCAGGTGATCGTGATGGGGGCCGCCGCCGACCCCGATGGTGATCGTCGAGAGATCGAGCGCGTCGTCTATCGCGCTCGCGAAAATCACGTCGCAGGGTGCCTTGTACTCGACCGCCTCGGTGATGTCGGGACGACCCTCGGGATAGCCCATGACGATCCGGTCGACTGACTCCTCGCGGGCGGTCGTGATGACGTCGAACGCGACGTCGCGGCTGATGTGGCCCTCGATGAGTATCGGGACGTCGAGGTCCGCTCGAACGTCGACCAGTTCGTCCTCGATGCGCTCGACGCGCTTGGTCGCCGTGTTCGCGATGGCGGCGCTCTCGGTCTGTTCGGGAATCTCGGTGACGTTGAGCAGACGCACGACCGGGTCGTCGCCGTACAGCCGGCCGATGTCGGCCGCCAAACGGACGTAGTGTGCCGCCCGATCGGGTCGCTCGACCGGCACGAGGACCTCGTAGCGGTCCTTCGGAACGGACTCGGCTTTCATGAGCTCCGGATCGATTCCCGTCTCCAGCCCGGGCGAGGGAGTCTCCTCGCCGCCGGCTGACGGCGCGCCGGCCGTTTCGATCCGACGGTCCTGACCGGCGCCGTTCGTGGTGACCTGTCGGGCGGCGACAGTCTTCTCGATCAGTTCCTCGCGGTTTGGTGCGCCACCCCAGACGAGGTAGACAGCCACGAAGACGGCCTCGACGATCACGGCGACGACGATGCCGATCGGCGGCAGGTTAGTGATCAACGCGAGGTTCGCGAGAACGCCGATGATCGGCAGCCACGGCACCGCCGGCACCGAGAAGGGCCGATCGATGTCGGGGAATCGGCGCCGGCTGACGATGAGCGCGACGTTGACGACCGCAAGCGGCGCGAGCAGGTTCATGTTCGCGAACCCGGTCAGCCCTTCGAGTCCGAGCGCGAACGGAACCGTACCCGAGAATCCCCCCTCCGCAGGGAACAGCCCGACGAACACGACGATCAGCGTCACGATCGTCGCGGTGACCGCCATGATGCTCCAGAACGGCGTGCTGTACAGCTGGTGAATCCGCGAGAACGACCGAGGGGCCTGTCCCTGGCGGCCCATCAGGTCGCCGATGCTCGAGGCCGCGAGGATCGAGGCGTTCGACGCTGACACCATCGAGAAGATCGCGCCCGCGACGATGAGTGCCTGACCGGCCGGACCCATGAAGGAAGCGGCGACCGTCCCCATCGCGGTCTCGCCGGCCCGCAGTACCGAGTCGTCGACCGGGGCGTTGACCATCGCGACGATGACCAGCGTGTAGAGGACGGTGACCGTGACGATCGAGGCGGCGATCGCCTTCGGGACCGTCTCCCGGGGCTCGATGATCTCGCCGGCGCTGGCCGCGATCGCGGAGAATCCGAAGAAGGTGATGAAGGCCAGCGCGGCGATCGAGACGATGCCGGCGGGATCGCCGAACTCGAATCCGGTGGCGAACGTGCTCGTCGCCTGGGTGGGACCGGCGTAGGCAACGGCCCCGCCGATGAAGGCGAAGAGGACGGCGACCTTCGCGCCGGTGACCATCAACTGGAAGGTGCCGCTCTCCTCGGTTCCCTGCGCGTTGAGTCCGCCGAGCAGGAGTGCAGTGAGGACGCCCCAGACCCCGCCTGGGAGGTGGATCTCGCCGAGTCCGAGCAGTTCGAGGAACGGCCCGAAGACGAACTGCTCGACCCAGTGATCCATCGTTCCGAGGTAGAAGGCGGTGGTGGCACAGTAGCCCATGAACAGCGACGCGCCGATGCCGAACAGGAGATATTCGTTCTCGAAGGTCCGCGAGGAGAACAGATAGCCGCCGCCGTTCTCGGAGTAGATCGAGGCGAACTCGGAGTAGCTCGCGGCGGTGATGCTGGCGATCAGCGCGGCGATGACGAACGCGATGACGGCGCTGGAGCCGAT
>CAYVQH010000078.1:0-8443 GCA_964454105.1 uncultured Halobacteriales archaeon | reverse complement strand
CCATGAACCCGATCAGGTAGACCCCGCCGATCACGCCGACGATGATGATGCTCGGATTGAGTTCGGCGTAGCGGTCGACGAGGATCGGCCGGAGGAAGTCGTCGGTGGCGCTCACCACGATCAGCCCCCAGATGGCCAGCGCGACCCCCGCGACCATCTGGCCGCTCGTGACGAGGTAGATCGCCGCGGGCCCCCAGATCAGGATGGAGCCGACGACCGGGATCAGCGACAGGACGATCATGATGAACGTCCAGAAGATGGCGTTGGGGATTCCAGTAACGATCAGCCCGAGTCCCGCGATCCCGCCCTGGACGGTCGCGACCAGAACGTGACCGAGCAGGACCGCCCAGGTGATGTCGTTCAGGCTCGTATAGAAGTCGTCCTGGACCGTCTCCGGCAGCGGCGTGACGGTCCGAACCCACGCGTAGAGCTTCTCGCCGTCCTTCAACAGGAAGAAGAGGATGAAGACGAGCAGCCCCAGGCCGATAAGGGCGTGCGTGACCGCCGAGAACACGCCCGGAACGCTCCCGGCCAGCGTCTGTGCGGCGCTTTGCGCGTACCCGCTCACCCGCGAGGCGAGGTCGATCTGCTGGCCAGTGTACTGCTGGATCAGCGCCTCAGCCTGTGAAACGCCGAACCCGCTGAACCCGCCGTTTTGGAGTTGCTGTGCGATCGCCATCGCGTCGCCCGCAACGGTGGCTCCGATCACGATGAACGGGATGAAAAACACGATCACCGCCCCGACGATCAGGGCCGTTGCGGCGATCCCCTCACCCGTCCGCGATTCGAGCCGGCGCTGGAGCGGGTAGAGGACGAACGCGAGGATCAGCGCCAGCATCACGTACTGCAGGAACGGCTGGATCATCGCGAAGGAAACCGCGAGCAACAGTGCTATCAGAGCAAGCAAGAACCCCTGTCGAACGTTCATACACGTTTTCTGGCTCCCCGCCGGATAAAACGCGGCCTTGCGTCATCGATCGACGTAGTGTTCGTCGAACGTCTCGATGGCGACCTTGAACGCGCCGACGATCACCGGTCCGAAAAAGAGCCCCATCACGCCGAACAGGTAGAGCCCGCCGACGACCCCGAGCATGATCGTCGCGGGGTTGAGCTGTGCCCGCCGATCGACGAGAATCGGGCGCAGGTAGTTGTCGGAGAAGCTCACGACGATGGCGCCGTAAAGGAACAGGGCGGTCCCGGCGATCGGGGCGTCCATGAACACCAGGTAGGCCGCGGCCGGTCCCCAGACGAGGAAGGCCCCGAGGATCGGCAACAGCGCGAGCAACACCATCACGAGCGTCCAGAAGACGGCGTTCGGAACCCCGGTGACGGCCAGCCCGACTCCCGCGAGGGTCCCCTGAACCGCGGCGACGAGGACGTGACCCACGAGCACCGCCCACATGAGGTCGTTGACGCTCGACGCGAGGTCCCGATGGACGCGCTCGGGAAGCGGGCTGACCTCGAACAGCCACGCGGTGAAGCGTTGGCCGTCCCGCAGGAAGAAGAACACCAGGAACGCCGAGAGGCTGATCCCCAACAGGGCGTGGGTGAGGGCTCCGACCAGATCCGATGCGCTCCCGACGAGGACGCTCGCGAAGTTCTCGCCAGCGGTCCCCAGCGCCGCCGGCAGGTCGACCTCCCGGCCGGTCGTGTCGGCGATCGCTGACTCGACAGCTCCGAGACCGATATCGCTGTCGTTCAGTTGCTGGGCCAGATCGAACGCGTCGTTGGCGACGAAGGAAACCAACCCGGCAAAGGGAAGGATGAGCGCGACCGTCGCCACCGTCATCAGTGCCAGCGCCGCGCCCGTCCCGCCGACGGCGGGTTCGAGACGGCGATAGACCGGGGTCAGCAGATACGCGATCAACACCGCGAGCAGCACGTACTGGAGGAAGGGCCACGCTATCGCGAGCGACACCGCACCCAGCGCGCCGACCACGAACAGCATGAACCCCCTGCTCACGTCCATGGTCGACGAACGCTCCCCGAGAGAATAAAACGACCCTACGAGAGCGCGACGACCGCGGCGAGGCTGATCCCGATCGCCCGCTCGACGTTGTCCCTGGCCTTCTCGGGCAGTTCCTCGTCGTCGGTCTCGCCTTTCTGAGTCCCCTCGACGAGGTTCCCGTCCACGGTGCAGATAGCGCCCGCGCCCATTCCCTTGCGCCGCGCGAGGGTGAACACGGCCGCGGCCTCCATCTCGACCGAGAGGATCCCCGCGGCCTCCCAGTTCTCGACGTACTCGTCGGTCTCTGCGTAAAACGCGTCGTCGCTCGCGATCGGGCCGACGTGGACCGCCTCGCCGCGGGACTCGGCACCGTCGACCAGCGCCGAGAGCACGCCGTAGTCCGGCACCGCGGGGTAGGTCGCGCTCTCGTAGCGCTTCGAGGTGCCCTCGTCCTTGGCCGCGCCGGTCGCGACGACCATGTCGCCGATCTCGATGCCCGACTGGAGCGCGCCCGTGGTACCCACCCGAATCACGGTTTCGACCCCGACGTCGTGGAGTTCCTCGATCGCGATCGCCGCCGAGGGACAGCCGATCCCCGTCGAACAGATCGTCAGGTCGGTTCCCTCGTAGGTCGCGTTGACGAGCTTGTACTCGCGGTTCTCGGCGACGACCGTCGAGGAGTCACACTGGCCGGCGATCCGGTCGACCCGGCCGGGGTCGCCGGGGATCAGCGCGATCTCGTTGACGTCGCCCGGTTCGACCAAGAGGTGCGGTTGTTTCGCCATACGCGCGAGTCTCGGAGGGCGGGCAAAAACCGCACGATCCTCATGCTGTCGATCATGGGAGCATGACCTGCGGTGGCATGATTCGACGGGCAACAGTACGGATCCCGTCCGTCGTGGCTACACTCGATTCACGGAGGTAGGACCGACAGTATCACCCCCCGACCGCGAACAGAAGCAGGTTGTGGACGCCGGGTCCGAAGCCGACGGCGGCGATCGCGCCCAGAAGCAGGTACCCCTCGCCCGGGGCGTCCTCGACGTACTCGGCCATGAGCCAGATGATGGCCGCCGCGAGCAGGACCTTCACCAGAACGAACAGCCAGCCGACGCCGATGGCCTCGGAGGTGGGAAGCCCCGCCGCGACGTCCATGATCGCCCGCGGGAGCGGCGAGCGCTCTGCCACCTCCAGGACGTCGATCCCGACGGCCGTCGAGACCCCATCGAGGACGTGTCCGAGGACGACGACCGCCCCCGCCACGCCGGTCGTCCGCACGATCCCCGGCAGCCCACGCCCCAGAACCGCCCACGTTCCGGCCGCGAGCCCGATCGAGCACGCCAGCGCGAGCGTCGGCCAGAACAGCGTGAGCGTCCCGCGGCCGTAGCCGACGGCGAGGGTCGTCGCGACCGCCGCCAGCGCCAGGACCGTGCCCGCGAGCCCGAGGACGCGGTCGTCGCCCATCGCCCAGACCAGTCCCGCGAGGACGAACGTGCTGACGTAGACGCTCGGCGCGCCGAGCAGGGGCGCGATCGAGGGGGGAACGGCGTCGATCACGTCGAGGACATGTGCGGCCGCGCCGGCGATCATCCACGGGACGAACGCCAGCACAGTCGACTCCCTCACGGTGGGTCGTCGCCGCAGTACGAGCCGTCCGACCGCCGCCGCAGCCACGAGCAGGGCAAACAGGTACGGGAGTGGTGGAAGGGCGAACCCGTCGGGCAGGACCATGTCCATGAGGGCACGCCGCCGAACGGAAAACGTTGCGATCCGGTCCCCGACGATCGGCTCCGAGCCGCCCGCATGTCCCACAGTCCTCTCGCGCCCTTGAGGCGCGCTCCGCCGTGAACCGTCGTTATCGCTGTACCATCACCCGTTGAATCAGAGTCGTCGAGCATATGAAAAAACTGCCAGATCGAAACGGGCGCAGACGCCCCTCTCCCCCGGACGGAGGTCGCTTGGGCCCGATGCAGGTATGGAGTATGAGACGTCCACAGCGTTATCCCGTTGGCAGTAGTTGGTATACCATGGCTACGATCCTCGAACTCCGACTCCCCATGGAGCAGTTCGCGTTGGCCCACACGTTCTCGTCGGTGTCCGATCTGTACGTCAGGATCGAACGGTTCGCCGCACAGAAATCGGATTCGGTGATGCCGTTCGTCTGGGTCAACACCGACGACTTCGAGGCCTTCGAGGACGCCGTCGCCGATGACCCGTCCGTCGACGGGTTCCGTCTGTTGGCCGAACCCGACGGCGAGCGGTTCTATCGCATGAACTGGGTCGCCGACGTCGAGTTCGTGATACATCTCCTGCTTGAACACGACGGGGCGATCACCACGGCCAGCACGAGCGGGGAGTCGTGGACGTTCCAGGTCATGTGTCCGCACCACGACGCGGTCTCCGAGACGTACACGTTCTGTGAGGAAAAGGGGCTGTCGCTCACGGTCGATTCTATCTACGAACTCAGCCACGACGGCGAGTCGAAACACGGACTCACCGAATCACAGCACACGTCGCTTCTGAAGGCCAAGGAGATGGGCTACTACGACGTCCCGCGACAGACGTCGTTGACCGAACTCGCCGAAGCGCTCGACATCTCGCATCAGGCGCTCTCCGAGCGGCTTCGCCGCGGCCATGGCCGCCTCATCGACCGTGCTCTGGATGCGGAGGCCACGAGCCGAACCGAGGAACCGAAGGAGATCGACCAGTAGCCGCCTCCGGGCGGGTCGCTCGCCGGTCCGGATGACCGTCGATGCCGGTCGCCACGCCCGGAAGGCAGTCGCGGATCAGACGCCGTCAGGACGGCTGGCGGTTGCGCTCGTCGGGGCTCGCGGCGATGTACTCCTCCCCGAGCTTCTTCGTCGCCCGTCGAAGCCGCTCGATGACCGCCTGGTCGGAGATCCCGAGCTGATCGGCCAGATCCGCGGTCGTCGTCTCGCGCGGGATCGAGTAGTAGCCCTGCGAGAGAGCGAGATCCAGCGTCTCGCGCTGGGCGGCGGACAGCCCGTCCCGGGGATCGGGCATCCGGCGTTGCGAGCCGGAGACATGACGGACGTTGATATCGATTCCCTCCTCGTCCATCCGTTCGTTGAACGCCTTCAACGCCTCGTGGGACGGGAACAGCAGGTCGAACTGCCACCGGTCGCCATCCTTGACGGCGCTCAGCATCGTCGCGTCGTGGTCCTCGAGCGTCCGAAAGACCGTATCGGGGGTCAGGGTCCACTCGACAGCGTAACGCCCGACGTCGTCGGAGCTCTCGATTTCGACGACGGACGCGACTTCCGAGCGCTCTTGAAGGCGTTCGGCGAAGTCGTCGTGGTCGTGATCCCGATCGTGGACTTCGATCAACGGCATCACACAATCGCCGAGCGGAACGACCGTCTCCAGTTCGACGTGGACTCCGTCGACCGCATCGACCACCCGTCCGATCACGAACTCGGAGGCGGGAAGATCGACCGTCAGAACGACACTCATGGTATGTGGACTAGTATCCCACGTACTTGAACTACTTGCAGGTTGCGTGTGCCGGTCCTATTCACTGTCTTTTGAATAGGACCGGCACTGCGTTTCGCGGGACGATGGGAGCGTTCGATGGAGCGGCCGCTGCGGCGCTTCGTGAGGGTGACATACCAAGTCGGCCATTCATCGGAATGGAACCAGTAGGTATCGACGTGCACTACTTCGAAAACTACTGCACGGAGTGCGATTGGCAGACGAGCACGGAGGAACACGATTCGCGCTCCGAGGTCAGCAACGAGGCCGTCGCTCACTACGTCGAGTCCGGCCACCCGATCGACTCGCGGTCGATCACGTTCCCCGCCCCCTGACCACTCCACCCTGTCGCCCCCGGATCGGTTGGAGGTCGCGTCGGGGCGAGAGACGTCCTTCAGCGGCTCCACTTGGCCGGATTCGGAGTTCTTAGGTCCTCGAGCCGTGTTGCAGGGTGGTGCGCCAAGCACCGATACTATGGAGCGTGGGGACGTAGATGGTTCATCGAATCACACTATGACGTCAACAGCGAGGAGGAGTTAGACCGCGAGTTGTGCCGTCTCCTCCAATCGGCCTACCGCAACGAGGTCCCCATCCGGACCACGCGGGTCTGCCGGTACGAGGACCGGCCCGATCTGGAGGTGCTTTGCGTACGACTCGCCGACCAGTACCAGTAGCCTATTTTGCGTTCGAGCGTCATTCCCTCCCATGGACAAAGCGGCCTTCGCGGCAGCGATCGATCACACCGTCCTCGGACCCGAGACCACCCGCGAGGACGCGCTCCGGGCCGTCGAGGAGGCCCACGAGTACGGCATGAACGCCTGCGTTCCGCCGTGTTACGCGGCCGAGGCGAGCGAACACCGTCCCGAGGTCACGCTCGCGACCGTGATCGGGTTCCCCCACGGACAGAACGCGCCCGAGGCGAAGCGAGCGGAGGGCGTGGGCGCCTGGAACGACGGGGCGGACGAACTCGACGTGGTCTGCAACCGGGGCCGCCTGCTCGGCGACGAGCCCGAGCGGTTCGAGGAGGAGCTCGCCGAAATCGTCGCCTCGGTTCCGATCCCGGTGAAGGTGATCCTCGAAACGAGCGAACTCGACGCGACGGAGATCCGCCGGGCCGCCGAACTCGCCGCCGAGGCCGACGCGGCCATGCTCAAGACCTCGACTGGCTTCGGCGAGGGCGGCGCGACCATCGAGGACGTCGAACTGCTGGCCGAACATCTCCCCGTGAAGGCCAGCGGCGGCATCCGCGACTACGGGACGGCGCGGGCGATGCTGGATGCGGGCGCCGAGCGGATCGGCGCATCGAGCGGCGTCGCGCTGGTCGAGGACTTCCCCGAGTGAAACGAACGAGAAACCGTCGCCGACTTCGAATCTGTTAAGGAGCCCGGTGGGAAAGAGGACTCCATGTCATTCCCCGTGAGTCACACCGATCGCGGACGCGATAGGGCGGAGTGTGCCACCGGTTCGAACGGATATGATCGGTAATGGCTGACGAGGAACTCGCCAAGGACCTCGGGCCGCTGGCCGCTCTGACGATCGGGATCGGGACGATGATCGGCGCCGGGATCTTCGTGTTGCCCGGCGAGGCGGCCGCCGTGGCTGGCCCCGCCGTGGCGCTGTCGTTCGTCGCCGGTGGCGTCATCTCGATGTTCACCGCGATGTCGGCCTCGGAACTGGGGACGGCGATGCCCAAGGCCGGCGGCAGCTACTACTACGTCAACCACGCGCTGGGCCCGCTGTTCGGCTCCATCGCGGGCATGGGCAACTGGATGGGGCTGGCCTTCGCCAGCGCGTTCTACACCATCGGATTCGGCGACTACCTGTCGACGTTCGTTCCGGTACCAACCGTCGAGATCGCGTTCATCGTCCTCGACCAGTCCCAGATCGGCGCGTTGATCGCTGGCGCGGCGTTCGTCCTCATCAACTACGTCGGCGCGAAGGAGACGGGACGGTTACAGAACGTCATCGTCATCCTGCTGGTGGCGATCCTGACCGTCTTTTCGGTTCTCGGATTCCTCCAGGCCGATCTCTCGACGCTTCGCCCGTTCTTCCCGTCGGAAACCGGTGGCGCGTCGGCGATCCTCCCGGGGACCGCGCTCGTGTTCGTCTCGTTTCTCGGCTTCGCGAAGATCACGACCGTCGCCGAGGAGATCAAGAACCCCGGCCGGAACCTCCCGCTCGCCATCATCGGCAGCGTCGCCATCGTGACGACGATGTACGCGATCATCATGGTCGTGCTGATGGGCGTCATAAACTGGACGGAGCTCGCACCGGCGTTCACCAGCACCCCCGTTTTGGACGTCGCGGAGATCGCGTTCGGAACGTTCGGACTCGGTACGTTCGGCGTCGCACTCCTGACGTTCGCGGGATTGTTGGCGACGGCTTCCTCGGCGAACGCGTCGATTCTGGCGTCCTCACGCATCAACTTCGCGATGGGTCGGGACAAGCTCATCACGGCGTGGCTCAACGACATCCACCCGAGGTTCGCGACGCCGTATCGATCGATCGCCGTGACCGGTGCGTTCATCTTCGCGTTCATCCTGATCGGCGACGTCCAGGTGCTCGCGAAGGCCGGGAGCGTCCTCCACCTGATCGTCTACGGGCTGCTCAACCTCGCGTTGATCGTGATGCGCCAGGCTGACACTCCGGAATACGACCCCGACTTCACCGTCCCGTTCTACCCGGTCGTTCCGGTTCTCGGGGCGATCACTTCCTTCGGGCTTATCGCGTTCATGGAACCGATCGAGATCCTGCTGGCGGTCGGTTTCGTCGTGTTCGGCGTCGTCTGGTACGTCCTCTACGCCCGGGGCCGGACCACCAAACAGGGGATCCTCTCGCAGTACATCCGCTCGCGCGCCGATGAAATGCCCGACACCGCCGTCTCGGCCGCCGAGAGCGTCCAGCCCGACTCGGCCGACTACCGCGTGATGGTCTCGCTCGCCAACCCACGTACCGAACAGCACCTCATCACGCTCGCGAGCACGATCGCCAAACAGCACGGCGGCA
>CAYVQH010000077.1:0-8702 GCA_964454105.1 uncultured Halobacteriales archaeon | reverse complement strand
ACACCGACCTCGCCCAGCTCTACGAGCGCGCGGGTCGGATCAAAGGGCGCGAGGGATCGGTCACGCAGATCCCGATCCTGACGATGCCCGGCGACGACGACACCCACCCGATTCCCGACCTGACGGGCTACATCACCGAGGGCCAGATCATGATGGACCGGGACCTCAACAGCCAGGGGATCGAGCCGCCGGTGAACGTCCTGCCCAGCCTCTCGCGGCTGATGGACGACGGGATCGGCGAGGGCCTTACTCGGGACGACCACGCCGACGTCTCCGACCAGATGTACGCCGCCTACGCGGAGGGTGAGGACCTGCGCGACCTGGTGAACATCGTCGGGCGCGAGGCCCTCTCCGAGCGGGACAACAAGTTCCTCGACTTCGCGGATCGCTTCGAGAACGAGTTCGTCCAACAGGGATACGACACCAATCGCGACATCGGTGAAACCCTCGACATCGGTTGGGAACTCCTGGGAATGCTGCCGAAGACGGAGCTCAACCGGATCGACGAGGAGCTCATCGAGAAGTACTACCCGGAAGACGAGACCGGAGAAAGCGAGGACGACGAGGAAGCGGTCGGCGTCGAAGCCGACGACTGACTTCGCGTTTCTTCATTCCTCGGCCGACTCGCCGACGGGGATCCGCTGTTGGAGCACGAACGGACCGAAGTCCGCGGCCGTCCGGCGGCCGACCGTCGCGATCCTGAGCACATAGACGAACAGCACTGCGAACGGGCTGAACAGTGCCGTGACCGTCGAACTCACGACGACCGCGTAGACGTACCGGTGGAGCTCCAGCGCCAGCAGGTTGCCGTAAGCCAGCACGATGAACGCGCCGCCGACCAACGCCGGGAAGCCGACGTACAGCAGGATCTTCGAGAGGTCCGCCAGTTCCTGTTGCATGTGGACGGTCTTGAAGTACTGCCGGGCGATGTGGATGTCCCGGAGCAGATCTTGGAGACGACTGAGGCGCTCGTCGAGGGGCTCCGTGAGTTCATCCCCGAATCGCTCCCTGAGCCGGCGGACCTCCTGGAGTTGCCAGGGATCGTTGTACTCGAGGATGATCGAGATGACCGTGAAGGTGCCGAACGTCGCCTCCGAGAGCTCGTCGACGACATCGTCGTCCTGTGCCATCGTTGATTCGACGAACCCATCCAGATCCTCGCGCAGCGCCGCCGACGCGTCGGCCGGACAGACGTCGCTCAATCCGGCGGTCACCTCCCGTTTGGTCCGGACGAGCTCCCGAAGGAACGCCGACGGCTCGGCCGGGCTGGGGCGGGTTCCTGTGTGTTTTTCGATCTCGCGTCTGTACTGGCGGGTCTCATCGAGACGTTCGCGAAACGAGCCCGCCGTCCCGAACTCCGCCGAGAGGATGAGCTGGTTGATCGCGAGCACGACGGTGATGAACGGCAGCATTCCGCCGATCAACGCCCCGGCGAGCTGCGTGATGTCCCCGGCCTCAGCCGGCGTGACGAGGCCGGCCCGGATGAGCAACAGGGAGGCGACGAAGACCCCGAGAAGCAGTATGGCCGAGAGCAGTCCTCGGTGGCCGTCGAGGTAGATCCAGCGGGTGAGCTCCTCGACGTTCAGTCGCCTCCCGAGACCCGGGTCCGGCTGGGACTCCGGCGGATCACCGGCATCCTCGTTCGTCTCGCCCATGTTCGGCCCACTGTAGCCTGGTCGGAAAGAGCCATGGGTCGGACGGAGGAATCGGGATCAGTCCTGGTCGTTCCAGCCGGGGTTGACCCGGGAGGCGGTCCGGTCGGGCGAGCGCCCCTTCCCGACCGATCGCCGGCGAGCCGCCAGCATCCGGCCGAGTTGCTCCCGGTTGAGGATCGCGAAGCCGGCGAACACCACCAGGAAGCCGGCGACGGTCGTCGGCGTGATCGTCTCGCCCAGGAAGGCCCAGCCGCCGAGCGCCGCGACGACCGGGACGAGATAGAACGCGAGGTTCGTCCGGATCGCGCCGATCTCGTCGATGAGGCCGAAGTACGCGATGTACGCCAGCACTCCCGAGAAGACGCTGACGTAGCCGAGCGCGACCAGCCCGGCGGAGGTCCACTCGATCGCACTGAGGTGTTCGCCTCGGGAGAGGGCAAGCAGGTGACAGAGCATCGCTCCCACTGGAAGGCCCCAGGCCGTGCGGGCGGTGCTCGACATGGGGCCGTCTGCTCGCCGGATGAGCACCCCGCCCAGCGCGGCCCCGACCGCGCCCACCAGTAGGATCGCGTGGCCGATGCCGGCGCTCGCGAGCAGGTTCACCGGGTCCAGTTCGATGACGATCCCCACGCCGAGGAGTGCAACGACCATGCCGACGGCCTCGAACGGTCTCAGATGCTCGTCCGAGAGCAGGACGCCCGCGAACACCGGCGTCAGGATCGGGTTGAGGCTGAAGACGATCGACGCGACGGCGCTCGAGACGTACTGCTGGCCGAGGAAGATCATCGCGTTCGCCAGTCCGATCGAGAGCAGGCCGGTGGCGGCGATTCCGGCGAGGTCGGCCCGCGTCGTGGGGAGCCACTCCTCACGCGAATGGGTGAGGACGACGTACCCGAACAACAACGCCGCCGCGACGTCGAAGCGCAACGCGACGAACAGCAAGGGCGGCATGTACTCGATGCCCGCCTTCGCCGCGACGAAGGTTCCCCCGAAGAAGATCGCCGTCGCGAGAAACATGACGACGCTGCGGGTGGAGGAGTCTATCGCCACCACCTCCCCGACTGACGGCGTCCCGTAGTGATCATTCTCGTTTCCGGATAGGCGCGTCGTAGGTTTATACCTGTCCAGAAATACGTTCAGTAAATGAAAATCCACGTCACTACTGGAATCATATCGAGCAATGAAATGTTTTCACGGTACGAAACCGTTTTGTGGGGCTGTCGTCGAGTGAACGCATGGAGTCGGCGCTCTCGGAGATCGAATTTCTCGCGCTCTCGTCGAACCGCGTCGCAGTGCTTGAGGCGCTTTCCGCGGAGCCACACACCCGCGGCGAACTCGCCGAGGCGACCGACGCATCACAGCCGACGCTCGGGCGCGTGCTTCGGGACTTCGAGGAGCGCCGATGGGTGGCCCGCACCGGCGACGGATACGAGGCGACGGCGACCGGACGTCTCGTCGCGGGGGGGCTCACCGACCTGCTCGCGATCATGGAGACCGAGGCGAAACTGCGGCCGGTGATGGAGTGGCTTCCGACCGACGCCATGGCGTTCGATCTGAAACGCCTCCGCGATGCGACGATCACCGTTCCGAGCCGAACGCGCCCGAGCGCACCCCTCCAGCGGGCGCTCGCGATGCTCCGGGACGCCGATCGGGTCCGCATCTGTTCCCATGCCTTCAACGAACAGAGTCTGGAGGTCATTCGCGAGCAGGTCACCGAGGGGACACAGACGTTCGAGGGCGTGTTCTCACGGGAGGCGATCGACGCCCTCGCCGGGGACGCCGCGCTGCGGAGACGACTCCGGAAACTCGTCGCGTCCCCGAACGCGACGATCCGCGTCTCCACGGACGGGATCCCGATCGCGATCACGATCGGCGACGATCGGGTCCACCTCATGCTGCGCGACGACGAGGGGGTGTTGCAGGCGGCAATCGATACCGACGACCCCGAGGTGGTGTCGTGGGCGCGATCGCTCCACGCGGACCATTGGGAGGCATCCGAACCCCTCGATCCCGGGGAACTCCCGCCCTGACCGCCGTCCATCGGCGATGGTCGGTAGCCGGTCCGTCCCCGTCGACTGGAAAGGATTAACAGCGTTCGCATCCAACCCCCCCGTAATGGCCAAGGACGTCAAACCCACGCGCAAGAACCTGATGTCGATCGAGGACCGGATCGACCTTTCGGAGCGCGGGCACGACACCCTCGAGAAGAAGCGTGACGGACTGATCATGGAGTTCATGGACATCCTCGATCAGGCCAAGGACGTGCGCTCGGACCTCGACGACGACTACGAACGCGCCCAGCGCACCCTCGACATGGCCCGTGCGATGGAGGGTGACGTCGCGATTCGGGGGGCCGCCGAAGCGCTCACCGACCATCCCGAGATCACGCTCCAGTCGAAGAACATCATGGGCGTGGTCGTTCCGCAGATCGAGTCCACCCGCGTCAAGAAGGGCCTCGACCAGCGCGGCTACGGCGTGCTCGGCTCCTCGGCACGCATCGACGAGGCCGCCGACGCCTACGAGGAACTGCTCGAGACGATCATCCTCGTCGCGGAGGTCGAGACGGCGATGAAGAAGATGCTCGACGAGATCGAGACCACCAAGCGTCGGGTCAACGCCCTGGAGTTCACCCTGCTGCCGACCCTCTACGAGAACAAGGAGTACATCGAGCAGAAACTCGAGGAACAGGAGCGCGAGGAGATCTTCCGCATGAAGAAGATCAAGGACAAAAAGGAGGAAGCCGAGGAGGAGGACGAACCGGACGTCACCGAGGGCGAGCCGATCCCCGCTGACGACTGACGAACGCCCCGTCTATCGTTTCCCCGTGCCGTAGTCGGAGCCTCCGTTCGGGGGCGAGGAAAGGCGCGAAGCGCCGTTCGGACGGTCGATTCGCGCCCGCGGGCACGGCCGAGATACCGTGTGACGGGCACTCGGGCGGACCCTTTACGTCTGAGCACCTTAGCGACCTGTGATGTCACAGACTCCGACCGCCGATCCGCTGTTCGAGGAGTTTCGGTTCTCCGGGCTCGAACTCGAGAACAGGGTCGGCCTCTCGCCGATGACGCGAATCAGCGCGACCGAGACGGGGCAGGCGACCGACGAGATGGCGGAGTACTACGCCCGGTTCGCCCGCGGCGGGTTCTCCTTTCTCATCACCGAGGGGATCTACACGGACGAGGCCCACAGCCAGGGCTACGCCGATCAACCGGGTCTGGCGACCGACGAGCAGGCCGCCTCGTGGGAGGCCGTGACCGACGCCGTCGGCGAGGAGGGGGCTCCCATTATCGCCCAGCTCATGCACGCCGGCCCGCTCGTGCAGGGCAACCGCTTCGTCGATAGGCCGATCGCCCCCTCCGAGGTGCAGCCGAAGGGCGAACCCCTGGAGGCCTACGGCGGCAGCGACGAGTTCGCGACGCCGCGAGCGATGACCGACGAGGACCTCGAGGACGTCATCGAGGGGTTCGTCGACGCGGCCCGCCGAGCGGAGGACGCCGGGTTCAATGGCGTCGAAATCCACGGCGCGAACGGCTACCTGCTCGATTCCTTCCTCACCGAGTACACGAACGACCGCGACGACGAGTACGGCGGTTCGCCCGAGAACCGCGTTCGGTTCCCAGCGGAGGTCGTCGAGGCCGTCCGCGAGGCGGTATCGGAGGAGTTCGTCGTCGGGATCCGGATCTCCCAGAGCAAGGTCAACGACCCCGACTACCGGTGGTCCGGCGAGAAGGAGGCAGAAACCGTCTTCGGCGCGCTCTCGAACGCCGGTGCCGACTACCTGCACGTGACCGAGGCGGCCGTCACGACGCCGGCGTTCGACTCCGACTCGGAGTCGGAGTCGGGACCGACGCTCTCGGAGCTGGCCGCGCGCTACGGCGACGTCCCCGTGATCGCCAACGGCGGGCTCACCGACCCCGATCTCGCGCGCGAGGCCCTCGAGACCGGCGGTGCGGACCTGCTGACGCTCGCGACGGGCGCGCTCGCGAACCCCGACTGGCCGACTCGCGTCGCGGAGGACCGCGAACTCGACGCGTTCGATCCCGAACGAACGCTCCAGCCCGACGCCTCGATCAACGAATTCGAGGTCCCCGAGTAGACGAAAGGGGAGGTACTTTCGTTCGGGCGACCGTTCGCTCCGGCATGCAGTGTTCCGAATGCGGTAGCGACGTCCTCGCGGTCGCCGTTCCGGACGGCTTGCGCGGTTACCTCCCGGGCGATCCCGCCACCGTGGCGGTCTGTCGGCGCTGTCTCACGACGGTCCCGCTGGAGGACGATCCAACGGACGACCCTGCCGCCGTCGCCGACCTCTCCGCCGAACTGCCGTCGGATCCCGAGACGGCCCTCTCGATGGCGCTGTTGGTGACGCTCTGTGAGTCGCTCGCGCTCTACCGCGCAGAGATCGAGGAGGTCGTCATCGGGATCGAGCGCGCGGGCGTCGACCCGCTCTTGGCGCTCGAACGGCTGGCGAACGATTCCGATCTGGACCTCGTGCTCGACGTCGAGCGCCGCCGGCCACAGCTCGTCCAACTGCTGGAGTGAGCCGCCGGGAGAGTCGGAAACGTCGGGGATCAGACCCCGGTCTCGTACCGCAGGATGCCCGCGATGCCGCCGAAGGCGTCGTGGAGCTGCTCGCCCTTCTCGAAGTCCGTCGAGATGAACTTGGGTTCGGTGCCGCGCTGTTCGGCGATCGCGATCAGGTGCTCGATGACGTCCTCGCGTTCGACCACCTCCGCCTCGGCGCCGTCCTCGCAGGTGTGTTCGGGCGTCGAGTTGCGCTGATCGACGACCTCGTACTCCTCGACCTCGCCACAGTCGTAGACGACGACGTCCTTGCGGAGGTCCTCGCTGATCAACAGGCGGTCGACCGACCCCATCACGAGGTTTCGACGGGTGGGCTCGAACCCGTAGGTCGCGAGCCCGCCGTCGTGAAGCTGTTTGAAGAACTCCTCCATCTGGTTCTTGTCCTTCATCACCTCGGCGTCGGCCAGCGCCTCCTCGGCGGCGTCGACGAGGTCGTAGAGCCCCGATTCGTCGGTGTACGAGACGTCGAACTTCCCCAACACTTGGTCCTGGAGTTCGTGGTGCAGGTAGTCGCCGTCGAGGAACTCGTCCTTGGTCGGTGACGGACCTCCGACGAGAACGCCCTCCAGGTCGTGGCGCTCGGGGACGAACAGGTCGTTGGCCATCCCGGCGACCTCCTGATAGAAGTTGTCGATGGCTTCCAATCGGAGGCGGGCGAACCGCTGGGCCGACTGGCCACCCTTTCGCTGCTTGCCGGGCACCAGCGAGGAGGCGCTCTTTACTGGTTCGACGCGCTTGCCGCGCAGCCAGCCGACGTTGGCCTCCCGCCTGTCGAGGACGATCAGCCCGTAGAGGCCCTGGTCGGCGAGCATGTGTTCGAGGGGCTCGGTCAGGAAGTCCGAATCGCAGTGATAGCGGAACGACTCGACGGGCTGGGGCGGGTTCTCCAGCACTCGGGTGATCATCTCGGTCTGGCCGCCGCCCGAGTCGACCGCACCGGAGAAGAGCACCATGCCGTTCTCCGGCGGGTAGGTGTCGTAGTACTTCAGGCGGTCCTTGATGCTCGTCAGGGCGTCCTGGACGTTGGTTCGCGTCTGTTTGGACTTGATGTTCGACGCCTCGGAGTGTTCCTGCGTGACGTGGGCGGCCACGTCGGAGATCTGCCTGTCGTCCGGGACGTAGATCGTCACCAGTTGGGTCCCCGACCCCTCGAAATCGTTCAGCTCCTCGATCACCCGTCTGAACTCGTATTTCTTCCTGTCGGACTCCTCGATGTCCTGACCACTCATTACTTCATATAGCCCGGCCAGGCGGTAAGTACCCTTTGACCGTCCGCATTACCCGTCCAGCAGGTCGCGAAACGCTCCGATGAGGAACGTCTCGTCACGTCGATACTGGAACCCCTCTACTGGGGCCGGCGGCGATTCGAGGGTCGCCTCCACCCACTCCCCGTTGACTCGACCGCAGAACAGCGCCATCCCGTTCTCCGGCGGTCTGTCGTACTCCGCGAGCCGGTCTTGTAGTCGTACGAGCGTCGGGTCGTCCGTTCCCTCGGCCTCGGTGTGTTCGTCGTCGAGGAAGACGATGGCCTCGTCGATGAGATGGTCCGGAGGAACGTACACCGACACCAGTTCCGGGTCGCTCGACGAGTGCGCCCCGAGCCGGTCGAGTACGGCGTTGGGGTCGTCCGCTTCGTTCATCGAGCGTGGTTCGTGAACTATCGACAAGGGTCTTGTGGCGCTACATCGATTCGGGCGCTTCGACCCCGAGGACGTTGAGCGCGTTCGCGACGGTGTGGCGGGCGGCCGCCACGAGCGCGAGGCGGGCCTCGGTCAACGCCTCGTCCTCCGAGAGCACTTGACACTCCCGATAGAAGGCGTTGAAGGTCTCGGCGAACTCGCGGGTGTAGGTCGCGACCTGGTGGGGCTGGCGATCCGCTGCGGCGGATTCGATCACGGCGGGGAACCGCCCAATCACCTCGAGCAGGTCGCGCTCGGCTTCGCCCTCGAGCAGTGTCGGATCGATCGCGCCCGGATCGTGACCCGCGCGTTCCGCCTCGTCGAGGATCCCACACGTGCGCGCGTGAACGTACTGGACGTAAGGAGCCGACTGGGCCTCGAAGTTCAGCGCGCGGTCCCACTCGAAGGTGATCGCCTTCGAGGGCTGTTTCGAGACGATGTCGTACCTGACGGCGCCGATTCCGACCTGGCGAGCGATCCGTTCGACGTCGTCCTCGGAGAGGTCGTCGTCGCGGATCCGGTCGTCCAGCCGCGTCTCGACCTCCTCGCGGGCGCGTGCGACCGCCTCGTCGAGCAGGTCGTCGAGGTCGATCCCCGTCCCCGCGCGGGTGCTCATCTTCCCCTCGGGGAGGTTGACGTAGGAGTAAAACACCGAATCGAGCTGCTCGGTGTCGTTGTCGAGGAGATCGAGTGCGGCGGCCAGTTGCTGGGCCTGGAGTTTATGGTCCTCGCCCAGCACCGTGACGGCGCGGTCGTAGTTCTCGAACTTCCACTCGTGGTGGGCCAGATC
>CAYVQH010000076.1:0-8754 GCA_964454105.1 uncultured Halobacteriales archaeon | reverse complement strand
CCTTGTGAAGACATATCACGGAGTTTCCGAGGATAGTATATAAAAATATCCGAAACCACGGGACGGAAGCGCGATTCTGACGGACGAATGGGAGTCCTGTTCAGGCGGGTGATCGGTGGGACCGATCCTCAACCGTTAAGGCGTGATGTCCCCTCGTGTGCGAATGATCACGGAGGAAGCGTTGGCCGATTCCGCCTCGTCGCTCCGAGTCGGTGAAATCGAACCCGAAGAGTATCTCACGACACTTGAGAAGCGGGTCGAGCGCGTTGAGCCAGGGATCGAGGCGTTGCTCGAGGAACCCACTCGGTGGGACCGGCTCCAGCGCGAGGCGAGCGCGCTCGGAGCCCGGTTCGACGATCCGGCGATGCGGCCGCCGCTGTACGGCGTGCCGGTGGGAGTGAAGGACATCTTCCACGTCGAGGGGTTCGAGACGGGGGCGGGATCGACCGTCCCGCCCGAGTCGATGACGGGTCCCGAGGCCGACAGCGTGAGCGCGCTGCGCGAGGCCGGCGCGCTGGTGCTCGGAAAGACAGTCACGACCGAGTTCGCCTACTTCGAGCCTGGCCCGACTCGCAATCCCCACGACACCGACCACACGCCCGGCGGCTCCTCCAGTGGCTCGGCGGCAGCGGTCGCCGCCGGTCTCTGTCCGCTCGCGCTCGGATCGCAGACGATCGGCTCCGTGATCCGACCCGCCGCGTTCTGCGGGATCGTCGGTCTGAAGCCGACCTACGGACGGATCCGCATCGACGGCGTGCTTCCGGTCGCACCCTCCGTGGATCACGTCGGCTTCTTCACGCAGGACGTCGCGGGTGCGCAACTGGCCGCGAGCGTCCTCTACGAGCACTGGCGGCCCGTGGGTTCCGAGGAGGCCGGAGAACCAACGCTCGGGGTTCCCGAGGGACCGTATCTCGAACAGACCGAGCCGGCGGCCCGCGAGGCGTTCCACGAGCAGGTCGCTCGACTCGAGGCGGTGGGCTACGACGTCCGCCGGGTGGATCTCCTCGGGGATATCGACGCGATCAACGACCGCCACCAGTGCCTCGTCGCCGCCGAGACCGCCCTCTCACACAGCGAGCGGTTCGCGGAGTACGGCGACCGGTACGCCGAGGCGACCGCTGATCTGATCCGCGAGGGCCACGACGTCGGCGTCGGCGAACTCTGCGAAGCGCGGACCGGCCGCGGCGCGCTGCGCGAGACCGTCGAGCGGGAAATGGATCGGGAGGGGATCGACGTCTGGCTCTGTCCGGGCACGCCCGGACCGGCCCCTGACGGGATCGACGACACGGGCGACCCGGTGATGAACCTCCCGTGGACCCACTGCGGGCTGCCCGCGATGGCGCTTCCCGCCGGCGACCTCGACGGGCTTCCGCTCGGCCTGCAATGCGTCGCGCGCTACGGCGACGACGAGCGGCTGGTCGCGTGGGCCGACGGGATCGCCGCTGCGCTGTAGGCCGGCGGTTTAAGCCCGATGGCGGCCCAGATGGGGTATGAAGACGATCAAGGACAGCGTCCACGACCACATCGAGGTCGACGGGGTCGCCCGCGCGCTGCTCGATACCCCTGAGGTCCAGCGCCTGCGCCACGTCAAGCAGCTGGGCACCGTCTCGCTGGTCTATCCCTCCGCGAACCACACCCGGTTCGAGCACTCGCTGGGCGTCTATCACCTCGCCCGTGAGGCGCTCTCACAGCTCGGAATCGAGGGCCGGGCCGCAGAACGGGTGCGGGCCGCCGCGATCCTCCACGATATCGGCCACGGTCCCTACAGCCACAACGTCGAGGACGTGATCGAACGACACACCGGCAAGTACCACGAAGACGTCGACGACGTGTTTTCGGACTCGCGGATCCCCGAGATCCTCCGCGAACACGACCTCGACCCGGACAGGGTCGCCGGGCTCATCCACGGCGAGGGCCAGTACGGCGGGCTGGTTTCGGGCGAACTCGACGTCGACCGGATGGACTACCTCGTGAGGGACGCCCACCACACCGGCGTCCCCTACGGGACCATCGATCACGGACGGCTCGTGCGCGAACTCCGGTTCGTCGACGGCGAACTCGTGTTGGGGGAGGGCAACGTCCAGACCGCAGAAAGCCTGCTGGTCGCCCGCGCACTGATGAACCCGACGGTGTATAGCCACCACGTCGCCCGGATCAGCAAGTCGATGCTGCGGCGCGGTGCCGAACGCCTGATCGAATCGGGGACCGACCCCAAGGACCTGCGGCGGATGGACGACCACGACCTGCTCGTGGCGCTTCGGACGACCGGGAGCACGACGTCCATCGCGCGGCGCTTCGCGAACCGCGATCTGTTCAAACGGGCCGTCTGGGCCGAGTATCGCGACGTTCCCGGAGCTCTACTCGATCTCGATCACGAGACGGTCGTCGAGCACGAGGAGACGATCGCCGACCGCGCGGGGGTGGACGCCGACGCGGTGATCCTCGACGTGCCGGCGTACCCGGAGATGACCGAATCGAGCACTCGCGTCGTGGTCGGCGGCGAGATCCGACGGCTCGACGAACAGTCCCCGCTCGTACGGACCCTGCGCCAGTCCCAGCTCAACCAGTGGCGATTCGGTGCGTACGCACCCGCGGATGACGCCGAACGGGTGGGTCACGCGACCGAAGCGGTACTGGGACTCGACACCGACGGAACGCTGATCAGCGACATGCGACCCGGTTTGCACACCACGCTGGATCGCTTCGGCGCGGGCGGAAACTGAAAACCCGCGGGTTCAAATCCCGCGACCGTCAGGATCGCGTATGATCATCGAAGGGACCGTGCTCCAGGGTCCCGAATACACCCCGGTCGAGGGGCGGGTCGTCGTGGAGGAGGGACGGATCGCCGCCGTCGAGGAGACGGGTGTGGAAAACGATCGGATCGTCGCGCCGGCGTTCGTCAACGCCCACACCCACATCGGGGACTCGATCGCAAAGGAGGCGGGTCGAGGACTCACGCTCGAGGAACTGGTCGCCCCGCCCGACGGGTTGAAACACCGGCTGCTTCGCGAGAGCGACCGCGGGGAGATGGTGGAGGCCATCAGACGGTCGATCCGGTTCATGCACGCGGGCGGCGTGACGGCCTTCATGGACTTCCGAGAGGGCGGCGCCGACGGCGTTTCGGTGCTCCGGGAGGCGGCCGACGGCCTGCCCGTCGACGCCGTCGCGATGGGACGGGACGAACTCGCGGCGCTCGAGGTCGGCGACGGCTACGGCGCGAGCGGTGCGGCGGACGCCGACTTCGCACGCGAGCGCGAGGCGGCCCGCGAGGCGGGCAAGCCCTTCGGCATCCACGCCGGCGAGAACCGGACCGACGACATCGAACCCGCCCTCGATCTCGAACCGGACTATCTGGTCCACATGGTCAAGGCCGCGCCCGAGCATCTGGATCGCGTCGAGCGCGAGGGGATCCCGGTGGTGGGCTGTCCGCGCGCCAATCTGGTGACGGACGTGGGCCTGCCGCCCATCGAGGAGCTAGCGGGGAGAACGACCGTCGCGCTCGGCACCGACAACGTCATGCTCAACAGCCCTTCGATGTTCCGCGAGATGGAGTTCGCCGCCAAGTTCACCGACCTCGACGCGCCAGCGGTGTTGGCGATGGCGACCCGAGCGGGTGCCGAGATAGCGGGAATCGACGCCGGAACCATCGAGAAGGGCCGCGAGGCACGCCTGCTCGTACTCGATGGGGGGTCGGACAACCTTTCAGGAGTACGTGACCCGGTCCGGGCGGTCGTTCGTCGGGCGGGGGTCGACGACGTCCAAGACGTGGTCCACCCGGCACAACACAGTTAAACTAGTATGTGAATATCCTACACATGTACGAGCGCATCCTCGTTCCGACGGACGGGTCGGCGGGCGTCGAGCGCGCCATCGAACAGGCCGTGGCGCTCGCGAGCGTCCACGGGGCAACCATCCACGCGGTGTTCATCGTCAACACCGCGAACTTCGCGGCACTTCCGATGGAGACCTCCTGGGAGGGGGTCAGCGACATGCTTCGGGAGGACGGCGAGGAGGCGCTCGAACGCGTTCGAACGATGGCAGCCCGGGAGGACGTTCCGACCGAGACGAACCTCATCGAGGGTACGCCCTCGAAGGAGATCGTTCACTACGCCACCGAGGCGGACTGCGATCTGATCGTGATGGGGACCCACGGCCGGGGCGGGATCGATCGACTGCTGCTGGGCAGCGTCGCTGAACGCGTCGTTCGGGCATCCCCCGTTCCGGTCCTCACGGTCCGCGTACCGGAGGAGGAGCTCGATTAGGCCGGTCGGAGATGTTCACAATCCCCGGCGTGGACCCGCACCTCGCCGTCGGCCGTCTCGATCACCAGCCGTCCCGGGGGTTCGATGTCGACCGCCTTGCCGACGACCGCTCGGTCGGCGGTCTCGACACGCACCCGCCGACCGAGCGAGATCGCTCCCTCCCGCCAGGTTTCAAGGATCGCGTCGGGATCGGATCGCAGGGAGTCGAACTCCTCGAGGACGCGCTGAGCGAACCGCCGTCTGTCGATGTCGCCCACCTGCTCGCGGACGCTCGTTGCGCCCTCGGGTAGGTCGGCGGCGTCGACGTTCGCGTTGACGCCGATCCCGCAGACCACCCACGACACCCGGTCGGCTTCGCCCTCCATCTCGGTGAGGATTCCGACGAGTTTCTCGCCCGTTTCGGCGAGGAGGACGTCGTTCGGCCATTTGATCCCCGCCTCGACGCCCGCTTCTCCCAGGGCACGGGTCGTCGCGACCGCGGCCGCGAGGGTCAGCAGGGGCGCCTCCATCGGTGCCACGTCGGGCCGAAGCACGAGACTCATGTACACCCCACCGTCCGGGGCGTTCCAGGCACGATCGAGTCGCCCCCGGCCCGCGGTCTGCTCGTTCGCGAGCACGACCACGTCCGACTCACCCGCCGTCGCCAACTCCCGTGCGCGGGCGTTCGTGCTGTCGATCGCGTCGTGGTACTCGATCTCGTAGGAGGCGTCCAGACCGTACTCGACGGCGGGACCGGAGAACTCCGGTACCGAAACGATCCGGTAGCCCGACTCGCCGCTCTCGATCCCGAAACCCGCATCGCGGAGCTCCTCGATCCGTTTCCAGACGGCGTTCCGCGAGACTCCCAGCTCTGTGGCGATCGCGGGACCCGAGACGGGCCCCGCCGAGAGGGCGTCGAGAAGTGCCCTTCGCGTGCCCATTCAGCCGATGACGACGAGCGTATCGCCCATGTCGACGCTCTCGCCCTCGCTTATCAGCACCTGCTCGACGGTACCGCCCGAGGAGGCGACCACGTCGTTCTCCATCTTCATCGCCTCCAGTACGCAGAGCACGTCGCCGCTCTCGACCTCGTCGCCCTCCGCGACCTCGACCGAGAGGATCGTCCCCTGCATCTCGGCGGTCACCTGCTCGCCCTCGGCGGTCACCTCGCTCGCGCCCGACTCGTCGCCGCCGGCGGGCTGGGGCGGCTGAGCGCCACCCCCGCCACCGCCGGTGCCAGCGCTCGCCTGGACGCCCCGTTCCTCCAGGTCGACATCGAAGCGTTTGCCGTTGACCTCGACGGTGAACTCCCGTCGAACGACGTCCTCCTCCTCGCCGGCGTCGCTCTCCGTTCCCCACTGGGCCTGGGCCTCCTCGATCCGGCTTCGGTCCATCTCCTCGTCGAGGTACTTCGTGGTGTGGGTCCCCTCGACGAACCGCTCGTTCGAAAGCATCAGCCGGTGGAACGGGATCACGGTCACGACGCCCTCGATGTCGTACTCCCGAAGCGCGCGCAGGCTCCGGGCGAGACACTCCTCGCGGTCACCGGCGTGGACGATCAGCTTCGCGATCATCGAGTCGTAGTCCGTGACGATCTCGTCGCCCTGGCGCAGCGCGTCGTCGAGGCGGACGCCGATCCCGCCCGGCGGGTCGTAGGTGGCCAGTTTGCCGCCCGATGAGGGGGCGAACTCCTCGGCGGCGTTCTCTGCGTTGATCCGGAACTCGATGGCGTGGCCGTCGATCTCCACCTCGTCCTGGGAGAAGGCGATCTCCTCACCCGCCGCGATCCGGAGCTGCCATTTGACGATGTCGATGCCCGTGATCTCCTCGGAGACGGTGTGTTCGACCTGTATTCGGGTGTTGACTTCGAGGAAGTAAAAGCCCGTCTCGGGCCCCAGCAGGTCCCCCGCCTCGCGGCTCGGGTCCTCCTCGACGAGGAACTCGACGGTGCCGGCGTTGGTGTACTCGGCGGCGCTCACCCCGCGTCGGGCGGACTCGCCGATCTTCTCCCTGAGCTCGTCGGTCAGCGCCGGGGAGGGCCCTTCCTCGATCACCTTCTGGTGGCGCCGCTGGAGCGAGCAGTCCCGTTCGCCGAGATGGCGGACGTTGCCCTCGTGGTCGGCGAGGATCTGGACCTCGATGTGTCGCGGGTTCTCGAGGAAGCGCTCGACGTAGACCGAGTCGTTGCCGAAGTACGCCTCCCCCTCGCGTTTCGCGCTCTGGAGCTGGTCTTCGGCTTCCTCGGGTTCGTGGACGATCTTCATGCCGCGACCGCCGCCGCCGCCCTCGGCTTTGATCGCGACGGGATACCCGTGTTCGTCGCCGAACGCCCGTACCTCCTCGGGATCGGTGACCGGGTCGGTCGTTCCGGGGACGATCGGCACCTCGGCGTCCTGCATGATCCGGCGGGCCTTGGTCTTCTCGCCGAGTTGCTCCATCGCGTGGCTCTTCGGCCCGATCCACGTGATGCCGTCGGCCTCCTCGACCTTCGCGGCGAACTCGGCGTTCTCCGCGAGGAAGCCGTAGCCCGGATGGATCGCGTCGGCGTCGGCCTTCCGGGCGGCCTCGATGACCGCCTCGTGGTCGAGATAGGACTCGCTGGCCTTGGCCGGCCCGACGTTGTACGCCTCGTCTGCATACCGGACGTGTCCGCCGTCCTTGTCGGCCTCGCTGTAGACCGCGACGGTGCCGACGTTCAGTTCCTCGCATGCGCGCATGACGCGCACGGCGATCTCACCTCGGTTCGCGACCAGAACTTTCCTGAACATTGTTGATTGTCTCCGAGTGGATTACCTCATTCTGTCGGTTCGGCCCGCCGCCGCCCACCGGTCGGTCGGCGCACCGGTCGATACGCGAGTCGCTCGTCCCTGGGTACCCTCGATCCGGCCCGCGAAGGTCCAGCGCTCTCCGTCCCACGTCTCCTCGTCGTCGCTTTCGGCGGCCTCCTCGGCGCGTAGGTGCGCGCCGATGGCGGCGGCGATCGCGGCGGCCTCCTCCTCGTCGGCGCTCTCGGATATCGCAAGTGTTCGTGTCTCGGGATCGAAGGCGCGTTTCGAGGGCCGTTGCTCCTGGTTCATAGCGGGATGTTTCCGTGTTTCTTCTCGGGCCCGGATTCGCGCTTCGAGCGCAGCATCTCGAGGTCGTCGATCAGTCGCGGTCGAGTGTCGGCGGGTTCGATCACGTCGTCGACGAAGCCCCTGTCGGCGGCGGTGTAGGGGTTCGCGAACTCCTCGCGGTACTCGTCGATCAGCTCCTGACGGCGTTTCTCGGTGTCCTCGGCGGCCTCCAGTTCCTGCCGGTAGAGGATGTTCACCGCGCCCTGGGGCCCCATCACCGCGATCTCGCTGGTGGGCCAGGCGTAGTTGACGTCGGCGCCGAGGTGCTTCGAGGCCATCACGCAGTACGCGCCGCCGTAGGCCTTGCGGGTGATCACCGTCAAAAGCGGCACGGTCGCCTCCGAGAAGGCATAGAGGAGCTTCGCTCCATGTCGGATGATTCCCCGGTGTTCCTGGTCGGTCCCGGGCATGTAGCCCGGCACGTCGACGAACGTGAGGATCGGGATGTTGAACGCATCACAGAAGCGGACGAACCGCGAGGCCTTCATGCTCGCATCGACGGTCAGGGTCCCGGCGTTCGCGCGGGGCTGGTTCGCGACGACACCCACCGAATGGCCGTCGAGTCTCGAAAAGCCGACGACGATGTTCTTCGCGAACTCGGGAGCCACCTCGAAGAAGGCACCCTCGTCGGTGATCCCGTCGATCACGTCGACCATGTCGTAGGGCTTCTGGGGGCTCTCGGGAACGATTCGGTTGAGTTCCTCGTCCCGGCGGTCGGGGTCGTCCCACGGCTCGACCCGTGGCGGGTCCTCGACGTTGTTCTGAGGAACGTACGAGAGTAGGCGCTTGATGTCGTCGAGCGCGGCCTTCTCGCTTTCTGCGGCGAACTGCGCGACGCCGGTCTTGTTGGCGTGGGTGCGCGCGCCGCCGAGTTCCTCCTGGGTGACCTCCTCGCCGGTGACCGTCTCGATCACCCCCGGACCGGTGATGTACATGTGGCTCGTGTCCTTGACCATGAAGATGAAGTCCGTGATCGAGGGCGAGTAGACCGCCCCGCCCGCACACGGCCCCATGATCCCGGAGATCTGGGGGACCACGCCGCTTGCCTTCTGGTTCCTGTGGAAGATCTCGGTAAAGCCGGCGAGCGAGGTGACTCCCTCCTGGATGCGCGCGCCCGCCGAGTCGTTCAGCCCGACGATCGGCGCGCCGACCTCCATGGCGGTGTCCATCACCTTGCAGACCTTCTCGGCGAAGACCTCGCCCAGCGAGCCGCCGAAGACGGTGAAGTCGTGGGCGAAGACGAACGTCTTTCGTCCGTTGACGTCGCCGTAGCCGGTGACGACGCCGTCGCCGAGGATCTTTCGTTCCTCCATCCCGAAGTTGTGGTTCCGGTGGGTGCGAAGCTGGTCGAACTCGTGGAAGGTGTCGTCGTCGAGGAAGTAGTCGATCCGCTCGCG
>CAYVQH010000075.1:0-9102 GCA_964454105.1 uncultured Halobacteriales archaeon | reverse complement strand
ACGTGATCGACATGGTCAGCGGCAACCCCGACTGGGAGCCCCCCGAGGCGCTCCGCGAGGGGCTGCGCGAGTACGCCGACCTCCCCGTTTCCGAGTACCAGTACCCGCCCAGCGACGGGCTTCACGACCTGCGCGAGGAGATCGCCGCACGCCGGAACGTCCCTATCGAATCGGTGATCGTCACCAACGGCGCCGGCGAGGCGAACTACCTCGCGATGGCCGAGGCACTCGATCGAGGGGCCGGAAGCGAGGTGCTGCTGACCGATCCGGTCTACCCGTACTATCCCGGCAAGACCCGGATGCTCGGGGGCGAGCCGGTCTACGCCCCCGTCGAGGGGGACGGCCGGCTCGATCCCGACGCCGTCCGCGAGCGCGCGAGCGGCGACACCGCCGCGATCGTCGTCAACTCTCCGAACAACCCCACGGGCGCGGTCTACGGCGAGAGTACGATGGAAGCGCTCGTCTCGATCGCCGAGGCCCACGACGCGGTGCTGGTCAGCGACGAGGTCTACGACCACTTCGATTACTCGGGACGGTTTACGAGCGCGCTCTCCGTGGACTCGGACCATCGGGCGGTCACGACGGGCTTCTCGAAGTCGATGGCGATCACCGGCTTCCGGGTCGGATACGCTGTGTTGCCGCCGGAACTCGCAGAACCCGCCCGAACTCGCCACATGCTCGTCAACGTCACCGGCTCGCGGCCGGCCCAGTACGCGGTCCTGAAGGCGCTCCAAAAGACGGGACCGGACTACTACGAGGACAACAGGGCGATGCTCGACGAGCGGATCGACGCCTTCGCCGACGCGCTCGACGCTGCGGGAGCCGAGTACACTCGTCCCGACGGCGCGTTCTACGTCCTCGCGCGGTTCGATGGCTTTCCGGGAACGACGGCGAACGTCGAACGCCTGATCGACGAGGCCGGGGTGGCGGGGATGCCCGGCGACGCCTTCGGCGATTCGCGGACGGAGTGGCTCCGCTTCGCGCTGGTGACGCCGCGGGCCCAAGAGGCCGCCGACCGCCTCGCGGAGTACTTCGACTGAGCCCACCGGAGCGGGACCGACGGGTACACGGCGATCGGCGAGGAACGGGGGGTATGGCCGAACTGGACGTCGAACCCGTCGAGGAGATCGAGGACGTCGACGTGTCCGTTCCCACCGGAGTGGACGCTCCCGAGTACGTCCTCTACGGGGGGAAGGGCGGCGTCGGGAAGACGACGATGGCCGCCGCGACCGCGCTCGCGAGCGCCCGCGACGGCACTTCTACCCTGGTCGTCTCGACGGACCCCGCCCACTCGCTCTCGGACACCCTCGAGACGTCGATTCCGAGCGAGCCGACGCGGATCCGCGAGGAGATCCCGCTCTTTGCCGCCGAGATCGACCCCGACGAGGCGGTCGAGGAGGGGATGTTGGGCGGCGAGAACCCGCTGGGCGGGCTCGAGGGCATGCTGGGCGGCGCGGGCGGTGGGCCGGGGACTGCGGACGAGTCGGGAGAGGGCGGGCTGGGCGACCTGCTGTCGGGCGGGTCGATGCCCGGCGCGGACGAGGCGGCGGCGATGCGCCAGCTGCTGCAGTACATCGACGACGACCGGTTCGACCGGGTCGTGATCGACACCGCGCCGACGGGCCACACCCTCCGGCTGCTCGAACTCCCCGAGGTGATGGACTCGATGGTCGGGCGGATCATGCAGTTCCGCCAGCGCATGCAGGGGATGGTCGAGGGGATGAAGGGGATGTTCGGCGACGACCCCTCTAAAGGGGGGAACGCGGACCTCGACGAACTCCGCGAGCGGATCGAACACCTGCGGGCGACCCTCAGGGACCCGACGAAGACCGACTTCCGGGTCGTGATGGTCCCCGAGGAGATGAGCGTCGTCGAGTCCAAGCGCCTGATCGCCCGGTTGGAGGAGTTCCAGATCCCCGTTTCCACAGTGGTCGTCAACCGCGTGATGGAGGACTTCGCGGACGTCGCCGGCGGCAGTCCCGACGACTTCGTCTCGCCGGACGTCGAGCACTGCGAGTTCTGCAAGCGCCGCTGGCAGGTCCAGCAGGGCGCGCTTTCCCGCTCCCAGAAGCTGTTTCGCGGCCACGACGTCAAGCGGGTGCCGCTCTTTGCCGACGAGGTCCGAGGAGAACGGATGCTCGAACTCGTCGCGGCCTGTCTCGACTGATTTTATCCCCCCGCCGGTCGACCGTCCGGCATGGACTTCGACTACGAGGATCGGACCCGAACCTGTCGGGAGGCGCTCGACGAGGGCGAGTGTCTGGTTCTCTTTCCGGGACCGAACCTCCAGTACCTCACCGGATTCCGCGACCAGCCCATGGAACGGCATTTCCTCCTCTTCCTTCCCCGCGAGGGCGAACCCGTGTTTCTCGCGCCGGCGATGTACGACGAACAGCTGTCCGGGACCGGGATATCGGATATCCGCCTCTGGGCCGACGGGGAGGACCCCCGCGAGCATATCGGTGCGATCCTCGGAAGGATCGATCCCGACCGCCTGCTCGTCGACGACCGCCTGTGGGCGCGGTTCACCCAGGACCTCCGGGCCGCGACCGACGCCGAGTTCGGGCTGGCGAGCGAGGTGCTGGCCGACCGGCGACTGACGAAGGACGACGCCGAGATCGACGCGATCCGCCGGGCCAGCGAACTCGCGGATCGGGTGAGCGAGCAAGCCAGACGGCTCGACGCTGTCGGGATGACCGAACGCGCGTTCGTCCGTGAGATCGACTCCGGACTGACCGAGGTGGGCGGCGAGGCCCCCTCCTTCGAGACGATCGTCGCCGCGGGCGAGAACGGCGCGCGCCCGCACCACCGCCACGGTAGTCGGACGATCGAGGCCGGCGATCCCGTCGTGCTCGACTTCGGGACCCGAGTCGATGGGTATCCGAGCGACCAGACCCGAACCGTCGTCTTCGCGGGCGAGCCACCCGAGGGCTTCGCGGAGGTCCACGACGCGGTCCGGGAGGCCCAGGAGGCGGCCGTCGAACGGGTCGAACCCGGTATTCCCGCGGAGGCGGTCGATCGCGCCGCGAGGAACGTCATCGAGAAAGCGGGCTACGGCGAGGATTTCACCCATCGAACCGGCCACGGCGTCGGGATCGAAGTGCACGAGCCGCCGTACATCGTCGCGGGCAACTCGCGGGAACTCGAACCCGGGATGGTCTTCAGCGTCGAACCGGGGATCTACCTCGAGGGGAGATTCGGCGTCCGGATCGAGGACCTGGTGGTCGTCACGGAAACGGGCTGTGAGCGGCTCAACGACTCCCCTCGGGGCTGGCGCTGACGACGAGTACCCGCAGGTCGTTGACGTTCGTTCCCGTGGGGCCCGTCTCGACGAGCGCCCCCTGGTCCTCCAGATACGGGTAGGCGTCGTTGTCGGCGAGAGCGGCCCGCGCCGGTTCGGGATCGTGGACGGTTTCCCCGTCGACGAGCGCGCCCGCGACCTCGCTCGCACCGTCGATCCCGTCGGTGTCGACGCTGGCGAGCGCAGTACGGGAGTCGAGTTCGAGCGCCGCCGAGAGCGCGAACTCCTGGTTCGGGCCGCCCGTTCCCTCCCCCCGAATCGTCACCGTGGTCTCGCCGCCCGAACAGATCACGGCCGGAGGCTCGAGGGGATTGCCCGTCGAGCGGATCTCCTCGGCGATCGCGACGTGGGTCTTCGCGGCCTCGCGGGCCTCCCCGCGCACGCTCGACGAGAGGATCAGCGGCTCGTACCCCCGTTCTCGCGCGAGGTCACGGACCGCTTCGAGGGCGGTGAACCCGTCGGCGATCACGTGGTTCGCAACCCGATCGAAGACGGGGTCGCCCGCGTCGGGCGTCTCCGTTATCTCTCCGTTCGCGCCTCGTTCGAGGCGTTCTTCGATCTCCGGGGGTGGGTCGATCCCGTAGCGGGCGAGGATCTCCCGAGCGTCGGCGAACGTCGTCGCGTCGGGGGCGGTGGGGCCGCTGGCGATCGTGCTCAGGTCGTTGCCGATCACGTCGCTGACGATCAGTGAGACGACCGTGGCGGGGGCGAGCCGGCGGGCCAACCGTCCGCCCTTGAACGCCGAACAGTGCTTGCGGACGGCGTTGATCTCGTCTATCTCCGCCCCGCTCGCGAGCAGCGACTCGGTCACCGACTGGAGCGCCGCGAGTGAAACGCCCTCGGCGGGCGCGGGCATGAGCGCGCTTCCCCCGCCGGAGATCACCACGACCGCGAGCGTCTTCTCGCCCGCCTCGTCGGCGAGTTCGAGCATCGAACGGGTCGATGCGACCCCGCGCTCGGAGGGAACGGGATGGTCGCCCGGCAGGACTTCGACCCGCTCGACGTCCTCGGACGCGTCGGTGACGACCCGTCCCCTCGAGATCCGGTCGCTGAGAACCCCCTCGATGGCGCTCGCCATCCGTCCGCCGGCGTTGCCCCCGCCGAGGACGACGACCTCCTCGTAGGCCGCGAGGTCGTAGCTCGCCTCCCCGACGCGCAGGCGATCCCCGTCGAGGGCGACCGTTTCGGCGATCGCCCGCTCGGGATCCGCGGCCTCGATTCCGGCCTCGACGCAGTCGAGGGCGATCTCGCGTTCGGGCGTCCCCTCCAGTCGCTCGCGTTCGCGGATCATCCCATGAGCTTCAGCGCGAGTTTGAACGCCGTATCGCGCAGCGAGTCGGGAAGCAGCCGTGCCAGCGACCCGACCTTCGCGGCCCGTCCGACGGGATAGCGGGCGTTCGGCCGGGTCGCGCTCGCGGCGTGGACGATCCAGTCGGCGACCTCGCCGGGCGCGATCGCTCCGGGGCCGCCCCCGCCGACCGCCTGTGTGTCGTCGATCACGCTGTAGATGTCGCTGTACTCCTCCGAACGAGGGATGTCGTCGATCTCGCTATCGACGCGATCCGAGAACCCCGTCTCCACGGGGCCGGGTTCGACCAGCACGACGTCGACGCCGAAGCGATCCGTCTCCACCCTGAGCGCGTCCGTCATCGATTCGAGGGCGGCCTTCGACCCGCTGTAGACGCCGCCGCCCGGGAACGACAGGCGCCCGGCGACGCTGGAGACGTTGACGATCGTGCCGTCCTCCCGGTCGCGCATGTGCGGTAGCACCTCCCGGACGAGCCGGTGGGGGCCGTAGACGTTCGCGTCGAACTGCCTTTCGACCTCGCGGACGGGGACGTCCTCGACGGGGCCGAACTGGCCGTAGCCCGCGTTGTTCACCAGACAGTCGATGCGACCCTGCTCGTCGATGATCCGCTCGACGACCGCCTGTATTCGGGCATCGTTGGTTACGTCGAGTTCCGCGGTCTCACAGCCGATTTCGGTGAGATCCGCGATATCTCCTGGGTCCCGGGCGGTCGCGTACACCGTCCACTCCTCCTCTCGGAACTGCCGTGCCGTCTCGCGACCGATCCCCGACGAACAACCCGTGATACAAACGGTCCTCTCCATGGCCCATCCGTCGGACGCCGGGGAGTTAATTGTTGCCGGGTCGGAGGAACGTTTTTTGCCGCTTCCTGCCTATCGGCGATCGATCGAACCGATGCGAACGCAGCGTTTCCAACGACGACTCGACGAGGAGTACGCCGACGGCTGGCGGATCGTGCGCGACGGCGAGAGCCACGCCGTCCTGCGCAGACCTGAATACGGCTCGGCGTGGCTCCACGCGCTGATCGCCGTCACCACCGTCTGGTTCACGTTCGGGATCGGGAACCTCCTGTATGCGGTGTACGCCTACCTCAACTCACCGACGAAGCTTCTGGACGAGGACGACTGCTTCGAGGACCCCGATCCCGACGCCGACGCGCTGACTCTGTTGCGTCGGCGCTACGCCCGCGGCGAACTCACCGACGGCGAGTTCGACCACCGGCTCGAACGACTGCGCACGGACGGTCGAGAACGGGAGCGTGCCCGACGGGAGTGGGAATCCGAACCCGCATCCGACCGTTACTGATCGATCCCCCGGGCGAGTTCGCCGGCGTGCGAGTCGGCCAGCCGAACGGGCTCGGGAAGCTTATAACCCGCACAGCATCGCTCGACGAGCGAGGCCGCGGTCTCCGCGCCGATCCGGTGGCCCGGGCTCACGTACAGCGGGTTGATGTGGCGTGAACCACCCTCGTACTGGCGCGTCTGAACGGCGTACCCTAGCACCGTTCCGTCGGGAGCGTCGACCCGGCCGTCCGCGAGGATTGGGACCCTGGTCCCCTCCGCAAACGGCTCCTCGGGCGGGTTGCTCAGCCGGCCACAGAGCAGACTCTTTGCGACGCCGACGCTCGGTAGGTCGAGGGCCACGCCCATGTGGGTCGCCAGCCCGGCCTGCCGGAAGTGGATCCGTCCGCTGCCGTCGAACAGCGCGAGGTCGGGCTCGCATTCGAGGGCCTCGAAGGCCGCGAGGATCGACTCGCCCTCCCGGAAGGAGAGCAATCCCGGAACGTACGGGATCGAGAGCTCCGTCACTGCGGAGGCGCGCTCGATCACCTCGCCGTCCCGGACGGCGACGAGCGCGCTGACCGCCCGGTCCTCGGGAAACGCCTGGTCGACGCCGACGACGACCGGGGTGTCGGGGATCGCGTGGTCGTTCCCGAAGGTCGCCTCGCGTGCGATCTCGCGCTGTAAGGCCTCCATCTCCCCGCGCGAGAGGGTGGCGTCGGGCCGGAACTCGGGGCGGACGACCTCCATCAGAACCGACCTCGTCCGGGTCCACCCGGCCCACCCGGCCCGCCGGGGCCGCCCGGTCCGCCGCCGAAGCGCAGTTGGTCGGGGGCGCGTTCGCCCTGCCGGCGCAGTTTCTCGCCGTATCCCAGCCCGATGAACAGCCCGGCGAGGTGGGCGAGGTGGGCGATCCCGCCGGCGCCGACGCCGCCGAAGCCCACGACCCCGATGGAGACCGCGGCGAACCCGAGCGTGAGCAGCCACAGGGGCATCGGGATGAAGAAAAAGAGCAGGACCCGAAGTTGGGGATTGAGGACGGTGAGAACGCCCAGGATCGCCATGATCGCGCCGCTTGCGCCGACGACGGCACTGAAGTCGCCGAGCACGAGCGCCGTCCCGACCTGCGCGAGGCCGGCGACCACGCCGCTGACGATGAACAGCGCGGCGAAGGCCTTGCTCCCGACCTTGCGCTCGACGATCGGCCCGAAGAAATAGAGCACGATGCTGTTCATCACGACGTGGCCGACCCCGCCGTGGGCGAAGATCGAGGTGACCCACGTCCAGACGTGGGTGATGTCGTTGGAATCGAGGACGAACAGGTAGGCCGAGAGCGCGCTGGTCGGCCCAAACCCGAACAGCGGCAGCAGCAGGAACTGCAGCGAGAACGTGATCCACATCAACAGCAAGAACACGTAGGTCATGTTGTTCCGAACGTAGCCAAGCGGCCCGCCGGTCCCGGTGTTGAACGGCATCCGATCGCGGACGGCCGGTCCCGAGTTCGACGTCGATTCCTGTCCGCCGGGGTCGTTCACGCCGCTTTCGACGCCGCTGTCGAACAGCCCGTCGGGATCGCGCCACTCCTGTAGGCCGGGACAGTCGTGGTTCTCCGGCAGCCGGTGTTGGGCACAGAACACGCCTCCACAGCGCTCACAGCGGTAGGGCAGGTTCTCGTGTGCACCACACCGATCACACGTCGCCATTGGCAGGGGTTCGAAGCGAGGCGACAAAAGGGGTTGGGATACGCGAAGACAGCAGTTTTCCCGGTCGGCGTGCAACCATCCGGGGTGCAGGAGTACGAGCGAAAACAACTGCTCGAACGGATCGGCCGGGAGGGGGCGACCGTCGGCGCCCGGATCCCCGACGAGATCGACGTCCAGGATGAGCGCGTCGAGCTTCGCGATTTCGTCTTCGAGATCAAGCGCCGCGAGACGGTCCCCCAGGGCGAGCGCGACCGCGTCGAGCGGGCCAAACGCAACCTCCGAAAGGAACGTCTCGAACGTCTCGAATCGATCGAGGAGGGTGAGATCAGCAGGGAGGAGGGTGAACGTCTCGCCGAGTCGATCATCGGGATCGACCGCGCGCTCGAAGGGCTCCAGAACCTCGGGCCGGCGGACGTCGAGGCCGAGGCCCAGGCCCAGGCGGTCGCGGACAAGAAACGCTGGACGCGGTTCATGCGTCAGGCGCTCGGGCTGGACGAGGACAGTACACCTAACAGGCGATAGTGCGAAACGGGGGGCATGAGTCGAAACGCCGAGATCGCCGCCCTCTTCGAGGAGTACGCGGACCTGCTGGAGGCCCAGGACATCGAGTACAAGCCGAACACCTACCGCCGGGCCGCCGACAGCATCCGCGAGCACCCGACCGCGATCGAGGACCTGGTCGCGGAGGGCCAGGACGCGGTCGAGGAGATCGACGGCGTGGGCGACGCCATCTCGTCGAAGGTCATCGAGTACGTCGAGACCGGCGAGATCGAGGAACTGGAGGAGCAACGCGCCGAGCTGCCGGTGGCGATGGACGAACTCACGAGCGTCGAGGGGATCGGTCCCAAGACCGTTGCGACCCTCCATCGGGAACTCGGCGTGAGAAACCTCGCCGAACTGGAGGAGGTCGCGAGCGCCGGCGAGATTCGGGAGATCCAGGGGTTCGGGCCGAAAACCGAGGAGAACATCCTCGATGGGCTGGAGTTCGCCCGCAAGGCCAGCGAGCGCGAACTGCTCGGGGACACACGGCCGATCGCGGACGACCTGCTCGCGTACCTTCGGGAACGGGAGGGCGTCGAGCGTGCGGAGGTCGCCGGCTCGATCCGCCGGTGGCGCGAGACCAGCGGCGACGTCGACGTGCTCGCTTCGAGCGAGGACCTCGAGCGCGTCGTCGAGGCCTTCGCCGACTGGGATCGGGCCGAACGGATCATCGAGTCGGGCGAGAACAAGGCGAGCGTCGTAGCGAACGGGATCCGAATCGATCTTCGGGTGGTGGTTCCCGAGGAGTTCGGCAGTGCCTTACAGTACTTCACGGGCAGCAAAGCCCACAACATCCGGTTTCGAAACCGCGCGCTCGATCGCGACCTGAAGGTCAACGAGTACGGGATCTTCGATATCAGCGGACTGGAGGACACCAGCGGCCAGCGCGCGGGCGAGCGGATCGCCGGTGGAACCGAGGAGGAGATGTACGGAGCGCTCGATCTCGCGTGGATCCCGCCCGAGCTACGG
>CAYVQH010000074.1:0-9320 GCA_964454105.1 uncultured Halobacteriales archaeon | reverse complement strand
ATCAGCACATGATGAGCGAACTGGATCGCTGGTTGCAGCCGCGGAACCGGACGGAGGTGATAGTCGGTCTCGTGGTCGGGTACTGTTTGGTTGGACTTCTCGTCTCGTATTGGTTAGGAGGGATCAACTGGGACAACCCCTCCGTCGTCGCATGGGTCGGAACCGTGACGTCGGTCACGATCGGTGCACTGATGGGCGCGTTCGGCATCGTCACGGGAGATTACTACCGGCGACGAGAAACGTACCTCACCGGAATGAAAGTCTTCGGCGCTATAGCACTACTCATGGTCGCTAGCATTGTGATCGTATAAAAACCAAGCACCCACTGCGAACGAGCGTAGCGAGTGAGCGGCTTTTCGGTGGCGGGCAGGACCTTCGGTCCTGCTGCACCAGCGGGAGCTTCGCTCCCGCGGGACGGGTTTTTGCGGCTCGTGATTCGCACTTCGTCCGAACCGCTCGCCGCAAAAAAGTGGGTTCCGAAGCTTCATACGCGAAGAGCGGCTACAACTGGTAGCATGGCCAGTGCGGAAAACCAGGAGCTCGTCGGCCGTTTCGAGGAGTTCTACCGGACCTACTATCAGGACGAGATCGGCACGCTGGCACAGCACTATCCGAACGAGCAGCGCTCGCTGTATCTCGACTGGACCGACCTGAACCGCTTCGACCCCGACGTGGCGGACGACTTCCGGAACCAGCCCGAGCAGATGCAGCCCTACGCCGAGGAGGCGCTCAGACTGTACGACCTCCCGGTCGACGTGAGCCTCGGACAGGCCCACGTCCGGGTACGGAACCTCCCGGCCCCGACCGACATCCGCGAGATCCGCTCGAAGAACGTCAATACGCTCGTCGAGGTGCGGGGAATCGTCCGGAAAGCCACGGACGTCCGCCCGAAGATCGAGCAGGCCGCCTTCGAGTGCCAACGTTGTGGCACCCTCACCCGAATCCCCCAAACGGGCGGCGACTTCCAGGAACCCCACCAGTGTTCGGGCTGTGAGCGACAGGGTCCCTTCCGAATCAACTTCGACCAGTCGGAGTTCATCGACGCCCAGAAACTCCGCATCCAGGAGAGTCCCGAAGGGCTTCGCGGCGGGGAAACCCCCCAGAGCCTCGACGTCCACATCGAGGACGACATCACTGGCGAGGTGACCGCCGGCGACCACGTCCGCGTGACGGGCGTGCTCCATCTCGAACAGCAGGGGTCGAACCAGGAGAAGTCGACCACCTTCGACATCTACATGGACGGCCACGCGGTCGAGGCCGAGGAGGAGCAGTTCGAGGACATGGAGATCACTGACGAGGACAAACGGGCCATCGTCGAACTCTCCTCGGATCCGAACATCTACGAGCGGATGGTCGACAGCCTCGCGCCCTCGATCTACGGCCATCGGCAGGCCAAACTCGCGATGACCCTCCAGCTGTTCTCGGGCGTCACCAAACACCTCCCCGACGGCTCACGCACCCGCGGGGACATGCACATGCTCCTGATCGGGGACCCCGGAACGGGGAAGTCCGCACTGTTGCAGTACATCCGCAACATCGCCCCCCGCTCGGTCTACACCTCCGGGAAGGGCAGCAGTTCGGCCGGCCTGACCGCCGCCGCCGTGCGCGACGACTTCGGCGACGGCCAACAGTGGACCCTCGAGGCGGGCGCGCTGGTGCTCGCCGACCGGGGGATCGCCGCGGTCGACGAGCTGGACAAGATGCGCCCCGAGGACCGCTCTGCGATGCACGAGGCGCTCGAACAGCAGTCGATCTCGATCTCGAAGGCAGGGATCAACGCCACCCTGAAATCACGGTGTTCGCTGTTGGGTGCGGCGAACCCGAAATACGGACGGTTCGACCAGTACGAGCCCATCGGCGAGCAGATCGACCTCGAACCCGCGCTGATCTCCCGGTTCGACCTGATCTTCACCGTCACCGACAAGCCCGACCCCGACGAGGACCGAAAGCTCGCCCAGCACATCCTCCAGACGAACTACGCCGGCGAGTTGAACACCCAGCGGACGAACCTCCCCTCGCCGGACGTCACCCGCGAGGAGGTCGATGCCGTCACCGAGGAGGTCGCCCCCGACATCGACGCCGACCTGCTTCGCAAGTACATCGCCTACGCCCAACAGAGCTGTTATCCCCGGATGACCGACGAGGCCCGCGAGGCGATCCAGGAGTTCTACGTCGACCTGCGCTCGAAGGGTGCCGACGAGGACGCGCCCGTACCCGTCACGGCCCGAAAGCTCGAGGCGCTCGTCAGGCTGGCCGAAGCCAGCGCCCGCGTCCGGCTCTCGGATACCGTCGAACGCGAGGACGCCGAACGCGTCATCGAGATCGTGCGCTCCTGTCTACAGGACATCGGCGTCGACCCCGAGACCGGCGAGTACGACGTCGACGTGATCGAGACGGGCCGCTCGAAGACCCAGCGCGATCGAGTGAAGGGGATCAAGGAGATCATCCGCGAGCTCCAGGAGGAGTACGACGGCGAGCCCGGCGCACCCCAGGAGAAGGTCATCGGGCGTGCCGCAGAGGCGGGCATCGAGGACGGCAAGGCCGAACACGAGATCCAGAAGCTCCGGGACAAGGGCGAGATCTACTCGCCCGACCAGGACCACCTCAGGCTGGTCTAAACCACCGCCGCGATCGCCTCCTCGAGCGTGAATTCCCCCTCGTAGAGCGCCGTTCCCACCACCACTGCGCCCGCACCGGCGTCCTTCAGCGCCCGGACGTCCTCGATGCTCGCGACGCCGCCGCTGGCGACGACCGGGATCGAGACCGCGTCGGCGACCCGCTCGACGGGACCCGTCTGGACGCCCTCCAGTTGTCCCTCGACGTCGACGTTCGTAAAGAGGATCGCACCGGCACCCAGCTCCTCGTAGCGGGCGGCGACCTCGGCGGGGTCCAACCCAGTGCCCTCGGTCCATCCCGAGACGACGACCTCGCCGTCCTTGGTGTCGAGACTCACCATCACGCTTTTCTCGTGTGCGTCGCTGATCTCGCGGACGATCCCGGGGTTCTCGACCGCCGCCGTTCCGAGGATCACCCGATCGACGCCGCGATCCAGTAGCTCGATCGCTCCCTCGACGGTGCGGATCCCGCCGCCCAACTGCACCGCCGCCTCGCCGTCGACGGCCTCCAACACGGCCTCGACGGCGGAGGCGTTCTCGCGCTCGCCCTCGAAGGCACCGTCGAGGTCCACGAGATGGAGGGTCCGCGCGCCCGCGTCGATCCACCGACGGGCGGCCTCGGCGGGGTCGCCGTAGCGTTTCTCCGTTCCGCGTTCGCCCTGCACCAGTTGGACGACCTCGCCGCCCTGCATGTCCACGGCGGGGATCACCTCGAAGCCCTCGAACATGGTGGCGACGACGAACGGTGCGGGCCTAAACGCACCGGTCCGCCACGGCGTCGATCCGATCCCCGTTTGCAGGCCCTCACGCGGGTTTTGGTCGACCAAATTTACGGTCAAATTATCCCCGTATGTAGGACATAGACCGTCTGAATGGCTCGTAATCGGCGTATTCGGCGGTCCATAAATGAACAGCAAGGTCTAACAGGCATGCCGACGAAGGAGCAGGTGATGCCAACAGTAGAATACCTCAACTACGAAGTGCTGGACGATCAGGGCTGGGAGATGGACGACGACGACCTCTTCGACGAGGCCGCCGACGCCGGCCTCGACGAGGAGGACTACGGCACGCTCGAGGTCAACGAGGGCGAGTACATCCTCGAGGCCGCCGAGGCCCAGGGCTACGACTGGCCCTTCTCGTGTCGCGCCGGCGCGTGTGCAAACTGCGCGGCGATCCTCTACGAGGGCGAGATCGAGATGGACATGCAGCAGATCCTCTCGGACGAGGAGGTCGACGAGAAGAACGTCCGCCTGACCTGCATCGGTTCGCCCGACGCCGACGAGGTCAGGATCGTCTACAACGCGAAGCACCTCGACTACCTGCAGAACCGCGTCATCTAGACCGGCGGCCGTTCTCGCGTTCAGTTCGATTCATTTCATTTCCGGCGACCACAAAACATTCATCGATCGGCCACGGCTCTAGTGCCGTGCCCGCCTCGGTTCCCGATCTCCTGCGGCTGCTCGTCGTGCCCGTGTTCGTCTGGGCGGCCTACCGTGACGTGAAGACCCGCCGCGTCCCGACCCGGACGTGGCTCCCGATCGGTGCGCTGGCGGTCGTGTTGTTCGTCTGGGACGGGGCGGTCTCGCTTGCGGTCGGCGGGTTCACGTGGACCCTGTTTCTCGTCGGTGCGGCGATCAGCCTGCTGCTGGTCGCGCCCGCGTCGTACCTGTTCTGGCGCGTCGGCGCCTTCGGCGGCGCGGACGCGAAGGCGCTGATCGTCCTCTCGGTCCTGTTTCCGACCTATCCCACCTACGAGATCGGGTCGTCCGTCCTTCCGGCGGTGGGGACGCCCACGGGCGCGTTCGCGCTCACGATCCTCACGAACACGGTGTTCGTCGGCGCGTGCTACCCGCTCGCGCTCGCGGTCAGGAACGCGTGTGCGGGGCGGTTCACGCCCGTGATGGTCATCGGGTGGCCGATGAGTTGGCGGGACGCCGAGCGGACCCATGGCCGACTGCTCGAGAACGGACAGGGGTTCACCCGATCGGGGCTCGATCTCGATGCCCTGCGAATGTACCTCCGATGGCGGGGGACGACGCTCGCGGCCCTCCGCGAGGACCCCTCGCGCTACCGGGATCCCGGCTCGTTGCCGGCCGAGCCATCCCCGGCTGGCGACGGCGCGATCGCGGACGGCGGAGAAAGAATCGGCGACCCTCGAACGTCGGCAGACGAACGAAGGGCGTCTGAGGGAAGTGAGCGAACCGACGGTTCGCGATCCCCGTCGGGCCCGGGATCCGACGGCGGCCCACGAGGGGTCGACGACTGGGGGGCACAGGCCTTCCTCTCCGACGTCGGGTCCGCCTACGGGACCACGCCGGACGGCCTTAGGGACGGGCTCGACGTTCTCACCACCCAAGAGACCGTCTGGGTGTCGCCGGGGATCCCGTTTCTCGTGCCGATCCTCGTGGGGCTGCTCGTCGCGCTCACCTACGGGGACCTGCTGACGGCGGTCCTCGGGATCGTCGGCGTACTATAGCGTGACGGTAGAGCTATAACCGTCCGGCCAAAGCACACTGACGATGCCACCGTCGGACGATCGCGTTCGCTTTCTCGCCACCTCTCCGAACCGCGTCTCCCTGCTCAGTGCCCTCGACGACGGCCCGTTACAGCCCGCGGAGCTCGTCGATCGGCTGTCGCTGTCCCGCTCTGCGATCCAGCGCAACCTCCGCGAGCTGACCGATCGCGGCTGGGCCCGGCGCGTCGACGGGGGCTACACGTGCACGGTCGGTGGCCGGCTCGTGCTCGCGGCCTACAACGAGCTCACCGCCACCGTTGCGCTCGTCGAGGAGTACGGCGGAAGCCTCGAGCCGCTTGCGGCGGCCGGCATGGAGCTGTCGCCGGCCGTCCTCGAGGCCGCGACCGTCATTACGGCGACGGGAAACGACCCCCACGCGCCGCTTCGCTACTACACCGAGCGGGTCCGGGAGCTCGACCCGGCGTCGTTTCGCGGGATCGTCCCGGTCGTCAGCCCCCTGTTCAACGAGGCCCATCAGGCGGTGCTCAACGACGGGACCGACGGGGAGCTCGTTCTCGACTCGGCTGCGTTCTCGGCCTCGAAGGACGACTACGGAGCGGACTTCGACGCCGCCCTTGCGGCCGACGGACTCGCCCTCTACGTCCATCCCGACCCGCTCACGTTCGGGCTGTCGGTCGTCGGCGATCGCGTCTTCGCCGGGGCCTTCGATGACGGTCAGTTCGTCGCCTGTTTCGAGTGGAGCGACCCCGAGGTCATGGATGAAGCACTTTCGGCCTACGAGACCCATCGGGAGACGGCCCGCGAGGTCGACTCCACGACGCTCCTCTCGTGAGGTGTCCGACGACGTGCCACATGTGGCGGGGGATAGCTATAGGCACCTCCCGGCACTCGAATCGATCGTGGGCCACACCGGGACGCCGGATCGGCGGTGCCCCTGACAGACGCGCGCCCGGACGGCCCATCACCCCTGCGCTCGTGGTCGTGCACCGACCGATCCACCGCTCCTGCTTCGACCGTCAATCCGTCGACACGGAAGACCTATTTCCGCCGGCCGTTCACCCGAACCATGAGCAGCCACGCGCCCGACCTCGAGTTCGATTCGTCGGGGTTGCTCCCCGTGATCGCACAGGACGCCGACACCGGCGAGGTGCTGATGCTCGCGTACGCCGACCGCGAGGCCGTCGAACGAACCCGCGAGACCGACCGCGCCCACTACTACTCGCGGAGCCGCGACGAGCTCTGGGAGAAGGGCGCGACCAGCGGGCACGTCCAGGAGGTCCGTGAGATCCGCGTCGACTGCGACGAGGACACCCTGTTGTACCTCGTCGACCAGGAGGGCGGGGTCTGTCACACGGGCCACCGGACGTGTTTCTACCGCACCCTCGAGGGCGACCACGTCGGCGAACGCGTGTTCGATCCCGACGACGTGTATGAGTGAACGCGACCCCGAACGGCGTCTGTCCGAGGCGCGCGAGGCGTACGAGGCGGCCAGCGAGTCCGTCGAGGAGATCGGCGAGGACGAACTCCGCAGGCTCGCGAGCGCCCGCGAGGAACTCGCCGATCTGTTCGCCCGATACGAGGACCGCGCCACGGGAACGGGCGATTTCAAGGGGTTCATCGAGTTCCAGAGCGGTCTCGACGACCTCGTCTCCGGGCTTCCCGACGGGATCCGCCACCGCGAGGCCTTCGAGGCGGTCGAGGACGCCTTCGACAAGCGCCGGCTGAACGAGGGGGACTTCGAGCGCGCCCGCGAGTTGCTCGAAGCGGTCGACCGCGACGTCGAGCGCCTCGAGCGGCGCGAAACCGCCCGCGAGTGTCTGCGTGAGGCACGTCGAACGGCCCGGGAACGGATCGACGAACTCGACGCGGAGATCGCGGAGTACGACCGATTGCTCTCGATCTCGGAGGTCGATCTCGACGCGCCCGTCGCCGACCTCGAGATTCCCGTCGAGGCGTACAACGAGGCGGTCGCAGAGGCCTTCTCCGACTATCTCGCACGAACGAGCGCCCGCGAGGTTGTCGCCTTCCTCGATCGGACGGAGTGGTACCCGCTGGTCGGGACCACCGAGATCCCGGCGGACCTGCGGGCCTTCATCGAGAACGCGGAGGCGGGGACCAAACCGCTCCCGACGCTGCTTGAGTACGCCGACTACTCGCGCTCGAAGCTGGACCACTACGTCGAGGACGCCGACGCGCTCAAACGGGCGGTCGCCACCCAGCGCACGGCGATCGAGCGCATCGACGCGGCGCCCTTCGAACTGGAGTGGCCGCCCCGTCCCGCGGACGAGCTGTGGTTTCGCCTGCGGGAGCTGTGTGCGGTGGTCTCCCGGTTCGCCCCCGAGGAGACCGTTGCCCACCTCCGGGAGGTCCGAACCGTGGTACGCGATCCGGACTACGAACGCCTGCGTCGCGCCGCCGCGGCCCGCGAGACGCTGGACGATCGGGATCGAGAACGCCTCAAAAGCGGGGCGATCGCCGCGGATCGGGAGGCGGCGGTCGAGGAGAAAGAACGGCTGCGCGAGGCTCTCGACCGCTACGCGCCGACGATCGAGTCCTCGTAGCTCGCGATCTCCTCGAGCACGTCCTCGCGGTCCTCGGCGGGCACGTCGAACTCCTTCAGAGCCGTATCGAGGTGCTTCGCGATCGCGTTGAACTCCTCCTCGGTGATGCCCATGCCCTCGTGGGCCGCCCGCATGTCCTCGCCGGTGTACTCGACCGGGCCGCCGGTAACGGAGCTGATGAACTGTGCCTGGTGGGCGATCTGGCGCTGCATGTCGACGTCCTCGAAGTAGCCGTTGACCAGGTCGTCGGCAATCACGTGTTCGTAGAAGCGCTCGACGACGGCTTCGATCGAGTCCTCTCCGCCCAGTCGCTCGTAGAGCGTGTCCTCGCTCATGCGATCGGCGTGTTCACACCGGGATCGTATACTACCTGTGCCGAACGCGTTCGGGACAGGTTCTTCGGCTCGGCTATATCGCCCGACGCGCGTCGTTCGCGGCGTCGTACAGCCGCGATGCGAGCGCCCGGGCGCGCTCAGGCTCGCGGGCCTCGGCGTACACCCGGATGACGGGCTCGGTCCCGCTGGGGCGGGCGAGCACCCAGCCGTCGTCGTAGTCCAGCCGGACGCCGTCGGTGGTGGTCTCGGCGGCGTCCGTGCTGGCCGCGAACCGCTCGACGGCCGCGAGCATCGCCTCGCGCTCCTCGTCGCTCTCGTAGGTGAGCTTCCGACGGACGTTGTGATAGCCGCCGAACGGCTCGACGACCTCGCTTGCTGGCCGATCCGCCAGAAGCTCGAGGAAGCGCGCGCCGATGTACGCCCCGTCGCGTGCGAGACCGTACTCGGGGAAGTAGATCCCGCCGTTTCCCTCCCCGGCGATCGGCACCGAGAACCCCTCGGCCCGGAGCTGTTGGATCCGGCTGGTGATGTAGGTGCTGCCGATGGGGGTGAGCTCGAGGTCCGCTCCGGTCCGCTCACAGACGTCGACCAGGCGCTGGGAGACGTTGACCGCGGCGACGGTGGCGTCCCCGGCGTCGAGTTCGGCGCCCGCAAGCGCCGCAAGCGCCGTGTCGCCCTCGATGTACCCGCCCGTCTCGTCGAAGAAGATCGCCCGGTCGCCGTCGCCGTCGTGGGCGAGCCCGACGTCGGCCCCGCTCGCGCGGACGAGGCGGCCGAGTTCGGCGAGGTTCCCCTCGACCGGCTCGGGCTCCCGGCCCGGAAACCGGCCGTCCGGCTGGGCGTTGACGGTCACCACGCGACAGCCCAGCTCCCTGAACAGCCGGGGACTGGTGAACGAGGCCGCGCCATGGCCCGGGTCGAGCGCGATCGTGAGGTCGGCCCCCGCGATCCGCTCGCGATCGACCGCCTCGAGCACGTTCTCGACGTACAGCTCCGCGGCGTCGTCGATGTGGTGTTCCGAGCCGGTCCGCGACCACGAGCGCGATCCGTCGGCCTCCGAGAGGAAGGCGTCCTCGACAGTTTCGAGCTCCGAGACCGAGAGTTCGATGCCGTCGCTCCCGATCAGCTTGATCCCGTTGTACTCCGCGGGGTTGTGCGAGGCGGTGATCATGACCGCCGGGACGCCCTCGCGAGCCGCGTACGTCTGGGTTCCGGGCGTCGGAAGCACACCGAGGCGGTCGACGTCACAGCCGACGCTCTGGAGCCCGGAGACGGCGGCGTTCTCGAGCATGCGTCCGGTGTGACGGGTGTCGCGGGCGACGGCCACCCGGTC
>CAYVQH010000073.1:0-9358 GCA_964454105.1 uncultured Halobacteriales archaeon | reverse complement strand
CTCACGTCGTCGTGGGTCGAGAGGGGGTTACAGCCCGTGATGGCGACCTCCGCGCCGCCGTCGGCCAGCGTCTCGACGAGGTTCGCGGTCTTGGCCTCGACGTGCATCGCCATCCCGATGCGCTCGCCCTCGAGGGGTTTGTTTTCTCGGAACTCCTCGCGCAGATGCGTGAGGATCGGCATGTGCTGGAACGCCCAGTCCATCTTGCGTCTGCCCTCCTCACGAGCGGCCTCGACGTCGTCGAGGTGCTCGCTGATCGGGGAGTACGCCGTCTGACTCATGGCCCGAGGTGGGTGGTCCGCGCCCAAAACCCTACCGAAGGTCGCGCCGGGCGCGGTAGTACCGTCCCATCGCGTCGACGAACCACAGTTTCAACACGAACGTCACCGCGAACCCGACGGCCGTTCGAAGCGGGTATCGGCGGTACGCCGCATAGAGGGTATAACAGTACAGCGGGACGTTCAATGCGTTGAGAATCTCGGGATAGCCGGTCCCGAACATCGGATTGCCGTCGGCGATCCACGCCTCCTCGCCGAGGACGCCCTCGCTCAGCCAGTTGTCCGTGCGTTCGGGTTCGGGAAACAGGACGGGGTTGAGCGCGAGAAACGCGACCACCGCCCCGAGGCTCTTCCACGCGTGGCGATACAGCGCCACGAGCAACGCCGCGCCCGCGAGCATCCGCGTCGCGCCGCTGTAGGGGTTCGCGTGTCGGCTCCAGGCGTTCTTCGACATCGGGTTTCGAATGGCCATGCGACAAGGACGGTTCGGATCACCAAATCCGTGTGGTTCTTCTCACCACACTACGACAGTCTACCTTGTTTTCTTAAATATATACTATATTTAATATGATAGAATATGGACACCCCCTATGGATTGGGTAAAACTGGTACCGCTTGTCTCGGGTGTTGTACTATTCGCGTCAGCATATATGATGCTGATCGAGGCTGGAAGCGAGTACTGGTTGCCCATCGTTCTATTGGCCGTTGCCGGAGTACTGTGCGTTTCCTCAACGGCAGTGCAATTGTATAGGGATAGGAGAGTGACGACCTAAACATCGAGTAGCGTTATATCGACCATCAGAAACACGCCCCCGCGGTTGTAGCTCCTAGTATGGTTCTCGCGGTAAGGTACGTGCGATGGCGCGACAACCGTTTCGCCACTGACTGCAGGCCGTAGCGTTTTGCGGCTGGCTCTCGAAGTGAATCCATGAGCTATCGGAACTCCGGCACCCGGACCACGATCGGCTGGTCGCTGCTCAGTTCGGGGATCGTCACGCTGATCCTGAAGGTGCTCCCCTTCGACTCGCTGTGGTGGGGGCTGTTGTTACTGATCGCCGGCATCGCCGTCATGGTGTATCGTTAGGCGCGTTCGACCAGTTCTCTCGCCCGTTTCTGGGCGGTCTGGCGTACCTCCTTCTCGTCGAGCGTCAACACCTCCCGATCGCGCATGAGCACCCGCCCGTCGCAGACGGTGTGGCGCACGTCCGAACCACGGACCGCGTACGCGAGGTGACTCACGGGGTCGTGGTCGGGCGTGAGATGTGCCGTCTCGAAGTCGACCACGGCGAGGTCGGCGTTCGCTCCCTCCTCGATTTTCCCTGAGTCGATTCCGATGGCCTCGGCGCTTCCGGCCGTCGCCATCTCCACCGCTCGCCCGGCGGGGACGGCGGCCGCCGAATCGGCCGCGATCTTGCCGAGCATGGCCGCGTCGCGCATCTCGTCGAAACCGTCGAGATCGTTGTTCGAGGCCGCGCCGTCGGTACCCAGTCCGACGGTGACGCCCGCGTCGAGCATCGCTTGAACGGGTGCCATCCCGCTCGCGAGTTTCATGTTCGAGGCCGGACAGTGGATCACGCTCGTGTCGGTCTCGGCGAGCAACTCGATCTCACCCTCCGAGAGGTGGACGCCGTGTGCGAGGAAGTCCGTCTCGGTAAGGAGCCCGAGATCCTCGGCGTACTCGAGCGGCCGGACCCCTCGATCCTCGACGATCGGTTCGACTTCCTCTCTCGTCTCGTTGGCGTGAAAGTGGACCGGGACCCCGGCCTCGCGGGCGCCCTCGACCGCCAGCGAGAGGTACTCCTCGGAGAGGGTGGTGAGGCTGTGGGGCATCACCGCCGTCGAGAGTCGGCCGTCCGCCGTCCCGTCGAACTCGCGGGCGACCCTGATGCTCTCCTCGACGTCCGCGCGGGCGGCCTCGTCGTCCTTGCCGACCGTGACGATCCCGTGGCCGACCCGTGCCCGCATTCCCGACTCCACGATTGCGGCGGCGACCTCATCGACCTCGAAGTACATGTCCGCGAAGGCCGTCGTGCCGGATTTGATCATCTCAACGATCCCCAACTCCGTGCCGGCACGCACGTCCTCGGGAGTGAGTTCGGCCTCGGCGGGCCAGACGTCCTCCTGGAGCCACGCGTTTAGGGGTTTGTCGTCGGCATACCCCCTGAGAAGCGTCATCGCGGCGTGACCGTGTGCGTTGACGAGGCCGGGAACGACGAGCGAGCCGTCGGCGTCCAGCCGCTCGTCGCCCCGGTCGGTTTCGCCCACCGTGAGGACCTCGCCCGCTTCCTGATCGACCAGTACGTCCGCCCGCTCGACGGTGGTGTCGGGCCGGAGCACCCGTCCGCCCGCTATCCGTAGCGTGGTCATGTCCCACCATTCCCACCCGGTCGCCTCAATCTGCCGGTCTCAGCGCATCTGCATCCCGCCGTTGACGCTGACGATCTCGCCGTGGACGAACCCGTTGTCGAGCAGGTACTCGACGGTGTGGGCGACCTCCGCCGGTTCGCAGGCGTACTCGGGCAGCAGCGTGCCGAGGTCCTCGTGGCCGTGGAACTCCTGATCCGCGAGGAAGGCGGCGATCTCGTCGTTCATCCCGCCCTCGACGGGCCCGGGCGCGACGGCGTTGACCCGCACGTCCTCGGGGCCGAGTTCGCGCGCCAGCGAACGCGTCAGACCGTGCAACCCGGCCTTGCTCGCGGCGTAGGCGGCATCGACGGTCCCGTCCGTCCCACCGATGCTGGAGACGTTGACGATGGCACCACCACCCTCGACGAGGTGTGGGGCGGCCGCCCGACTGACGTGGAACGTCCCGCTCAGGTTCGTCTCGAGCACCTCGTTCCACGTTTCAGGGTCGAGGTCGGCAAGCCGGGACGGACGGGCGATCCCCGCGTTGTTCACGACGGCGTCGAGTCCGCCGAAGCGCTCGACACACTCCTCGACCATCGTCCCGACCGCCCCGGGGTCGCGGACGTCCGCCCGTACGACGAGCGCCTCGGCGCCGCGCTCGCGGACCGCCGCCGCGACGGCCTCGGCGTCGTCGGCCGAGTCGCGGTGGTTGACGGCGACGTCGCGCGTCTCGGCCAGCCGTAGTGCGGTCTCACGTCCGATCCCCTTGCTCGCGCCGGTGATCAACACACCCATGGTGGCCCTGCAACGGCGGGGGGCCAATACGGTTCCGCTCGGACCGCAAGGCAGTTGCCGCCCCCGACCGAGGAGCGGATATGCAGATCGCCGTTCCGAACAAGGGCCGGTTGCACGAGCCGACGATCGAGCTGCTCGAACGCGCGGGGCTTCACGTCGAGAACGGCGCGGATCGCAAGCTCTACGCCGACACCGTCGATCCCGACGTGACGCTGCTGTTCGCGCGGGCCGCCGACATTCCCGAATACGTCGCCGACGGCGCGGCCGATCTCGGGATCACCGGGCTCGATCAGGTTCGCGAGAGCGGCCACGACCTGTCCGATCTGCTCGATCTCGGGTTCGGCAAGTGCCGCCTCGTGCTCGCCGCGCCCGAGGAGAGCGCGATCGCGACCGTCGAGGACCTCCGGGGGAAATCGGTCGCCACCGAGTTCCCGCGAATCACCCGGCGATACTTCGAGGAACGGGACGTCGACGTCTCGCTCGTCGAGGTCACCGGCGCGACCGAACTCACCCCGCACGTCGACATGGCCGACGCGATCGTCGACATCACCTCGACGGGCACGACCCTGCGGATGAACAGGCTCGGAATCGTCGATGACGTCCTCGAGAGCTCCGCCCGACTGTTCGCCCGCGAGGACGTCCTCGACGATCCGAAGGTCGAGCAGATCCGGACCGCGCTCGAATCCGTGCTGACGGCGAACGGCAAGCGCTATCTCATGCTCAACGCGCCCGCTGACCGGCTCGACGAGATCCGCGAGGCCCTTCCCGGACTCGGCGGGCCGACGGTGATGGACATCGTCGGGCAGGGTGACGCCGACGGGTCACCACCGAACCGGGACCCATCGCGCGGTGATGAGGGGATGGTCGCGGTTCACGTCGTCGTCGACGAGCGCGACGTCTTCGAGACCATCACGCGGATCAAGAAGCTGGGTGCAAGCGGCATCCTCGTCACCGAGATCGAGCGGTTGGTCGAGTGACTCGGCTCAGCCCCGGAGCTCCGGGACGGTGACGTCGGTCGCCAGCCCGATCGTGCCATACCGGTAGTGCACCCATAGTACGGTCAACAGACAGCCGGCGAGCATGGCGCCGATGCCGAGCAGACCCGCCTCGGGGCCGAACGAGCCGCCGGTCGCCACGGCCGGACCACCCTGTCGGATGCCGACGACGCTAGCACCGAAATCGAGGCCGCTGACCGGGAACCCGTAGACGGTGCCCTGAAACAGGTTCCACGTGATGTGTAGACCGATCGGGATCGCGAGTTCGCCCGTAAGGACGTACCCCACCGCGAGCATCACGCCCGCAAGCGAGATCGCGAGCGTGCTTACCGTCGTGGCGTTCGGATTGCTTGCGTGAAGCACCCCGAACGTCGCCGAGGAGACGAGGATCCCGAAGACGACCGCCCCCTTCACCCCGAGGATCCCGCGTGCTCCCTCCGCGAGGTTCGTGAGCAGATATCCCCTGAGAAGGAGTTCCTCGTAGATCCCGACCAGCAGGAACAACAGGAGGCTGCCCGCGACTATCGAGAGAAGCGCCTCGCCCGCAAACGTCGCGGTGACGGTGATCCAGCCGGCCGCCAGTTCAACCAGAAAGATCCCCGTCATCAGGACGCCGCCCAACGCCAGCCCGAACCCACAGTCGATCCACCAGTCGCGATCGATCCCGAGCCCGAAGTCGGCGAACCGCCTGCGATCGACGTATCGACCGGCGAGCCACACCCCGATGACGGTACCGATCCCGCTGGCTGCAGTCGAGACGACGGTGGTCCCGATACCCGTGCCGGCAAGCAGCGCCACGTCGAGCAACGAGAGGACCAACACCGGGGGTATCGTCACCAGGGCGGTCACGAGCAGAAGGACCACCACGCCGGCGACGAGCCGCAGTGGCGTTCGTGGACGGTTCTCTTCCGGGTTCCAGACGGTCGATTTCAGGCTCATGTCGGGGCGGTTCCGAGGAGGGCAAACAGGTTTTGGACCGCGAACCCCAGCAGGAAGCTCACCGTGAAGTGGACGAGCGCCACGAGGCCCGCGAGGCGATACGAGAGGGCGTAGATCGTCTTGATGCCGATCACGTCGGCGGCGATCGCGAGCACCGCTGCCGGTACGGGTTGGCCGACCAGCGTGAGCGAGAGGACGACCGCCGCGGGGATCAGCCCCGCGAGCGCCCTTCTGATCGGCACGTCGCCGAGAACGTAACGGGCGGCGATATGTAGCGTGAGACAGAACCCGAGCCCGATCACCAGGAAACTCGTCGCGAGGGTGAAAAGGGCGTCGAGGACCATTCGACTACTCGAGGAGGCCGAGCTCCTCGAGCCGGGAGACGATCTTGTCGACGGCGTGCTCGGCGTCGACGGGCTGCTTGCCGCCCGTGATGACGAGCTTGCCCGAGCCGAAGAGCAGCGCGACGACCTTCGGTTCGTCGAGCCTGTAGACCAGCCCGGGGAACTGCTCGGGTTCGTACTCGATGTTCTCGAGGCCCAATCCGATCGCGATCGCGTTCAGGTTGAGGTTGCGCCCCAGATCGGCGCTGGTGACGATGTTCTGGACGATGATCTCGGGGTCGTCCTGGACCTGTATCTCCAGATCACGCAGCTTATCGAAAACGATCCGCAGACTCTCGTGCACGTCGTCGGTCGACTTCGCACCCGTACAGACGATCTTGCCCGACCGGAAGATCAGCGCCGCCGACTTGGGGTTCTGGGTGCGATAGACGAGACCGGGGAACTGCTCGGGATCGTAGTCCGCGCCCTCCAAGTCCATCGCGACACTCTGCAGGTCGAGCTCCTGCCCGATACCCGTCGACGCAACCACGTTCTCGATGTTAATCGTCTCCTTTGGATCCATCGTTCTACTTATAAGACGTATTTAAGGCCTATAAAGGTTGGTGGATAGATGAGGGTGATCCCGTCGTAGCGGTTCAAGCGGTAGGCTCTTTTCGCCACGCGTCTCGAATCGATGCGTGTACCTGCTGGAGCTGGCCGGCGAGGACGACGCCTTCGCGCGTCGTGAGGCGCGTAGTGCCGCCAGCGCCGTCTCCCCGCTCGCTCCCGGCCTGGCGACTGCCCGCGGGATCGACCCCAGGGGGGTGGGAGGACTCGCATACGTCCATCGAGCGAGTGAACTGCTCGGAACGACCGACGCCGACGTCGACTCCGCGCGCCTGCTCCTCGAACTCGCGGGGATCGACCGCGAAGGATCGGTACGCGTGCGCGCCCGTCGAGTGCGTGATACCACCGATATCGATACTCAACGGGTCGAGCGCGTGCTCGGATCGGTTCTCGTCGAGCGTGGTTTCTCGGTCGACCTCGACGACCCGGACCACGAGCTTCGGGCCGTCTTCTCCGAGAACAGCTGTGCCCTCGGCTGGCTCGCGGCCGAGAGCCGGCGTGATTTCGGGGCGCGTGCGCCCACCGAGAAGCCGTTCTTCCAGCCCGGCAGCATGGACCCCCTGCTCGCGCGGGCGATCGCGAACGTTGCGGGCGCCGGTCCCGGTGCGACAATCCTCGACCCGATGTGTGGCACCGGCGGTGTGCTCGTCGAGGCCGGCCTGCTCGGCACGCACGTTATCGGTGCGGACGCCCAGGCGAAGATGGTCCGTGGCGCACGGGAGAACCTCGCGCACTACGGCGTCGAGTTCGACCTGTTTCGGGGGGACGCGACGCGGGTCCCGCTCCGGGAGGGGAGCGTCGACGGCGTCGTCTTCGACGCACCCTACGGCCGCCAGTCGCGCATCGAGGGCGATCTCGCCTCGCTCGTCGAGGGCGCACTCGCCGAGGCTCGGCGGCTCGCGCCGCGCGCGGTCGTGGTCGCCGACCGGCCGTGGACGGACGCCGCCGAGTCGGCGGGCTGGACCGTCGAGGAGCGCTTCGAGCGCCGCGTCCATCGGTCGCTGACGCGGTACGTTCTGGTGCTCGCCTAATCCTCGGCGGCGTACCCCTCGTCGCGAAGCCGCCGCTCCTCGTCGGTCCCGACCTCGATCTCGGGGACTTCGACCGGGGACCCCTCGGCGTTGATAGCGACGAAGGTGAAGGCCGCCTCGGTCGTGAGCGTCGTCTCGCCGGTCCGGGGCTCCTCGCGCCACGCGCGGATCCGAATCCGGACGCTCGTTCGCCCGGCGTCGTAGGCGTAGGCTTCGATCCGTGTGATCTCTCCGATCGGCACCGGCTGCTGGAAGTCGAGTTCGGTCACGCCCGCCGTGACGCAGGACTCGCCGGCGAATCGCATCGCGCTCATCGCGCCGACCTCGTCCATCCACTTCATCAGGGTGCCGCCGTGGAGCGACTCGTAGTTGTTCGCGTGGTTGGGCTGGACCCGATAGCGGTTCTCGATCCGCGTCTCCGAAAGCGTTACCATGCGCACTCTTGGCCGCCGGTCGTAATGAGGTTACAACCCTCCGGTTAGAGGGCGATCATCGAAACGAGGACGACCACCGAGACGTAGACCGAGATCACGGCCGCGTACCGGGCGAACTCGCGCCAGTCGAACCCGCGGATCGAGAGGACCCCGAGGAAGACGAAGCCCAACCAGAGGTTCGAGAGCCCGGCCCCGTACATCACGGCGACGACCGAACCGACGAGGTTCGATCCCGCTCCCGCGCTCGCCGCCGGTCCGACGAGGACCCAGACGGATGCGGGGTCGGGCACCAGCAAACCCACCCCGAGGGCCGCGAGGAACGGGCCGACCGCGCCGCCCCCGAGGGCGTCGCCGATCGCGCCGTACAGTCCCGCTGCCGAGAGCAGCGCGAAGACGACCGCGTAGAGCATGAACGGGATCGCGACGTGGTTGGCCCACCGGGTCGCGTGGGTCGTCTTCGACCGGAAGGCCATCGGCCGGACGTGGACGACCAACCCGAGGATCATCAGCGAGAAGAGGAGCCACAGGAGCGTCAGCCCCCCGCCGGTCGCGAAGTACAGCCCGACCGACCCGAGCCCGATCACGATCGCGAGCCCGGAGATGAGCCGGGACTGTTCGAGCCAGTCGGCCACCGTGTAGTCGCTTCGCGACGGAAGGGTGTAGCGTTCGAACGTCTCCGAGATCGTCCCCTCGAGTATCGATCCCTCCCCGAGTTCCGTCCGGTCGGCCTCCGCGTCCGGGGCCAGGATTACCAGAAGCAGCGGCAGCGTCGCGACCAGCACGAGACTGGACACGAGGTTCGCCGGCGCGAGGAGGAACCCGCTCATCTCGAGCGGTCCGACGTCGGCGAGAAAGCCGCTCATCTCGGTCAGGTTCGCGTCGGCCATGAGCAACGCGCCCGGGCTGGTAGGGCCCTGGTTCGCGAGCACCAGCGAGAGGAGGCCGGCGGTCAACACGAGCGGGTAGTGCACCGCGACGCCCTCCTCGCGGGCGCGCCGACAGAGCCGTCGACCGACGAACACGCCCCCGAGAAGTCCGAGCGCCCAGTTGACCCAGCCGAACGCGAGCGCCAGGACGCCGGTCGAGTAGACGATCGCCGTCTGGCTGGTCGGGATCGCGCGCGCGATCCGGTCGAACAGCGCGCCGACCGGCGGGGACTCGACGACCGTCGCCGAGAGGACCCAGTACAGTATCAGTGCCATTTGAACGGCGAACAGGTCGTAGAAGCCGGTCGTGAACGTCTCGACCTGCTGGTAGGCCGGCAGCGACGGTATCGTGACGACCAGCGCCACCAGCGCCAGCAGCACCGAGAGCGCGAGCGATTCCGGGAAGAACTGCCCGAGGAAGGGCACGAACCCGGCGTCGGTTCCGTCGGACGCGTCGGCGTCAGTGTGTCGTGTTGCCATGTTCGATCACCTCAGAGGACCCCGTATCCCATCAACAGCGTTCCGACCCCGAAGACGATCCCGCTGAAGACGAACAGCACGGCCACATATCCCATCATGTCCCTGATGGAGAGGCCGGCGATCCCCAGGACGGGGATCGCCCAGAACGGCTGGATCATGTTGGTCCACTGATCGCCCATCGCGA
>CAYVQH010000072.1:0-9374 GCA_964454105.1 uncultured Halobacteriales archaeon | reverse complement strand
AACGGCGACTACATCTCCGACGCCGCGGGCGCCCAGATCGGCGGGCTGGGCATCGCGCCCGGCGCCAACTTCGGCGAGACGCGCTGTCTCGCGGAGCCGGTCCACGGAAGCGCGCCGAAACACGCCGGCAAGGACAAGGCCAATCCGACCGCGATGATCCTCTCGGGTCGTCTGATGTTCGAGTACATGGGCTGGAACGACGCCGGCCAGCTCATCGGCGACGCCGTCGAGGAGGCCATCTCCTCGAAACAGGTCACCTACGACCTCGAACGCCAGATCGAGGGCGGCGAGAAGCTGGCGGCCAGCGAGTTCGCCGACGCCGTCGTCGAGAACATCGAAGAGTTGGCCTAAAGCAGACGGAGTTCATCGAGATCCATGGACATCGAAACGCCTCGTAGACGCTCTTTCTGACCCGTACGGCGCCGTTTCGGACGTGTCTTTTCGTGCGGCCAAGGACGACCGGCGAACGGACCCCCTCAGGCCACGTCCTCGATCTCCTCTCGGATCGAGTCGACCTCCTCTTTCGATTCGGCCTTCGACGCCAACACGTCGACACAGACGTCGATCAGCGCGTCCTCCTCGAAGACAGTGAGCCCCTCCGCGACCATGATCGCCGCGCGCGTGCCGACGTGGAGGTCGAGACGATCCCGTAGGTCGCGGACGATGTCGACGACCCGTTCGACGTCCTCCTCATCGAGTTCGTCAACGCGCGCGGAGACGATCCCGATCTCGGTCTCGCGGTCGTAGTAGTCGAGATGAATGCCGATCAATCGGTCGAGCAGCGCGTCCTGTGGGCGGTGGACGCCCGCGTATTCCGTCGAGTTGGAGGTGAAGATGGCCCGGAACTCCGGATGGACGTCGACCATCCGATCCTCCCCGCGCTGACCGGGCCGGTCGAGGACTCCCTCCTCGAAGACCGACAGGAGGGCGTTGTGTGCCGAGGGTTTGGTCCGCGAGAACTCGTTGTAGACGAGCGTCGCGCCGTTCTGGACGGCCACCGATAGCGGGTTGTCGACCCAGCGATCCCGGACGATGGATTTCTTCTTCATCACGCCCGAGACGAAGTTGTCCCGCTCCTTGTACTGGGCCTTGCCCGACCGTTCGCCGACCAGTGACCCGGTGTCGAGCAGTTCGTTACCGTTGATCCAGACGACGGGCTGATCGCGTGCGGCCGCGACCGACAGTGCGAGGGCGGTCTTCCCACACCCGGTCGGACCGACGAGGTGGACCGGCCGCGGCACGTCGAGCCAGCGCCGCATTCGGTCCTGGATCGACTCGATCTCGTCGGTCTCGATGAAGGCACCGCCGATCGACTCCTCGACCGTCGTCGACGCGAACGTCGCCCCGTCATCGCCGTGCTCCCGTACGAACCGATCGAGCTGGCGTTCCTCCTTGTTCATGGTTAGTGTCTCCGCCATCCCCACTGATGAACGTGTGGATCGATACTGGGCGGTTCGAACGAAAAAGCGCTGTGCTTGCGGCTCACTCGGCCCAGTCGGGGTTCGGGCGCGGCGGGCTGAAGACGTCGACGCCGCGGACGATCCCCTCGCCCCGGTTCTCCGCACCGTGGACCTCCCCGCCGGCCAGCACGTACGACTCGCCGGCCCCGACGACCTCCTCGCCGTCCTCGAGCAGGAAGGTCAACTCCCCTTCGTAGACGAACCCCGACTGCTCGTGTGGGTGGTCGTGGCTCGGCACCGTCGCGCCGGGTTCGAACTCGAAGTGCTGGACGCTCATCTCCGCGCCCGCCGCCAGTTGTGCGAGGTGGACGTCCTCGACCGCCTCGGTCGTCTCCGCCAGTGGAACGCGCTCCATGCCGTCAGTTCCCTGCCGAGGCGCTTATACTCCGAGGATTCAACATCGTCGGTCCCGAACCGGGTGGCATGTACGCCGTCGTCGGCTGTTCGGACTGTGGCGCCCTCTGGATGCTGGAGGGGCGCCAGCAGACCGCCCGGTGTCCACAGTGTGGCAAGACCCACCAGTACGCGAAGTTGAAGACGTTCGTCGAGACGGAGGACCCGGACCACGCCCGCGAGGTGCGTGCCTCGATGCTCGCGAGTCGGAGCGGACACGCCGACGCCTTCGCGGCCGTCGATTCCTTTGCCGCCCTCGATTCACAGGTCGAACGGCCGGTCATCGATGACGACGAACTGCTCGCCGGCGTGGGAGTCGACGACGAGGCCGCCGCCGAAGCGGGCGATACCGGGACCACTGGCTCCCGAAGCCGGCGGGAGATCGTCCTCTCGGCAGTCGAGGAACACGAGCGGCCGACGGAGGAGGCGATCACCGCGTACGCGAGCGAGCGAGGCGTTCCCGAGGGCTACGTCGGACGGGCGCTCGAAAAGCTGGTGCGGGCGGGCGAGCTTACCGAATCCGACGGCCGCTACCGCCGACTCTAGGGACCCTGCCGGATCGCGAGTACCGCCGCGACGATCGACAGGGGAATCTCGATGAGGCCAAGCCGTACCACGGTGGGTTCGGGACAGCGCGGACGCTGTTCGTGATCGCGTTCGAACCTGGTGGAGTACCCGAGTACTCGCCGACGGGTACGCGCGTTGGTTTCGGAACCCATGGACATGGTTCCGAGCCGTCGGCGCGGCGGACGTGAAAACGGTCGGCCGAACGATTTATCATCCCATTACGAACAGATCGCGGCATGTCTGAACGAGTGCCGGTCGAGTGGCGGATCGACGCCGGTAGCTCGCGACTGTTGCGCGCGGTCGTCTATCTGGAGGTCGGACTGTTCGCTGGCGGCATGCTGCTCGTACTCTGTGGAACGGCGTTTCTGGGGGTGACGGCCGCCCTCGGAGGCGAGTACACCTATCTCGCATACATGGTGCTGCTTGCGTTGATCGGCGGGCCGTTCTCCCTGCTCTATCTCTGGCCGATGATCGCCGACGGCGACCAGCGCCCGCCGCTCGCGGCCGCCTTCGCGAGCGAGGAGATGGCCGAACGCTACGCCGACGCCTTCACCCGGAGTCGGCTGCTCGGGGCCGTCCTCGGGGGCGCGCTCGCGATCCTCGTGGCGGTGTCGATCGACGTGCGTCTCGCGTTCGCGCTCGTCATCGGGGTGGTCCTCCTGCTCCCGGTCGCCTCGGGCGTGATATCGCGGGGACGGGTCGACCCCGACGAGGCGAGTCTGACCTACATGGACCGGCCGGTCGAACTGGCGCGGGTCGAGCGGGTCCGCCGGGTCGACCTCGGCGGTGTCTCGCTGTGCTGGCTCTCGTATCACCCCGGTGGCGACGACCTCACGAGTCCGCGATTCCTCGCGGCAAGTCCCGAGGCCGCCGCCGCCATCGAGCGCACGCTCGCCGCGGTCGATCCCGAGATAGACGAGGAGTACACGCCGGGTCGTGCGGTGCAGGCCGCGCTCGGAGTCCTCGCGTTGTGTTTTCTCGGCCTCGCCGCCGCGGTGTTCGTTGCCGAACCCGGTGATGCGGGCGATCCAGTCCTTCGATGGTACATCGTCGGCGGGTTCGGCTTCTTCGGCCTAGTGGTCGCGCTCGCCGCCGTCTTCTCGGGTTAACGCCCGAGTTCCTCGTGGGCGCTCGAGAGATGTCTGGAGGCGAGCGCCGCGAGAAGCGAGAGTTCGCCCGCGAGCGCGCCGGTCGCGATGACCTCCGCGAGTGCGTCGGCGTTCGATCCGGGGGGATCGCCGCCGCCCCGGAGTCCGAGAACGTCGAGCGCCTCGGCCTGCGTCGGCAGTTTCGTTCCCCCGCCGACGGTTCCCACTTCGAGGCTCGCGATCGAGAGGCTCGCGTAGAGCGAGTCGTCACGGGCCTCGGCCGTCGTGATCGCGTTCGCGCCCTCGACGACTTGGGCGGCGTCCTGTCCCGTCGCGAGGAAGGCAGCCGCGACCGTGTTCGCGGCGTGGGCGTTGAATCCCAGACTCCCGGCTTTCGCACTCCCGATGAGGTTCTTCCGGGTGTTCGCCTCCGCGATCGCCTCAGGTGTCGTATGGAGTCGCTCCTCGACGGTTTCTCGGGGGATCGTCACGTCGGCGGTGACGCTGCGTCCGCGGCCCTCGATCGCGTTGATCGCGGCGGGTTTCTTGTCCGAACAGAGGTTGCCCGAGAGCGCGACCAGCGAGGCCGACGTTTCGTCCTCGATCCGGTCACAGGCGGCCTGCGTCGCGATCGTCACCATGTTCATCCCCATCGCGTCCTTCGAGTCGAAGCGAAAGCGCAGGAAGACGTTGTCGCCGACGACGTAGGGCGTTACGTCTAGGAGTTCGCCGTGGCTCGTCGTACCTTCGGCCGCTTCCCGCAACGTTCCGGTGTTCTCCTCGACCCATTCGACGACCTCTGCGGCCTCGGTGATCCCCGACACCCGGAAGACGGGCGCGCGGGTCATGCCCGACTTCGTGACGCGGGCGTCTGCACCGCCGGCACTGCGGATGGTCGAACAGCCGCGGTTGACCGAGGCGACCAACGCGCCCTCGGTGGTCGCGAGCGGCAGGTAGAAGTCACCCTCGGCTGCGCCGCCCTCCCCGTCCTCGTTGATCGGGACCGGGCCGGCGACGCCCATCGGGAGCTGTGCGCCCCCGATCATGTTCTCGACGTTCGGGTCGGCGTCCTCGGCCGAAAACGAAAACTCGCCGACGGTGTCGAGGTCGGCGTCGGTCTCGGCTTCGATCAGGTGTCGCCGGGCGGCCGCGGCGGTGTCGGGATCGGCGTGCTCCTCGAGTTCGTGTAGTCGAACCTCGCCCTCTCGGACGCGTTTCGCGAGGTCGGCGGGATCGGTCATGCCGGGACCTCGTGACCGGGCGGCCTAAGAATGCCGATTGCGGGCCGGCGACGGCGTCGCACTCCGGGGTCGATCCGTCCTCGCTTCCGGAAGGCTTACCGCGGTTTCGCCAGTCCTCGGAGATATGACCGAGGCCGCGGACCTAATACTGCGAAACGCCGAGGTCCACACCCTCACGGACCCCGACGCGACCCACGAGGCGCTCGCCGTCCGCGACGGCCGGATCGTCCGAGTGGGGACGACCTACGAGATCGACTTCCTGGAGGGCGTCGAGACCCGTGTGATCGACTGCGCGGGACGGATCGTCCTGCCGGGGTTCGTCGATGCCCACACCCACATGGAGACGCTCGGTCGATACCTCGTCCACGCCGACCTCTCCGGTGCGGTCGGGCCGGAGGAGTGTATCGAACGTCTCCGCGAGTCGACCAATGAGGGAGGCTGGATCCTCGGATTCGACTACGACGAGAGCGGATGGGACGACGCAGGCTACCTCACGAACGAGGACCTCGATCGGGTCAGCGAGGATCGACCAGTGGCGGCCTTTCGCGAGGACATGCACGTCGCTTCGCTCAACACCGTTGCCCTGTCACGATATCGGGAGGGAATGCCCGACGGAGACGTGCGTGACGAGGGCGTGATCGTCGAGGGAGCCGTCGACACCATCTACGAGGCCATCAAACCCGATCCGGAAGCGACCCGCGAACTCCTGGTAGCCGCCCAAGAACACGCGAACGCCCGCGGAGTGACGGGCGTCCACGACATGGTTCGGAACTCCCACGCGCCACGGGCCTACCGCGCGCTCGTCGAGGAGGACGAACTCTCGGTTCGGGTGCGGATCAACTACTGGAGCGACCACCTCGATGCGGTCTCCGAAACGGGTCTGCGAACCAATCACGGCAGCGAACTGGTCCGAACGGGCGCGATCAAGACCTACACCGACGGCAGTTTCGGCGGCCGGACGGCGAAGCTCTCGGAACCCTACGAGGCGGGAGGAACCGGCCAGTGGGTCGTTTCGCCCGACGAACTCCACGAACTGGTCGATCGTGGGAATGCGGCGGGTTTTCAGCTCTCTGCGCACGCCATCGGGGATCGAGCCATCGAGGAGGTGCTCGACGCCTTCGAGGGAACCGAGGACCCCGATGCGCGCCACCGGGTCGAACACGCCGAGTTGCTCTCCGACGAGGCGATCGAACGCTTCGGCAAGTCGGGCATCGTCGCGAGCGTCCAGCCGAACTTCCTCAAGTGGGCCGACGAGGGCGGACTCTACGCCGATCACATCGGGGAAGGACGCCGAAAGCGGACGAACCGCTACCGCGATCTGTTGGACGCGGATGCACACCTCGCGTTCGGCAGCGACTGCATGCCCCTCGATCCCCTGTTAGGGATCCACCACGCGGTCAACGCGCCCGAAGCGAGCCAGCGCCTCTCGGTCACCGAGGCGCTTCGAGCCTACACTGCGGGGGCGGCCTACGCCGGATTCGACGAGGATCGACTGGGAACCGTCGAACCCGGCAAACTCGCGGATCTCGTCGTCCTGGAGGACTCGCCGTGGGATCAACCGGAGTCCATCGACGGGATCGACGTGGCGTGGACGCTTCTCGGGGGCGAGGTCATCCACGACGCTATAGACTGACCCGTCGACCGGTCTCGGCGGCCTCGTAGGCCGCCTCGATGACCCGCAGATCGGCCAGACCGTCCTCGCCGTCGGTCTCGCACTCCCCGCCGCCCAAGACGCAGTGGGCGAAGTAGTCGAACTCCTCGCGGACCTCGTCGACCGCCGGGCCACGATACTGGGTGGCGGTCTCGCCGCGCTCGACGACGATCTCCTGGGCGACGTCGCCGCCGAAGGGCGAGCGGACCAGCACTTGCCCGTCGGTGCCCAGCACCTGCAGTCGGCTGTCGGGGTGGGCGTCGAAGCTCGCCGTACAGGCGGCGCTCACTCCGCCCGGAAACGCCAACTGGACGGTGGCGTGTTTCTCGACCCGATCGAATGGCGCCTCGCCGGTCGTGGTCTCGGCGTACACCGCGTCCGGATCGGTCCCGAGCAAGAACCGGACCGTGTTCAGCGGGTACACCCCCAGATCCATCAGCGTGCCGCCGCCCGCGATATCGGGGTGGAGCCGCCACGTCCCGGGATCGGCGTGATCGAGCAGACGCGACGAGAACCCGCCGTGGACCTGCACCGGCTCGCCGATCACGCCGTCGGCGATCAGTTCGCGCATCCGCCTGATGGCGGGTTCGGTTCGCAGGCGGTAGGCGGTCATGAGCACCACGTCGGCCTCGTTGCAGGCCTCGACCATCCGATCCGCACCCTCGAGGGTCGCGGCCAGGGGCTTCTCACAGAGGACGTGTTTCCCGTGTTCGGCGGCAGTCTCAGTGTAGTCCTCGTGGAACGCCGGCGGCGTCGCGACGTAGACGGCGTCGTACGCCTCGATCGCCTCACCCCCGTGAAACGCCTCGTAATCGAGCACCCGATCGACGCCGAACTCCTCGGCGGCGTTCGCCGCCTTCCCGGGCGAGCCGCTGACGAGCACGGTCGACGCGCAGAACTCGGCGTTCGTGATCGCGGGAAGCGCTCGATTGCGGGCGAACCCGCCGAGGCCGATCACGGCGATCCGGACGGTGCCGTCCCGTCCCGTCTGCCAGTCCCGCCGGGTGAACGCCTCGAAGTAGTCGTCGAGATCCATGCCCGACTAGCTACGCCGCCGCCCCGCAAATGTGTTGGGTGTTATCGTACCAGAAGCGACTCGCCGGTCATCGCCTCCGGTTCCGGGATCTCGATGAGTTCGAGCAGCGTCGGCGCGAGATCGCAGAGCGACCCCCCTTCGCGTACCCGATAGCCATCGGCCGTTTCGTCCGGGGAGACGTAGACCAGCGGCACGGGGTTGTACGTGTGGGCGGTGTGGGGGCTCTCATCGGTGCCCATGTCGTCGGCGTTGCCGTGGTCGGCAGTAACGAGGGTGTGCGCGCCGTGTTCCTGAAGGGTTTCGAGGAGACGGTTGAGTTGTGCGTCGACCGCCTCGACGGCGTCGACCGCGGCTCCGAAGTTGCCGGTGTGGCCCACCATGTCCGGGTTCGCGTAGTTCAGCACCATCACGTCGGGCCCCTCGCTCTCGATGATCGAGATCGCGTTGTCGGTGAGTTTCGGGGCGCTCATCTGGGGCTGGAGGTCATACGTGGGCACGTCGGGACTGGAGACGATCTCGCGGATCTCGCCGTCGAACTCCACCTCCCGGCCGCCGTTCAGGAAGTAGGTGACGTGGGCGTACTTCTCGGACTCGGCGGTTCGCAGTTGCGTCTTTCCGTGGTCGGCGAGCACCTCACCGAGGGTGTCCTCGGGCTGGGTGGGTGGGAAGGCGACGGGGACGTCGAAGGTCTTGTCGTACTGGGTCATCGCCACCAGTTCGATCTCCGGAGCGGCGGTGTCGAGTCCCCACTCGGACTCCGGCTGGATCCCCTTCAGCATCCGGGTGAGCTGACGGCCGCGGTCGCCACGAAAGTTGAAGAACACGGCCGCATCGCCGTCCTGGATCGGCGGGCCGCCGTCGACCAGCGTCGGCTCGACGAACTCGTCGGTCTCGCCGCGCTCGTAGGCGGCCTCGACGGCCGCGGTTCCCGCGGGGGCGGTGTGCTCGGCCTCGCGGTTGACCATCGCGTCGTAGGCCCTCCTGGTGCGCTCCCAGTTGGTGTCACGATCCATCGCGTAATACCGGCCGGAAACGGTCGCGACCTCGCCCGTCCCGTTCTCCTCGATCACCCCCTCCAAGTCCCGGAGGTAGCTCTCGCCGCTTTTCGGGTCCGTGTCCCGCCCGTCGGTGAAGGCATGGGTAACGGTCTCGATCCCGCGGTCGGCGGCCCACTCGATCAGCGCGTGGAGGTGTTTCTGATCGGAGTGGACCCCGCCGGCGCTGACGAGCCCCATGAAGTGGACGCGCCCGCCCGTCTCTTCGGCATGCTCGAAGGCCCCGTTGAGCGCCTCGTTCGCGCGGAAGGACCCATCAGAAACCGCGTCGTTGATCCGGGTGTAGGCCTGTTTGACGACCCGGCCCGCGCCGATGTTGAGGTGGCCGACCTCGCTGTTTCCCATCTGGCCCTCGGGCAGGCCGACCCGCCGCCCGGTCGGGTCCAGCCGTCCGAACGCCCCCGATTCGCGAATCCGATCGAACGTCGGGGTTTCGGCGCTCGAAACGGCGTCCCGACCGCCGTCGTCCGGTCCCTCGCGCAGTCCCCAGCCGTCGAGGACGATGAGTGCGCCATCCATGCGTGGGACCAGACTCGCCGATGGTAACTACCCTTCGCTATCCGCAGCTTTTTTTCGCGGAAGGGCGAGGCTCCGCCATGACCCTGGATCCGGTCCACTTCGAGGGGATCGCCGCGTTGGCTCGCCAGGTCGGTCGTGAGGTCGACGACGGCGAGCACACCCGGTTCGCCGAGACCGTCTGGGAGGAGTTTCTCGATCCCCTCGACGTCGACGGTCGCCGGGTGTTCGAACCCCTCGGCCGACAGTACCGAAAGCGCGTCGCCATCGAGAACGCGGCGCTCTGTGAACGGCCCTTCCCGCGGAGCTACGGCGTCGACTCGGGGACGATCAACCCGACGACCTACAAGAACGGCGTCGTGATGGA
>CAYVQH010000071.1:0-9507 GCA_964454105.1 uncultured Halobacteriales archaeon | reverse complement strand
CGGCTTCCTGTTCGTCACGCCGCTGTTCGTGTTCGGGTACACGACCTGGTTTCGCATCCGACCGTTGGTCGGGATCGGGCTCGCGGTGCTGTCGACGCTGGTCGTCTATCTGTTCATCGAGTTCCTGATCCTGCCGCTGGATCGGGGTGCGATCTTCGATTTCAGCCCGTTTCTCCCGGCTTCGATCGATCCGGCGACACTGCTCATCGGGGTCCTGTAGATGATCGTCGAAACCATCGTCGAGTCCGGGACGGTCCTCCAGATCGAGACCCTCTTCGAGGGTCTGGAGATCGCGTTGAGTTGGCCGGTGATCGGGTGGATGGCCGTCGGGTTGCTCTCGGGGATCGTCCTCGGAGCGCTGCCAGGGATCGGTTCGCCGGTCGGGATGGCGATCGTCCTCCCGCTTACCCTGCCGTTGGATTCGACCTCGGCGATCATCCTGCTGGCGTCGATCTACAGCGGGGCGATGTTCGGGGGATCGATCGCCGCGATCCTGATCAACGCGCCCGGCACGGAATCGGCGGCCGCGACGACGCTGGACGGCTACGCGATGTCGAAACGGGGGCTCGCGAAGAACGCGCTGGCGATCGCGACGACCGCCTCGGCGCTCAACGGCTTTCTGGGCGCGATCGTGCTCATCCTGATCTCGCCGATCCTGATCGGGGTCGTTCTGGCCTTCGGCTCCCCGGAGTACTTCCTGCTCGCGATCATGGGCATCTCGTTGATCACGATCGTCACGCAGGGATCGATCGTCAAGGGGCTGGTCGCCGGCGCGCTCGGGTTCATGCTCTCGACGATCGGGACCGGGATCCTGAGCGCGACGCCCCGGTTCACGTTCGGGCAGTTCGGCCTCTACAACGGCATCTCCTTCGTCGCCGCGCTGATCGGGATGTTCGCGTTCGCGGAGATGATGAAACTCGCCGCCCAGGACCGGATCGCCGAGAGCAACATCGAACTCGGCGGCAGCATCCGCGAGGGCATCATGACCGTCTTCAAATATCCGAAGACCACGCTCAAATCCGGGCTGATCGGCCTCGGGATCGGAATGATCCCCGGTTCTGGCGCGACCACCTCGACGTTCGTCGCCTACGCCGAGGAGGCCCGATCGTCCGCCGAGGACGGGATGTTCGGCGAGGGCGATCCCCGTGGCGTGATCGCCCCGGAGGGGGCGAACAACCCCACCGTGAGCGGGTCGCTCGTTCCGACCCTCTCGTTCGGGATCCCCGGCAGCGGCTCGACGGCGGTCCTGCTCGGCGGACTGCTCATGCACGGCCTCCAGCCCGGCCCGTCGCTGTTCGGCGACCAGCTCCACATCACCTACGCGCTGTTCATCTCGCTGTTCCTGGGGAACATCCTCATCGTTCTGGTTGGGCTGACGATCATTCCGTACGCGAGCAGACTCACCGAGATCGACACCAACATCATCATCCCCGTCGTGGTGGTGCTGTCGTTCATCGGCGCGTACACGCTGAACCAGAACTGGTACGACGCCGGTGCCGTGCTGGTTCTGGGAGTGCTCGGGTTCTACATGGTGCGGTACAACTACTCGGTGATCGCGTTCGTCCTCGGGATCGTTCTCGGGCCGATCGCGGAGGAGAACTTCTTCCGATCGCTGCAGATCTCCGGTGGGAGCTACGACATCTTCTTCGACCCGATCAACCGCCCGCTGTCGTTCCTGCTCGTGCTCGGGATCCTGTTCATCCTCGTCGGGCCGTTCCTCAAACCCCGCATCGAGCGTGCCATCGACCGCGTCTGACCGACCCCGACCCGTCGTCCCTCTCCCGGTCGGCGTCCTCCGTCGAAAGTGATTAACCGACCCGTCCCATCCCCACCGTCATGGGTGATGGATGGCAACACGTCTCACTATCGGAGTCGACGACCAACCCGGAGAAACCCGGACGGCGCTGGGAGCTCTCGCCGGAACTCGGGATCGAAGCGTTCAATTTCAACGTCGCGGTCCTCGACCCCGGGGAGCGACTCTCACAGAACCACTTCCATTACCACGAGAACCAGCAGGAGCTCTTTTTCGTCGTCGAGGGACGATGTCGCGTCGAGACGAACGAGGAGGGGTTCGAGATGGGCGTCGACGAGGCGGTCGTCTTCGAGAAGGGAAGGGGGGGCGCCCACCTGATACACAACCCCACAGAGGAGCCGTGTAAACTCGTCGCGATCGGGTGGCCACCGGAGGGGCGACGGCCGGTCCACCAACTGGAACGGACCGACGCGGTTCGGCGATCCACAGAGTAATGGCCGTCGCGAGTGAACGCCCGACATGGCGACGAACCCGGATCCGATGGCCGACACTCCCCCGGCGCGCGACGAACGCGCGACCTACGACTACACTCGCGACGAGCAGGCGGTGCCGGAGGCGCTCTCGGCGCTCCCGCGGCTGGTCGGCGGGGACGTGCGATTCGACGAGTACTCCAAGGAGCTGTACGCGACCGACGCCAGCGCCTACGAGATGACGCCGATCGGGGTGGTCTTTCCCACCTCGACCCGCGACATCCAGACGGTGGTGCGTCACTGTGCCGAACACGGGATCCCCGTGTTGCCCCGCGGCGGCGGCACCAGCCTCGCCGGCCAGGCGGTCAACGAGGCGGTCGTCCTCGATTTCACCCGTCACATGGACGAGGTGGTCGGGATCGACCCCGACGCGAAGCGCGCTCGCGCGGAGGCCGGCGTCTACCTCGGCGATCTCAACACCGCGCTCGCGCCCCACGACCTGAAGTTCGCGCCCGACCCGGCCTGGGGCGACAAGAGCGCTCTCGGGGGCGCGATCGGCAACAACTCGACGGGCTCGCACTCGCTGAAGTACGGCAAGACCGACGCCTACATCGAGGAGTGCGAGGTCGTGCTCGCGGACGGCACCCGCACGACCTTCGGGGAGATCACTCCCGAGGAGCTCGACGAGCGGTCCGACCCGGAGGGGGACCTCGAGGCGCGGATCCACGCCGCGGTCCAGCGGATCATCGAGGAGGAGGCCGACGCCGTCGAGGAGGCCTACCCCGACCTGAAGCGCAACGTCTCCGGCTATAACCTCGACATGCTGATCGAGGAGGCTCGCGAGGTCCAGCGCGCCTCGGATGAGGAGGGAGCCGTCAGCGACGGCACGATCAACCTCGCGCGCCTGCTCGCCGGAAGCGAGGGGACCCTCGCGATCGTGACGCGGGCGGAAGTCTCGCTGGAGCCGATCCCCGAAACGAAGGCGATGGCGCTTTTGACTTACGACGACCTGCTCGACGCCATGGAGGACGTCGCGCCGATCCTCGAACACGACCCCTCGGCGGTCGAGGTGATGGACGACGTGTTGCTGGATCTGGCCCGCGAGACCGAGGAGTTCGCGGACGTCGTCTCGATGCTGCCCTCCGAGGCCTCCTCGGTGTTGCTCGTCGAGTTCTACGCCGACGACGACCCTGAAGGAGTGGAGAAGGTCGCGGGGCTGCTCGCCGACCGGGTCCCCGACGCCGATCGCGAAGGGGATCCGGACGCGAACCCGATCGTGACCGACGCCCCGATCAACGCGACCGCCGCGATGGAGGCCCACGACCACGAGGAGCGCGCGAAGTTCTGGAAGATGCGAAAGAGCGGGCTGCCGATCCTGCTTTCCCGTACCACCGACGAGAAACACATCTCGTTCATCGAGGACTGTGCGGTCCCGCCCGAACACCTGCCGGAGTACGCAAGCGAGTTCCAGGAGATCCTCGCGGACAACGGCACCTTCGCGAGCATCTACGCTCATGCCGGTCCCGGTGTGTTGCACGTTCGCCCGCTGATCAACACCAAGGAGGTCGACGGCGTCGAGGCGATGGTCGACATCGCCGACCGGGTGACCGACGTCGTCGCCCGACTCGGAGGTTCGGTCTCGGGCGAACACGGCGACGGTAGAGCCAGAACCCAGTGGAACAGGAAGCTCTACGGCGACCATTTGTGGAACGTCTTCCGCGACCTGAAGACGGCGTTCGACCCCGACTGGCTGCTCAATCCCGGCTCGGTCTGTGGCGATTTCGACATGAGCGAGAACCTCCGGTTCGACCCCGACTACGAGTTCGAGATGGGGTTCGAGCCGGAACTCGACTGGGAGAACGACAACGGGTTCCAGGGGATGGCCGAGCTTTGCCATGGGTGTGGCGGCTGTCGCGGGCCACAGGAAACCACCGGCGGGGTGATGTGTCCGACCTTCCGGGCATCGGAGGAGGAGATAACGAGTACGAGAGGCCGCGCGAACGCGCTTCGCCAGGCGATGAGCGGCGATCTCCCCGAGGACGAGGCCTTCTCCGAGGAGTTCGTCACCGAGGTGATGGACCTCTGTATCGGCTGTAAGGGTTGTGCGAAGGACTGTCCCTCCGAGGTCGACATGGCGAAGCTCAAGGCCGAGGTGACCCACGAACACCACCAGCGGACCGGGGCGGGCCTGCGCGAACGGATGTTCGCCAACATCGATACCCTCTCGAAACTGGGCAGCGCGACCGCGCCGCTCTCGAACTGGCTTCCTGAACTGCCGGGCGCCCGGCTGGCGATGGAGAAGACGGTCGGGATCGCCCGCGAGCGCTCGCTGCCGGCGTTCCACGACGAGACCCTCGTCGACTGGTTCGAGGACCGGGGCCCGCGGGTGAGCGAGGCGGACGCTGATAGAAGGGTCCTGCTGTTCCCCGACACCTACACCAACCACAACCACCCCGAGGTCGGCAAGGACACGGTCAGAACTCTGGAGGCTGCCGGGGTCCACGTGCAGGTGCCCGCCGACGTCGTCGACAGCGGGCGACCGGCGTTCTCGAAGGGGTTTCTGGACGACGCCCGCGAGCGTGCGGAGACGAACGTCGCGGCGCTCGCGCCCCGTATCGAGGACGGCTGGGACGTCGTCGTCGCCGAACCCTCCGACGCCGTCATGCTCCAGCACGACTACCTCGATCTGCTCTCGGGTCCGAAGGCCGAATCGGTGGCGATCAACACCTTCGGCGCCATGGAGTACCTCAATTCGTTCGACCTCGCTCTCCCGGGGGGCGAGGGGTCGCTGGTCTATCACGGCCACTGTCACCAAAAGGCGATGAAGAAGGACGTCCACGCGGCGGCGGTGCTCTCGCGGGCGGGCTACGACGTCGACATGCTCGATTCGGGCTGCTGTGGGATGGCCGGCTCGTTCGGCTACGAGGACGACCACTACGCGATGAGTCGGGCGATCGGCTCGATCCTCGTCGAGCAGGTCGAGGAGAGTCCCGGCGAGCGGGTCGTCGCCCCCGGCGCCTCCTGCCGGAGCCAGCTCGACGACCTCACCGACGAGGAGCCCCCCCACCCGATCAGCGTGCTCGCGGAGGGTCTCTGATGCCATTGCTGGGATTCGACTGCAGTGCCATGATGACGGAGGGCGAAAAGCAGGCGTTCGCCCGCCGCGTGACCGATCTGTATGCGGATCACATGGTCACCGACACCGACCACGTCGCAGTGGCGATCCGGGAGCGCTCGACCGCCGAACTCTCGATCGGACGCGCCGGATCCGATGAGCCCTCCCTGGTTCTAGACGCGGAGGTCCGCCGCGGACGAGAGGCCGAGTGCAAGCGCGCGTTCGCGCTCGCGGTCATGGAGCTCGCAAACGAGACGTGGGCCGTTCCCGATCCGAACATGAAGGTCGTCTTCACCGAACACGCCGGTGGGGACATGATGGGGGTTGACCGCGTCGGCGGCGAGTGGTCCTCGGACGAAAGTGGTTAGAATACGAATCGCCACATCGAACCACACTCTTCCACCGCAACTCCCGTCGAACTCGAGAGCCGAGCGTTTTGGCGCGATGCGGATCGATCATCGAGATCGAGAGACGGAAGCGACCCGGCGATGAACGAGGGAGTATATTCCAACTACTTCTATACGCGGAGTTCGGTCTCGAAGCCGGCATCGGCGAACAGGGCCTTCGCGTTCCGGGCGGATTCGTCGTCGGCCTCGGGGATGTTCTCCATCAGGACGGTCTCGCTCGGGAACAGCCGCTCGCCGACGCGAAGACCGTGATCGCGAGCGGTGTTTCCGGTGGCCGTGAGATAGATCCCGAGACCGACGTCGGCGATGTCGGCCTCCTCCTCGCGGTCCGTGTACGGGTACCGGAACTCGATCCCTTCGGCGACGTCGGTGCCGAGAACCGCCCGGACCAGCCGTTCGTAGCGCGGGGAGATACACAGCGGACCCTCGTACCCGCGAAGGAACTCGCGAGTGAACTCCTCGCCGACGCCCGGCCGACCGAGCAGAGTGTGATATACGGTATCGCCGAGACCGGTAACGACCCGGACGTCCGTGTCCCGGGGATCGATCCGGGCGTTGACGTCGGCGATCGTCGAGAGCGGCTCCGCTCGGAGCTCGACGACCTCCTCGAGGACGAGATCCGCGCTGTCGAACCCCAGAGCGAACTCGTGGGTTCGAAGCGACCGAAACGGCTCCTCGCGTCCGATCAGTTGGAGGCGACACTCCCCGGCGTCGAGGGTGAGGCTGTCGAAGACCACGCGTCGGGGATTGCCGTCGCGGTCGTCACGAAGCAACGTGTACTCCGGACGGGTCGGATCGTCGAGATCGCTGTAGGCCGCGAGGCGGTCGTAGACGTCCCGGTCGGGCGTCTCCGTTCCCTTGGTGATCGCCTTCTCGTAGCGCAGCGTCGAGCAGATCTCGTCCGCCACGGCCGTCTCGCCGGTCTGGGTCGCGAGTCGGTCGAGAACGGCCTCCAGCGGCCGACCCTTCCGCGGGACGGCGATCGGGATCGTCGCTGTCATTGTCCCAACGACGGCGTTCTCCAATAAACGGATTACGGCTCGTCGCCTTCCGATCGCCGAAGACCGCGCCATTCGTTCGCACTCCAGTCGCTCACGGTCCCGTGTCGTCCACCCGCTTTCGAACCGCACCCCGACGGCGTCCCGCGCTCGGATCGATACGGAAACTGGTCGTCGGAGCCGCGAAGCCGTCGACCTCTACACCGTCCTTCGGTCGTACACTGGTTGCGTACGTCCGCTTCAGAGGGCCACACGATCCCCGATTTCGACCAGTTCGAGCCGGCCGGGATGCTCGAAGCTCGCGGCGTGGTGGTGGAGGTTCGTCGGGTCGGCGGTGAGCCCGCACCACATGTCCCAGTGGCTCGGTAGCAGCCGGTCGAGCCGCAGGTCGTTCGCGCCCTCGATTATCTGGGTCTCGTCGCTGTACCACTTCGTTCGCTGGGGCTCGCCGGTCTCCTTGTCGGGGATTCGCCCGACGGTCCCGAACGCGAGCACGCCGAGGTCGATGTCGTAGTCCTCGCCGATCGGCTCGAACTCCCCGGGACGGGCGTCCCCGCCATGGAAGACGGTGCCCGCCTCGTGTTCGATGACGTAGCTCACGGGGTGGCTGGCGTCGGGGTCGTTCGCGGGTTCGACGTTCACCGTAAAGGAGCCGATCTCGTTGGTCTCACCCTCGTGGACCTCGACGAATTGCTCGTCGTCGATCTCCCACGCCTCCTGCCATGCCTCGTCCTCGCGGGCGACCGCGAGACTGTCATCGGGGGCGTACATCGTCGCGCCGGTGTTCTCGAGGATCGGGGCCTGGCTCGGTCCGTGGACGTGGTCGGTGTGTTCGTGGGTGGCGATCAGGGCGTCGGCCTCGTCGACGTCCTCGGGATCGAACGGGATCGGGATCATCCGCACCGTTCGGGGCGGATCGCCGGTCCCCAGATAGGGGTCGATGAACAGGGTGGTTCCATCGCTTGCTTTCAGGACGAACCCGTTGCAGCCGAGATACCAGATCGCGACGCCATCGGGTGAACTCTCCTCGATTTCGCGCACGAGCCAGTCGCCCCAGTCGCTTCGTGTCATGCCCGGCTATGGACGGGACAGCGTCCTAATTGTACCGATCGTGCTCGGGGCAAGAGCAGGTCTCCACAGGAGATCCGACCACGAGCGAGCACAGCGAGTGAGTGGCTGTTTCCGGTCCGGGTTTTCTGCGCGTGTGGTGCCTGCAGTGCGCGGAGCGCGCGGAACGCGTGAGGACACTCGAGTGGGAACGGGGGCCCTAGTCCTGACAGCAGCCGCCGGCCTGTTCGCCGAAGTCCACGTCGAGGGGCGCGGAGATCGCCTCGTTGACGGCTTCGAGCTTCGCGTCGAGTTTCGCCTGTGCTTCGAGGTACTCGGCCATCACGGGAATGGCGTGGAGCTCCTCCTGGGCGGCCTGGAGCCGCTGGAGGTCCTCCTGGGTGGCGTCGCCGGTCTGGCGCGCGAGCATGAACTCCTGGCGCAGGGACTCGAACTCGTCGATCTTCTCCTGGGCGTGCTCGCTTTCCGTGACCTTCGCCTGGGCCTGCTCGTAGGCGGCGTACTCGTCGGTCCGGGCGATCGCCTCGCCGAGCTCGCGACCGAGCTCCTCGATGCCGGTCTCCTCGGCACTGGGTTGGGTTTCGACGCTCATCGCCTCCCTTTGGACCGCCGGCCGTTTCAACCTGCCGGAACCCGCCCCGAAGCGCCGAGGTTAAACGCTCGGGACGGATAGACGGGATAATGAGCCGAAACGAGTTCTCCGAGGGCGATCTGCGGAACACGGGCATGTCCCTGAAACACGACCGGGAGTGGGACTACGAACTCGACCGGATCGTCGAGGCCGTCCACGAGCGCGACGCGAAGAAGGTCGGCCTGCAGTTCCCCGAGGGGCTCAAACGCCGCGGCCCGAAGGTCACCGACGACCTCCGGGAACTCCTGCCCGAGGACGTCACCGTGATGATGTCGGGCCAGCCCTGTTATGGCGCCTGCGACCTGGATACCTACCTGATGCGTCGCACCGACGTGTTCGTCCACTTCGGACACTCCCCGATGAAGGACTCGGAGAAGATCATCTACGTCCCGCTGTTCTCGAACGTCGAGGTCCTCCCGATCATCGAGGAGTCCTTAGAGGAGATCGAGGGCGACGATGTCGGGCTGGTAACGACCGCCCAGCACATGAACCGCTTCGAGGAGATGCGCGAATTCCTCGAGGAGCGGGGCTACGAGGTCCACACCCGCAAGGGCGACGACCGGCTGACCCACGAAGGTCAGGTGCTCGGCTGTAACTACGCCTCCGCCGATATCGACGCCGACAACGTGCTCTACGTCGGCGGTGGGAAGTTCCATCCCCTTGGCTTGGCGATGGAACACCCCGAGAAGAACGTCGTGATCGCCGACCCCGTCAACAACGTCGTCACGATCGCTGACACCGAGAAGTTCATGAAACAGCGCTACGGCGCGGTCCACCGCGCGATGGACGCCGAGAAGTGGGGCGTGATCTTCTGTACGAAGATCGGCCAGGGCCGGTGGGACCAGGCCGAGGAGATCGTCGACGACAACGAGAACGCCTACCTGATCACGATGGACGAGGTGACGCCGGACAGGCTTCGGAACTTCGACATGGACGCCTTCGTCAACACCGGCTGTCCGCGGATCACCACCGACGACGGCCCGCAGTTCCACAAGCCGATGCTCACGCCGGGCGAGTACGAGATCGCCGTCGGGAACAAGCCGCTCGATGCCCTGGAGTTCGACA
>CAYVQH010000070.1:0-9567 GCA_964454105.1 uncultured Halobacteriales archaeon | reverse complement strand
GATGATACGGGGACAGCGTGTGTGGAACCGACAGCCCGAGGGCGGGTCGACGGGGCTCGGGACGGTCCCCGAGAGGACGATCCGCTCGCCCTCCCAGAGGGGATCCGGCTCCGGGATCGCCGAGAGCAACGCCTCGGTGTAGGGGTGATGGGGCGGCGAGAACACCTCCTCGGTGGTGCCGGCCTCGGCGATCTCCCCCAGGTACATCACCGCGATCCGGTCGGAGACGTGTTCGACGACGCTCAGGTCGTGGGCGATGAACAGATAGGTGAGCCCGAACTCCGACTGGAGGTCCCCCAGCAGGTTGAGGATCTGGGCCTGGACGCTGACGTCGAGTGCGCTCACCGGCTCGTCACAGACGATCACCTCCGGGTCGACCGCGAGCGCCCGGGCGATGCCGATCCGCTGGCGCTGGCCGCCCGAGAACTCGTGGGGGTAGCGGTCGGTATGGCGCGGGTTGAGCCCCACGGTTTCGAGGAGCTCGTAGATCCGCTCGGTTCTCTCCTCGCCCTCCGCGATCCCGTGAACGTCGAGCGGTTCGCCGATGATATCGCCCACGGTCATGCGGGGATTCAGGCTCGAAAACGGGTCCTGAAAGACGTACTGGAGCTCCGTCCGGAGCTCACGAAGTCGCCCGTCCGATGCGTCGGTCAGCTCCTCCCCGCGGTAGGTGATCGATCCCGCGGTCGGCTCGATCAGCCTGAGGAGCGACCGGCCGAGCGTGGTCTTCCCGCAGCCGCTCTCGCCGACGAGGCCGAGGGTCTCGCCCTCGTACAGCTCGAGGTCGACCCCGTCGACCGCCTTCACCGACCGGCCGCGCCCGAGGAGGCCGTCGATGAACCCGCTCGAAGCGTCGTAGTACTTCTTCAGCCCCTCGATCCGCAGGATCGGATCGTCGCGACTAGCCATCCCGATCCTCCTCCGCGTCGGGCGCTTCGGCGCCGGTCTCCGAGCCGCGGACCTCGACCTCGTAGTCGAGCCCCTCCTCGAGGTCGCCCGTGTGTTCGAGACACGCGGCCGCCCGGTCGGTATCGGACGAGGCCACCCGGCCGGTCTCGGGATCGACCAGCGGCGGCTCCTTTCGGGTACAGACCTCCTCGGCGTACGGACACCGGGGATGGAAGCTACAGCCCGGCGGGAGTTCCACGGAGTCGGGCATCGTCCCGGGAATCGTCCGGAGGCGGTCGCTCTCGTCGCCCATGCGCGGGATCGAGCTCATCAGACCGACCGTGTAGGGCATCTGTGGATCGTAGTACAGCTCCGTGACGGGTGCCTTCTCGACGGGTTTACCGGCGTACATCACCATCACGCGGTCACAGACCTGTGCGATCACGCCCAGATCGTGGGTGATCAACTGCACCGCGGTATCGAACTCGTCGGCGAGTTCCTCGATCAATTCGAGGATCTGGGCCTCGATGGTCACGTCCAGCGCGGTCGTCGGCTCGTCGCACAGAAGCAGGTCCGGATCACACGACAGCGCCATCGCGATGACCGCACGCTGTTGCATCCCGCCCGAGAACTCGTGGGGGTAGTCGGAGTAACGCGCCTCGGCCGCAGGGATGCCGACCTCGTCGAGCAGTTGGATCGCCCGCCCGCGGGCCTCACGCTGGCCGTAATCGAGGTGGTGTCGGATCGTCTCGGCGATCTGCTCGCCGACGCTGTAGACGGGGTTGAGAGCGGTCTGTGCGTCCTCAAAGACCATGGCGATCTCGTTGCCCCGGACGGTCCGGAGTCTCTCCTCGCTCATCCCGAGGACGTCCTCGCCCTTGAAGCGGATCTCGCCGCTTGCGATCCGGCCGGGGATCTCGATGAGTCGCATCAATGCCAGTGCGGTGGTGCTCTTTCCGGCTCCGCTCTCGCCGACGACGCCGAACGTCTCGCCGCGCTCGATCCGGTAGCTGAGGTCGTCGACCGCGGTGACGACGCCCGCCTCGGTGTAGAACTCGACCGTCAGGTCGTTCACTTCAAGCAGCGCCATCAGTCCTCACCTCCGCGACCGATGCCGGTCTCCTGGGTGTCGAGTGCGTCGTTGATGCCGTCCCCGATCAGGTTCATCGACATGACGAACAGGAAGATGGCAAGACCGGGATAGACCGTCGCCCACCACGGAATCGCGCCGTCGGGACCCTGGATGAGCGTCTCGCGTGTCGCGTCCAGCATCGTGCCCCACTCGGCCGTTCCGGGGTCCATCCCGAGTCCGAGGAAGCCAAGCGCGGCGACGCCGATGACGACGGTCCCGATGTTGAGCGAGGCCAACACGAGCAACGGCGCCATCGCGTTGGGCAGGACGTGGCCGAGGATGATCGCGCGATCGCGCGCCCCGAGGGCCTTCGCCGCCAGCACGTACTCGGTTTCCTTGATCGAGAGGACCTCTCCGCGGACGAGCCGTCCGTAGTCCGCCCAGCCGAAGATGCTAAAGGCGAAAACGAGCTGCCAGTAACCCCCGCCGAGGACCGCGACGATGGTCAGGGCCAGGACGAGGGCGGGGAACGCGAGGATGGTGTCGACGATCCGCATCATGACCTCGTCGATCCAGCCGCCGTAATAGCCCGAGACGGCCCCGTAGACCGCGCCGAAACCGGCGGTGATCGCCACCACGACGAAGCCGATCGAGATGCTGTATCGTCCGCCGTACAACACCCGTGAGAACAGGTCGCGGCCCGAGCCGTCGGTCCCCATCGGATGGGCGAGCGACGGCGGATCGTAGACGCCGACCGATGGATTCTGGAGATACAGAATCTCCGTCGCCTCATAGGGCGCGAGTGCGAACGGCTGGAGCGTGAACCCGAGGACGGTGATCGGCCGTGAGAGGATCGCGACGAACGACATCGCGAGGATCATCGTGACTCCGAGCATCGCCGATCGGTTGCGCCTGAACCGGTCGAACCCTCGGCGCCATCGGTTTCGTGTTTCCGTTTCGTCCCTCCCGTCCCACTCCGAGAGGCGGTCCCGTTCCTCGACGCGCTCCGTATCGAACCCGGAGATCCGAATCCGTCCTCGTTCCGTAGGCATGGTCGTTCTCGTTCAATCGTATCTGATCCGCGGATCGAGCACCGCATAGAGGATGTCCGCAATCAGGTTCGCGAGGATGATGAACACCCCGGTGAAGAGGGTGATCGCCGTGATGAGGTTTATCTCCCGGGCGTTGATCGCGTCGATGAACTCCCTGCCCAGACCGGGCCAGTTGAAGACGACCTCGACGACGACCGATCCGCCGACGATTCCCGCCGTCAGGGTCGCCGCGAGCGTCACCACGGGGATCAACGAGTTGCGAAGCACGTGTTTCAGGACGACCTGGCGTTCGGGCAACCCCTTGGCCCTGGCCGCGGTCACGTACTCCTCGTTCATCTCCTCGGTCATCGACGTGCGCATGACGCGCATGACGCTGGCCGCCGAGGCCGTGCCGACGGTGACGCCGGGCAGGATCAGATACCACAGCATCCGCGGGTGGTACAGCGGCAATCGCGAGGGCGGGAGCACCGGCCACCAGCCGAGCCAGAGCGAGCAGACCAGAATCAGCATCAGCCCGAGCCAGAAGTTCGGGATCGAGATGCCCGAGAGGGCCAGAAGCCGGCTGGCGGTGTCGCCGAACGCGTCCTTGTGCACCGCCGCGTAGATCCCGGCAGGGATCGCGATACCGAGCGCGAACGCCCATCCGAAGACCCCGAGCGCGATCGTCTCAGGCAGGCGAGCCAGGATGACGGCCGAGACCTCCCGGTTGGTGCTGAGCACCGTCCCGAAGTCGCCGGTCAGCACGTTGCCCAGCCAGGTCAGGTACTGTTCCCACACCGGTCCGTCCAGGCCGTACTGTGCCCGGAGTTGGGTCTCCTCGCTCGGACCCACGTCCGGGTTCAACGCGACCAGTTGGCTCACCGGGTCGCCCGGCGTTAGGTGGACGAGCCCGAACGTGATCACGGAGACGCCGAAGAAGATCGGCACGATCGACAGGAGCCGATACAGGACGAACCGTCGCAGGCTCATGGATCCTCTGTGAGGCGTCGGTCGTTCGGGAACACGGTTTCAATCACGGTCGATCCAGATCGCCTGTGTTTCCGCCGGCTCGTACAGGGCGAAACTGTACAGCCTCTCGTCGAACGGCCACCTGCTGAATCCCGCCACGTCGGTGTTCATCACCGCCGTCACGAGCTCGAAATGCGTGATGGAGCTGTAGCGCTCGTCGGCGAGCAGCCGCCAGATCTCGTCGTAGCGTTCGGCGCGGAGCCGCTCGTCCTCGATCACCTCGGTGTCGAAGCGCGCGGACTCGATCAACTCGTCGAACTCGGGATCAGTGATCCCGTTCAGGTTACAACACTGGCCGATGTTGGCCGAGCCGTGCAGCGCATCACAGTAGCTCCCGGGATCGAACGTGCCAGACAGTCCGAGACACGGGATGAACCCCTTGTGCTGGTACTCGGGGTCCATCACCCGTGCCGTGTAGGTGTTCCACTCGTAGGTCTCGATCCGCGTCTCGAAGTGCTCCGATCGTTCCATCGCTTCGGCGATCAGCTCGACCATCCGAACGCGGTCACCGTTGTTCGCGTTGGCCTCCAACTGCACCTCGATCGGCGTCTCGAGGCCACGTTCGTCGACCACCTCCCGGATCAACTCGTCGGCCCGCTCGGTGTCGTACTCGTTGAGCGGACGAAGCTCGTCTTCGAGCGCCGCGGGATCGGTCGTCCCGGTCTCCTCGGCGAGTTCTGGTATGGGGGTCCACGCCGGCCGCCCCCACCCGTCCAGGACGTTCTCGATGAGGTCCTTCCGGGGAACGAGGTGGTTGACGGCCCGTCGAAGGCGCGCATCGTCCCACGGCTCGACGTTCACCGGGTACTGGATGTACTCGTACCCGCCGGCCTCGACGCCGAAGACGTTGAACTCCTCGGAACGGTTGAACTCGTCGAGCGTCCCCGTCGGCAGACCGTGGGTGATGTCCACCTCGTCGTTTCGGAGGGCGGCCGCACGACTGGCGTCGTCGGGGACGATCTCTATCTCGATCGCGTCGATCACCGGTCCGTCCGGGTACGACTCGGGGCCGTCGAACCACTCCTTTCGGTCGATTCCGAGCTCCTCGACCCAGTAGTCCTCGAACTTCGAGAGCTCGTAGTACTGCTCGTCAGCGAACTCCTCGAAGACGTACGGCCCGGTGCCGATCGGATCGTTGCCCTGTCGCGGATCGATCGCCCCGTCCTCGAGCTGGGCCTGTTCGGCGGTGAAGACGTAGATCCCGGGGAGTTGCCCCTCGGCCTCGGCGTCGGGGACCTGTGCGTAGAGGTCGACGGTGTGCTCGTCGACCGCACGGGCGTGCAACAGCGAGTCGAACGTCTGGGCGGAGAGGTCGGAGTTCTCGTAGCGCTCGGCGCTCAGGACGACGTTCTCGGCGGTCAGCTCCTCGCCGTTGTGGAACTCGATATCCTCGTGGAGTTCGTAGCGAAACTGCATCCCGAAGGTGTCGTCGTCGACGGCCGCCGAGGCCTCCTCGGGAGTGATGATTCGGACCTCGCCGTCCTCGATCGGGTCGTCCTCGGGATGCCGGAGGATCACCTGCTCGTCGGTGTCGAGAACCCCTTGCTCGTTCGCACCGACGGCCGTCATGTACTCCTCGTAGGCGGTCCGGTCGATGTCCCGGGTCTCGACCAGTTCGTAGCTCTCGGCGAGCCATGGGTAGTAGTTGCCATCGGCATCGGCGGTGACGAGCATCTCGAAGACGAAGTTGTGTGCCTGCATCGCGGCCATGTCCGTGCCATACGGCGGGTCGAACGAAGAGACGTTCGCGTCGACCGCCCCCCGCAACGTCCCTCCCTCCCTGAGACGGCTGAAATCGGCGGACTCGCCGCTCTCGACGACGCGGTGATTGCCACCGGTGTCGTCGCCCCCGTCGCCGCCGAGACAGCCCGCAACCCCGACGATCCCTGCCGTGCCCAGCCCCCGTAGGAGACGGCGTCGGTTGACGCTTCGGTCGGGCCGGTCGTGCTCCCGTCCCATGAGTACGTCCCGGTTCCACAACTGTATATATTTAGTGATTATACATTAGGTAGTGTTGATACGTACACATATACTTGTTTCTATTGGATATACACGGTATGAATTAACCATATGCCGGTCGTTTTACGGGACGGGACAACGAGGTGTGTGATTTATCGCCACGGCGAGTCGACACCGCCGACTCGTTCTCGGTTTCGGGGATCGACTCAAACGAATCGAACGAACCGATCGCGAAAGCGAACCATCGCCTCGCGGGTCAGCCGTCTCCGTGTTCGTCGACGATGACGACCTCCCCATCGACGACGTCGACGTTGATCAGCGTCTTCACGGAGTACGGCGAGTCGTCGAGTTCGTTGCCGCCGCCGACCTTCTTGATCACCGCGACCACGTCCTCGACCTCCGCACCGATGTCCGCCAGGGCCGCGGTGATCGCCTTCAGAGTGCCGCCGGTCGAGAGCACGTCGTCGAGCACGAGCACCCGGTCGCCCTTCTCGACGTCGTTGATGTACATCTGGTTCTCGGAGTAGCCCGTCTCCTGGAACAGCGCGACCTCCCCCTCGAGGCCGTACTGGCGCTTTCGGATCACCACCAGCGGGATGTCGGACATCAGCGAAACCGCCGTCGAGATGTGAATGCCCATCGCGGCGGGCGTGACGATCTTATCGACGTTCTCCAGTTTGGCCTTGCGAATGATCTTGATGACGATCTCCCGCAGGAGGCTCGGTTCCAGCATCGGCACGCCGTCGCTGATGGGATGGACGAAGTAGTGATAGCCCTCCTTCTCGATGATGGGCGCCTCGTGTAACGACCGGCGCAACTGATCCATGTCGTATCTACTCGATCCGCCAGTAAAACCTGCCGATCCTACTTCCAGACGACGCCGTCGACCGAGCCCTGCAGGACCGTCTCCTCGCCGCGGCGACAGACCGCACGCGAGGCCACGTCGTACCGGTCGTCGCGCTCCTCGACCGACTCGATAGTCAGTTCACAGACGATCCGTTGGCCGGTGTAGACCGGCCGTCGAAACTCGAAGGTCATGGTTCGGGCCAGATACTCCAGATCGCCGCCGATCTTCGTCGGGATCGTCGCCGTCAGCAGCCCCTGGACGACCAGCCGACCGTTCTCGTCGGGCTCCGTGTGGATTGGCTGGGTGTCGCCCGATAGCTCGCCGAACCGCTCGACGTCCTCGTGGCTGAACGTGCGTTCGTGGGTGTACGTATCGCCCTCAACGGGTGGGTCCGCTGGCATCGAGTACCCCATCGTCGCGACGGCGAATAAGTGCATGGACGACGGTCGGCGGTCGGTCCTTGCGGATCGGCGAGCGATGAGAAGCGCGCTCAGAGGAACGCCAACACGACCAGCACGATCGTGAGCACGAGCACGATCAGCAGGATCGTTTCGCCGATGGTCGTCCGCAGGTAGAGCCGCGACGATGCGCCGTCCGATTCCGGCGACGTCCGGCCCTCGATCCGCTCGCCGCCGTCCGATCTGCGGTCCGACGCCGCCCTCGATCCCCCGTTGCCCGGGTGGCGCTCGCCGACGAGCCACGCCGGCAGCCTGCGGGCGACGCTCGTGGCCGCGAGAACGGGGTTGTCGCCGAGCCAGTAGCACCGACGAACGAACCCGACCGCCGCCCGGTCGACCGCGGCGAACGTCTCCGTGACCGCGAGGACCGCCAGCCGCCCGGCGTAGAAGACCAGCGGGGCCAGGACCCGATCGACGTCGTCGACGTGGCCGAGCGCCGAGAGCGGTTTCCTGATGATCGCGAACCCGACGACCGACACCGCGAGCAACAGTCCCGTGTCGGTCAGGTGGCCCGGGCTGTAGGGGTGTAGTTCGAGTCCGCCCGACAGCGGCAGCAACTCGACGAACGTCGGCCAGGCGACCCCGAGCCCGAGACAGACCCCGCCGACGGCGAGCATCCCCACCGTGTGGCCGGGTTTGGCGTCCTTGATCGAGGTCGTCGTCGAGCCGTGGAGGAAGGCGTAGTAGCCCAGCTTGATGAACGAGAGGAAGGTGCCGACCGCCCCGATCATCAACAGCCAGTACAGCGCCTCGTACTCGGGGGCGCCGTAGTAGTGGGGGTCCGCGGCGTCGAGGATCATCCCCTTGCTGATGAAGCCGTTGAACCCGGGCACCGCCGTGATCGAGAGCGCGCCGAGCGCGTAGCCCGCCGCGGTCAGGGGCATCTCGCGCCAGAGCCCGCCCAGCTCGTAGAGGTCCTCCTCGCCCGTTCGATAGATGACGACGCCGACGGCCATGAACAACAACGCCTTGTAGAGGATGTTGTTGAACAGGTGTCCCATCGCGCCGGCGACCCCGATAGCGCTGCCGATCCCGATGCCCGCGACGATGTACCCCAGCTGGGCCTGGATGTGATAGGACAGCAGCGCCCGCATGTCGTGTTGGAGCAGGGCGAAACAGGCGCCGTAGACGGCCATCAGCCCGCCCATGTAGGCCAGAAAGAGGTTCCCCTCCTGGGGAAACGCCCGATAGAGGACGTACGCCGAGGTCTTGGTGGTGAACACCGAGAGGAAGACCGAGGCGGCGATGTGGGGGCGTTTGTAGGTGTCGGGCAGCCAGGTGTGCAGCCCGATGAACGCGCAGTTGATCCCCATTCCGAGGGCGGCGAGCAGGGCCGGTGCGCCGGGGGCGATCCCCGCGCTCCCCTCGCCGATGATGAGGGTGCCGACCTCGACGTAGTGCCAGGCGACCGCCCAGAGCACGAGCACGCCGCCGGTCCCGTGGGCGATGGCGTAACGAAAGCCCGCCCGTACCGCGTCGCCGCCGTAGGCCCAGACGACGAACGTGCTGGTGACGGCCATCAGCTCCCAGAAGAACAGCAGGGTGAGCCAGTCGCCGGCGAAGATCACGCCCGCGACCGAGCCGACGTACGACAGCACGAGCGCCAGCGTCGTCCTCGGGAGGCCGCTCGAGGCGGCGTAGGCCATCGCGGCGGTGCCGAGGAAGCCGAAGGCGAGCCCCAGTAGCCGCGAGAAGTCGTCGACGACGTACGGCTGGGCCTCGAAGCCGAGGAACATCGTCGGGAGGTACTCGCCGGAGGGGACGACCAACGAGACGACGAAGACGTAGGTGGTCGCCAGCGCGCCGAGCGCGTAGCTCACGCGCCGGTCGAGGAACCCCGCGACGAGCGCGACGAGCAGGACCGGCACCGCGGGCGGCACCGACGCGAGCAGGTCGGTCGCGACGCTCATGGCACCACCTCACCGGTGACGCCCTCGACGATGTAGACGATCAGCTCGAGGAACACCGCCCGGCCGGGGATCACCCCGAGGACGATCGCGCCGAGCGCGATGACGGTGATCGGCACGAGCATCAGCCAGGTGCTCTCCTCCCAGGGTTTCCGCCGCTCCCACCCGTCAGCGGGCGGGCCGCCGTGGTGGTCGTCGTGGTCGTGGTCCGCGCCGCCCGTGTGATCGCTCGGGAATCGATCGACCGCGTAGCCGCCCTCGCCCTCCTCGATGCGGGCGGGATCGTCACCTCCCCCCGCCGGATCGGGTTCGGAGGACGTCCCGCCGTCGGCGCGTGCGTCTCCGGTGGCGCCGGCGCCGTAGGACTCGCGTTTTC
>CAYVQH010000069.1:0-9720 GCA_964454105.1 uncultured Halobacteriales archaeon | reverse complement strand
GGCGAGGAGACGAGCTACGACTGCGAGAAGGCGCTCGTGGCCGTCGGCCGCCAGCCCGTGACCGGGACGCTCAACCTCGAGGCGATCGGAATCGAACCCGACGATGACGGCTTTCTCGCGACCGACGACCGCGCGCGGACGGATCTGGAGCACGTCTTCGCGGTCGGCGACGTCGCCGGCGAGCCGATGCTCGCACACAAGGGCATGAAGGAGGGACGGGTCGCCGCCGAGGTGATCGCGGGCGAGCCGAGCGCGCTGGACTACCAGGCGGTGCCGGCGGCCGTGTTCACCGAACCGGAGATCGGCACCGTCGGAATGACCCGCGAGGAGGCCGAGGAAAGCGGGTTCTCGCCCGTGGTCGGCCAGATGCCGTTCCGGGCGAGCGGGCGGGCGCTGACGACCGGCCACACCGACGGGTTCGTCCGGATCGTCGCCGACGGGGAGGACGGGTTCGTCCTCGGGGGCCAGGTCGTCGGACCCGACGCATCCGAACTGATCGCCGAGATCACGCTGGCGATCGAGTTGGGGGCGACCGTCGAGGACGTCGCGGCGGCGGTCCACACCCACCCCACGCTCGCCGAGGCGGTCCAGGAGGCCGCCGAGAACGCGATGGACCGGGCGATCCACACGCTGAACCGCTGAGGACGGGACGAGAGGGCGTACGAGCGCCCCACCCCATCGAGGACGTGAGCGCGGGTCGACGCTCGGCGCGCGGTCGGTGCGCGTGCTCGGCACCCGAGGCCTTTTGACGATGAGCGCGAAACCCGATTTTGATGAGAGCTGTCACGCTGGGACCGGCCGGAACCTACTCACACCGGGCAGCGAACGCCATCGCGAGCGAGGTCGACTTCCGCGAGTCGGTGACCGGCATCGTCGAGGCGGTCGCGACCGGCACAGCCGACCGGGGCGTGATCCCCATCGAGAACAGCATCGAGGGCAGCGTCACCGAGAGCCTCGACGCGCTCGCCGACTACGAGGTCGGCGTGGTAAAGGAGGTCGTCACGCCGATCCGCCATGCGCTGCTCGCACAGAACGAGGACTTTACGACCGTCGCGAGCCACTCACAGGCGCTCGCACAGTGTCGGGGGTTCCTCAATCGGGAGTACCCCGACGCCACCCTGGAGTCGGTCACCAGCACCGCCCGCGGGGTCGAACGCGCCCGTAGCGACTCCTCGGTCGCGGCGATCGGCCACCCGGAGACCGCCGGCGAGGGGCTGCAGGTCCTCGCTGAGGACGTCCAGGACCAGGACTCGAACGCCACCCGGTTTCTCGTCGTCTCCCCGACCGACGAGCGCTCGGCGGCCGGCGGGAAGTCGTCGTTCATCGTCTACCCGAGCATGAACTATCCCGGACTCCTGCTCGAACTGCTGGAGGCCTTCGCCGAGGAGGACATCAACCTCTCGCGGGTCGAATCGCGTCCGAGCGGCGAGCGGCTGGGCGATTACCTCTTTCACATCGACTGCGAGGCCGGCATGTACGAGGGACGGACCGAGCGGGCCTTCGCTCGCGTCGAGGAGATCGCCGAGAAGGGGTGGGTGCGCTGGCTCGGCTCGTACGACACCGAACACGTCCTCGACTAGGGCCGCGATCGGCGCCGGTCGGAGCCGGTTCCCGGCGGGACGTCGCGGCCACGTCGAGGAGGGTGAAAGTACCAGATACTAGTAGCTCCCCGCCGTATCGGAGGTATGACTCACGATCGTGAATGCGGACGAGGTGGGCCGGCGAGACGCGGCGAGCCCGCACGCGAGCGCAGCACGGTGCGCGATCGCGGGCGAACCAGCCGACGACGAGTGCTCGCCGCGTCGGCCGCCGGCCTCGCGGGGACGGCACTCGCGGGACGCGCCACCGCGAGTTCGGGCGACGAGGACACCGTCACAATCGTCCACGACCTGCACACTCACAGCGGGATCGGCCGGCTCGACGGGCCGAACATCGCGCGCTACCGGACGGTCATCGACGAGGTGCTCGCCGCCAACGACGACGCCGTCTTCCTCTCAAGCGGCGACGAACTGGGCTCCTCGCCGATCTCGTTTTTCACGAAGGGGACCCACAACGTGGCGTTCATGAACGAGATGGACATCGCCGCCGCGGGCGTGGGCAATCACGACTTCGACTTCGGCGTCGAGACGGCGATCGAGCGCTTCGAGTCGAGCGAGTTTCCGTGGCTCAACTCCGCGCTCTCGACCCCGGAGGGCGATCCGATCCCGGGAACCGAGCGCTGGAAGACGATCGACGTGGGTGGAATCACCCTCGGCGTGTTCAACGTCGTCGTCAGGGGCTTTCACAACATCACCGACTATCCCAAGGAGTACGAGGCGCGCGACCCCGTCGAGACCTCGAAGGAGATGGTCGAAACCCTCACCGAGGAGGGTGCCGACGTGATCGCACTCGCCTCCCACGTCGCCCACGACACCCACTACGAGATCGCCGAGGCGGTCGACGGGCTGGACGCGATCTTCGGCTCGCATTCACACATCACCTTCGACGAGGCCGAGATCCACGAGGGAACGGTGATCAGCGAGATCGGCTACGCCTACGCCCATCTGGGCGTGATGACGCTGGACTCTGAGGGCGAACTCGTCGAGTGGGAGCGCATCGACCTCGACGAGACGGTCGAGCCCGATCCGGCCTTCGACGCCCGGATGCGGGTTCAGTACGCCGACCTCCACGAGCAGTTCACGAGGGAGATCGGCGAGACGGCGCTCGAACTCGACGCCGACGGGACCGCCATCAACGGCCGCGAAACCCGGCTGGGCAACCTGATCACCGACGCGATCCGCGAGACGACGGACGCCGACGTCGCGCTCCAGACCGCCGGGCGGATCCGCACCGACGACACCTACGGGCCGGGGACGCTCACCGCGAGGGACGTCCTTCGGGTCATGCCGTTCACCGACACGCTGATGGCCTTCGAGGCGACCGGCCAGCAGATCCGCGAGGCGCTGGAGGGCCGGATCGACTACCTCCCCGAGGACCCCTTCGGCGCGCGCCAGCGCCAGCAGGTCGGCGGCCTGAGCTACGAGTGGAGCGGCCACGACGAACCGGAGGTCGGCGAGGTCTACGTCGGAGGCGAGAAGCTCGACCCCGAGGGGAGCTACACCGTCGGAACGACGGGCTACGTCAAGGAGACGGCGCTGGGCTACGAGTCGTTCCGGGACAACGAGGTCCTCAGGGAGATCGAGACGAGCCTCGGGCCGGCCGTCATGGAGTACGTCGAGGACCGCGGACGCGTCCACCCCATTCTGGAGAAACGCGTCCTGCGGGTCGACGCCGACGTCGGCGAGACGACCGACAGCTCGTGGCTCGACGACGGGTTCGTCGCTCGACTGCCGATGCCCGACCGGGCGGAGACGATCGACGAGGGGAGCTTCTACGCGCTGACCCGGGAGGGCGAGCGCTATCCGGCCCGGAGCGCGAAACGCGACGGCAGGGAGGTCAGGGTGGCGTTCGACCGCGAGGGCTGGGAGGCGTTCGCGCCGACCGACGAGGACCAGCGTATCCGGGTGTTCGGCGGGTTCGAACCCGCCGACGCGGCCTACGACTACCGCGACGAGGACGGCGAACTGCGAGCGCTGCCGGTGACCGACGCGGTCGATCACTTCACGATGAAGGGAGCGCTCGCCGACGACTGATCCGGGGACCCTCTCGATCGATCAGGGACGAACGAGTCGGTAGACACAAGGACGTTCCGGACATTAATTCCGACCATGCCATCTCATGCTCCCTATCCACAGTTAGACGGTCCTCTCTTCGAGATGGTCCAGCGCGACGGGGTCTTTCCGGACTCGAAGACGCTCGTCGACTGCGTGCCCGCCATGGATCCCGACGAGATACACGAGCGCTTCGAGCAGGAGGACGACGACGACCTCGAGCGGTTCATCACGGAGCACTTCGTCCTCCCGGAGGACCCGGTCACGGGGGTGGACTCCTCGACCGTCTCGATGGAGTGGTACATCGACAGCCTGTGGGACCATCTCATCCGAGACCCGGTCGACACGCGGGACGGCGAGACGATCATCCCGCTGCCACACCGGAGCGTCATCCCCGGGGGGCGATTTCGGGAGACCTACTACTGGGACAGCTACTTCGTCGCCGAGGGCCTCGCCGTCACCGATCGCCTCGATCTGCTCGACGAGCTCGCGGCCAACTTCGCCTCGCTGATCGAGCGCTTCGGGTCCATCCCCAACGGCGGGCGGGTCTACTACACCAGCCGGTCGAACCCGCCGCTGTACCACCGCCTGCTCGACCTCCTCGCCACGCAACGCGGACCCGAGGCCGTCCTCGAGTACCTCCCCGCACTGGAGAGCGAGTACGAGTTCTGGATGGACGGCGAGGAGGACCTCGGGGAGGGCGAGAGCCACCGGCGGGCGGTCGGGTTCGACGACGGCGTTCTCAACCGCTACTGGGACGACGAGGCCCGTCCCCGCGTCGAGTCCTACCGCGAGGACGTCGAACTCGCCGAACGCGCCGACCGGGACTCCGAGAAGCTGTATCGGGACGTCCGGGCGGCCTGCGAGTCGGGCTGGGACTTCAGCAGCCGCTGGTTCGCGGGCGAGGGCATCGAGACGGTGCGGACGACGGATCTGATTCCGATCGACCTGAACGCCTTTCTCTACGGAATGGAGTGGTCGCTCGCGGGCTGGCACGAGCGGGCGGGCAACGACGACCGGGCCGACGAGTACCGCCGCCGGGCCGCCGAACGCCGGGAGCTGGTCGATCGATACTGTTGGAACGCCGAGGCGGGGTTCTACTTCGATCACGCCTGGGTCGAGGGCGAACGGACCGACGCGTGGACGCTCGCGGGCGCGATGCCGCTGTTCACCGGCATGGCCAGCGAGCAGCAGGCGGCGGCGGTCGCCTCGACGCTCGAGGAACGGTTCCTGCGACCGGGCGGACTCGTGACCACGCTGACCGAGTCCGGCCAGCAGTGGGACTCGCCCAACGGATGGGCGCCGCTGCAGTGGATGGCCGTCGTGGGGCTCGCGGGCTACGGCTACGAGCGCCTCGCGACGCAGATCGCCGGCCGCTGGCTCGACCTCAATCGGGACGTCTTCGAGCGGACCGGCCGGATGCTCGAGAAGTACGACGTGACCGGCGGTGCTGGCGAGGGAGCCGGCGGGGAGTACCCCCTGCAGTACGGCTTCGGGTGGACCAACGGCATCGCGCTCGCCCTGCCGAACCTCTTCTACTAGACGAGCAGTTCCCAGAGATGGACCGTCGAGCCGGCCCCACAGTGACAACCCGAGACGCGCATCACGGTCCCGGCCGCCCCGCTGGCGAGGACGGCACCCAGGATCGTCCCGAGGCGGGAGCCGACGAGCGCGAGAAGGAGACCGGCGGTGAGCAGCGTCGCCGAGAGCCCCGTCACGTACAGCCAGTTCTGCCCGATCCCGATCGACGCGACGACCACGAGGGGGTCGGCTCCGGCGACTTCGAGGGGGACCCGACTCGGCAGGAGGGTCGGCTGGTACAGCGGGCCCCGGATCGGCGTCCGATACACAAGGGCCGCGAGTGCGAGGGCGAACCCAGAAACCGGAACGAGCGACGCGGCGCTCCGGGCGGCGGGCCGCGGTAAGGATCGGGAATGGCTCACGTCGCCTCGACCTCCCGCCAGCCGATCTGCCAGTTGGCGAACAGCCGCACCAGCGCCGAGGAGACTGCCCCCAGCACGCCGATGGTGATGATGCCGACGATGATGGTGGCGTACGACCCGCTCGTGTAGGCCGACCAGGTCAGGAATCCGAGGCCGGTGCCGCCGGCGACCATCTCGCCGGCGATGAGGTTGACCCATGCCAGACCCATTCCGACGATCATGCCGGCGTGGATCGCCGGCAGCGCGCTCGGATAGACCACGTGGCGAAACCGCTGGAAGGGAGTAGCCCCCAGCGACTCGGCGGCCCGGGAGTACTCCACTTCGACGCCGCGTGCACCTTGGATGGTGTTGAGCAGGATCGGGAAGAAGGCCCCGAGGAAGGTGATGAACATGATCGAGAGTTCCGAGGCCGGCAGCACGAGGATCGTGAAGGGGATCCACGCGATCGGCGGGATCGGACGCAGCATCTCCAGGGCTGGGAACGTCAGGTCGGAGAAGACGGTGTACTGGCCGATGGCAAGCCCCAGCGGGATGGCGATGGCCGCCGCGAGGACGAACGAGATCAGCACGCGGACGGTGCTGCGGACCACCGAGATCCAGAAGTCCTGGCGGTAGAACTCCTCGACGAACGAGGTCGCGACTGCCATGGGCGTCGGCAGTCCGGCGATGAGGCCGGTCCGGGTGGCGACGAACCACAGGATCGGGACCGCGAGGACGGACGCCGCTCGAACGAGGCGTCGACGACCCTCCATCAGGCCCCCTCCGCCTGTTCGAGCGCGCGCTGGGCCTCCTCGCGGATCACCGAGAGCGCCCGTTCGCGCAGTTCGGTGAACCGGTCGGTGGTGACGACCTCGGGATCACGCGGGCGATCGAGGTCGACGTCGATGACGTCCTTGACCTGGCCGGGCCGGGCGGTCATGACGACCACGCGGTCTGCCAGCAGGATGGCCTCCTCGACGTCGTGGGTGATGAAGAGCACCGTCCGGTTGTCGCGCTCCCAGACCTCGATCAGCTTCTTCTGCATGATCTCCTTGGTCAGCGCGTCGAGCGCGCTGAAGGGCTCGTCCATCAGCATGATGTCGGGGTCGTTCGCGAGCAGGCGTGCGAGTTCCGCGCGCTGTTGCATCCCGCCCGATAGCCCCGACGGGTAGGCGTCCTCGAACCCGTCGAGACCCATCTCGTCGAGGATGCTCCGGGCACGACCCTCCTCGATGCCGTTTCGCATCCGCGGGCCGAACTCGACGTTCTCCTGGATCGTCTTCCAGGGGAACAGCCGGTTCTCCTGGAAGACCACGCCGCGTTTCGCGCTGGGACCGGTGACCCGATCGCCGTCGACGATCACGTCGCCCTCGGTGGGGTCGAGATAGCCGGCGATGCAGTTCATGACGGTACTCTTTCCACAGCCGGAAGGTCCGAGCAGCGCGACGAACTCCTCGGCCTCGATGTGGAGGTCCATGTCGTCGACGGCGACGACGTGCTCGCCCTCGGGGTCGTATATCTTCGTGAGGTTATCGATGTCTATTGCGCCGGTCTTCTCGGGAGTCGATTCCGCGATCGTCGAGTCGTCCGTGGTGGATTCGTATTTGCTCATGGGTAGTAGTGATGTGGTGGTTCGTGGCTCAGTCGATCTCCTGCCATCGGGTCAGCCGGTTGCCGATCCGATAGACGACCGCCGCCGACGCATACCCCAGGATGCCGATGGCGATCATCCCGACGGCGACGACGTCGGTCTGGAGCAGACGGTAGGCCTGGAAGATGATGTAGCCGATCCCGATCCCGCCGGCGATCATCTCGGCGGCGACGACCGTGATCCACGCGATGCCGACGCCGGTCGAGACGCCCGTGATGATCGAGGGCAGGGTCGCCGGGACGATCACGTGGCGAAACACCGATCGGGAGTCCGCACCCAGACTCTCTGCCGCGCGGACGTACTCCTCGTCGACGGTGCCGACGCCCTCGATGGTGTTGATGAGGATCGGGAAGAAGGCCCCGACGAACACGACGAAGATCACGCCGCTTCGGAACGTCGGCAACAACAACAGCGCGATGGGGACCCACGCGACCGGCGGGACCGGTCGGAAGATCTCCAGAGCGGGAAGCAGGGCGTCCTCCCACCGGCGGCGCGCGCCGATGGCCAGTCCGAGCGGGATGGCAAACACCGTGGCGATTCCTATCGCGACGGCGACCCGCATCGTCGAGAGGGCCGCATGCTGGTAGATCGTCGCCCCGCTTCCGGTCATCGGCGCGCCCAGAAGCGCCGACAGAAACGTCGACAGCGCCGGCCCGGGACCGACGAACCGTCCGAACCCGAGCACCTCGAGGCGGACGAGCGCCGCCCACAGGGCGAAGAACAGGACCACCGACAGCGCCTGTCGGATCCGCTTCGTGAACAGGGGGATGCTGCCGTCGCTGAACCGTCGCTGGGCCCGTTCGATGGTACTCATTGTTCGGCCCTCCGTAGCGGGTTCCACTCGACCTCGCCTCGGAGTTCGTCGACGGCCTCATGCAGGGGACCCGTTCGGTATCGCTCCGCGGGCGGGAGCCGCGGGATGACCTCCTGGTTCTCGTAGAGAAACTCGGGAGCCCGCTCCTTCATCAGGCGGTTCGCCGGGTCGACGGCCTCGTAGTCGGTGTAGAACAGCATCCGCTCGACGCCGGAGCTGACGTCGAGGTTCTCGTAAAGGGCCGCACGCAGCGTGTCGCGATCGTAGGCGCGCAACTGCCCCTCCTGTGAGATGAGGTCCATCGTCCGCTCGGGGTCGGTGGCCATGATGTGTTTGGCCTCGAGTTCGGCCTTCAGCCAGCCCTTCGCGGCCTCGGGGTGGTCCTCGACCAGCGAGTCCAGCATGAGCAGGCCGGCGGCGTCGTAGAGGTCGTACTCCGCGCCCGTGAAGGCGTACTTCGCCGCGTCCTGCTGGATGACCGACCGGGCGACGGCGGGCTCCCAGCCGACGCCGACCGGGATGTTGCCTTCCCGGATGTTCGTCGTGATCGTCGCCATCCCCTGATCAGAGAGGTTCGGTTGGATCCCCTCCTGTTCCATGACCTGCAGGATGAATCGGTGGGTACAGCTGCCGGTCGTGACGCCGACCTCCCGACCGTCGAGGTCCGCCGGTTCGCTGACTTCCGAACCGGTCGGGACGAAACAGAGGTTACACTGTTGGCCCTGTGAGAACCCCGCCATGGCGACCAGATCGATCGGCGTCTCCTGGTTGGCGATCGCGGTGATCGACGGCATGTCGCCGGTGTAGCCGATGTCGTTCTGGGTGGAGATCATCTTGTTGCCGATGACCGCCCCCTGAAGGGCGACCTCCCAGCTCCCGACCGAGTAGCCGTCGGGGAGGTGTTTCTCGGCGAGGCCGGCGTGTCGGATCACGAGCGCCGACCACGACTCGGTGTAGAAGGGCTGGTAGCCCACGATGAACGACTTCTCGTCGAACGCCGCGGCGGTCCCTCCGAGGACCCCGGTCTCGGTACAGCCAGCGAGCGCGCTCGCTCCGAGCACTCCCGACGCCTGCAGGAGGTTCCGCCTGCTGATCCCCCCGTCCTCGCTGGATCTCCCCGTTCCGCGTCTCGTGTCGGATCCGTCCATTATCTAACTGATCCGTTGATTTTCGCGCTCATAGTTGGTTAGTTCCTCGTTCGAATCATATTGATGAGATGTCTCAGCTTAGATTTCACAAGAGTACAAGAACCACGCTTGCACTTGCAGCGGTAAGTCGTGTGGCGATCGCGCACCGCGATCAAGTCGGTCGCGCCGCGGCTGGGCCGGCGAGCGTCGGGTATGGATGTGCTTTTCAGCCCCCCGGCTGAAAAACCGGTATGGACTACGACCCGCAGGCGCTCGAGGAGCGGTGGCGCGAGCGATGGGCCGAAGGGGGTCGCTACGAGGCCGATCCCGCAGGCGACGGGGAGACGACCTTCGTCACGGTGCCGTACCCGTATCCAAGCGGCGGGATGCACATCGGGCACGCGCGCACCTACACCGTCCCGGACGTCTACGCCCGCTATCGCCGCCAGCAGGGCGACGACGTGCTGTTCCCGATCGCCTGGCACGTCACCGGCACGCCGATCATCGGCGCGGTCGAGCGCCTGAAGAAGGGCGAGGAGAAGCAGCTCTCGGTGCT
>CAYVQH010000068.1:0-9768 GCA_964454105.1 uncultured Halobacteriales archaeon | reverse complement strand
CCGAGGAGCGCCGCCCTGACCCCTTCGACGCTTTCCTGTTCGACGATGACGGCGACCTGATCGCCGGCGTCGATCGTGGTTCGCGGAAGCGGGATCGTCATCGCCTCGTGGTTCGCACCGTGTGCGTAGATGCGTGCGCCCTCGGGGAGGTCGATCTCGCTGATGCGCTTTCCGAGTGCGGGCGATCCGTCCCGAACGGTGACCGTGGTGAGCTGGAGGCGTTCGGTGAGGTCGGCGACCAGGTTGAAGTCCCCGCCGAGCATGGCGGTTTTGGCCCCGGCCGCGCCGAGCCGTTCCGGGTAGACGATCTCGTCGACGTCGTCGGCGTACTTCTTGTAGATGTCCTCGCGGTAGTCGGTGTCGATGCGAAGCACGGTTCGACAGCCGTGGTGTTTGCCGACCATGCACGCCGCGAAGTTGACGTTCAGATCGCCGGTCAGGCCCGCGATCGCGTCGGCGGTTCCGATACCCGCCGAGTCGAGGACGGCCTCGTCGCTCCCGTCGCCCTCGACGACGTCGAAACCGGCCTTCCGGGCGCGTTCGGCCTTGTCGTGGTCGTTGTCGACGATGGCGACCGCATGGCCCTCCTCGTTCAGGACCCGTGCGGTCCGCATCCCGACACGTCCGTACCCGACGATAACGAACTTCATACCCCCCCTACGGTTACCCGCTAGAAAAACGTTAGCCTGCCACCGCCGATCGTGGGTACGAGCGGAACTCTCGAGAGGGCGATGGATGACGGGAGTGCGAACGCCGTCCGGGCGGCGCTATTTCTCGAACGGCCGGTGTTCGACGGCGTAGCCCGCGTCGGTCGGCTCGACGCTCTCGACGGCGTACAGCCGTATCCGGCGCTCCTGTTTCGTTCGCACCGGAACGTCGTAGTGTTCGGCCTCGTAGGAGAGCTCTTCGGGACCGACGCGCTCGACGAACGCCTCGTGGTCCGCGAGTCGCGTCTCCGCGATCCGTTCCGAGAACGCCGGAAGATCGTTCAACCGCTCGGAGAACGCCTCGATCAGCCCGGAATCGAGCTCGTAGCCGACCGAGTCCCGGCCGGCGACCATCGCCGCCAGCGTCGTCGTTCCGGTCCCCCAGAACGGATCACAGACCGTATCACCGCGGATCGAGAACATGTTGATCAGCCTGTAGGGCAGCTCGAAGGGGTAGGCCCCCGATCGTTCGCGGATCTCGGCGTCGAGTCGCTGATCGGTGCCCCTGATGTCCGACCACAGATCGGAGAACCAGCGGTTTCGTTCCTCCCAGAAGTACGCGCTCTCGTAGCGTTGCTCGGAATGTGGTTCGAAGCTCCGGGGACCGCCCTTCCGGAACACCAGCACGTGTTCGTGTTCGAGGGTGGGATAGGCGTTGGTCGGAACCATCCCCGAGCCCATGAACTTCGCGGCGCTGTTGGTCGGTTTCCGCCAGAGGATCCCCGGAAGCGAGACGAACCCGCGGTCGCGAAACGCCCCGGTGACTCTGACGTGGTTCGGGTAGGTCTGGAAGGTGTGCTCGACCGTGCGGGTGGCGTCGCCGACGTTGATGCAGGCGATACCCCCATCGCACAGCACGCGATCGAGTTCGTCCCACACCTCGTCGAGGACCCGATGCATCGACTCGAACGCCCGGTCGTCGTCACCGGCTTCGAGCGCCTCGTCGATCCCGGGATCGAGGCTCGCGAACGTCTCGTCCCACATCTCGATCATCGGGTACGGGGGCGAGGTGACGACGAGTTCGACCGAGTCGTCGGCGAGCGCGAGGTCCCTGGCGTCGCCGGCGTGGAGGGCGTGTTCGGTCCGCATGGACTGCGATTCGCCCGCCACAGGGTTATATGCTCCTATCGAAAGCGTGCATTAATACGGCCAGCGCCCGCCGCGCTTGAGTTCGCGCTCGTAGCCCGCCGCGAGCGACGACCGGATCTCCTCGCGCGAGCGGCGCTCGAACGTCCGGTCGTCGCTCGCGGCCTCGCGGGCGGCGGCGGCGATCTGGATCGAGATCGCACGCAGGTCGCGGCTGTCGAGCTTGTCGAGCGTGTCGGCGTGGGTGTGGCCCCACCCCCTACCGGACCCCTCCGAGACCGAGCCGACGATGGCTCCGGGAACGCCCTCCTGGACGAACGCCCACTGGTCGCCGTGGGGGCTGATCGTGTCGCTCGTCTCGACCGGCGCGTCGAACTCGCTGCCCACGTCCTCGAAGAGGTCGGCGAGAGCGGCCGATCCGTTGGTACCCACTCGAAGGGTGCGCGAGGTGCCCGCGCCGTCGACGTTCAGAACGCACTTCACACGATCGAGGTCGTGCGTCCCCGCCCACTGATAGGCCCCGTAGAGCCCGATCTCCTCGCTGCCGAACGCGAGCAGGCGTACGCGCGTGTCGAGGCCAACGCTCGTGAGCAGGCGTCCCGTCTCCGCGACGACCGCACAGCCCGCGCCGTTGTCCATCGCGCCCTCCGCGATGTCGTGGGCGTCGACGTGGGCCGTCACGAGCACCTCCTCCTCGGTGTCGGGGCCGACGACCGCCTCGACGGTGCGCGACTCCGTCGGCTCGTTGCGCGCCGACACCGCGAGCGTCCCGTGGGGGTCGTCCGCCCGCAGGAGACGCTCGCCGGCCTCCTTCGAGACGCCGACCGCGGGGATCGGGCCCGGGCGATCGTGATAGCCGACCTCGCCGGTCGCGGGCAGACAGCCCTCGAGGTGGTTGCGGAAGACGAACCCGACCGCGCCGGCGTCGGCCGCCGCCGCGTACTTCTCCATGCGGTGGAGCCACCGCTCCGAATCGGGCGGCGATTCGCTCGAAGCCATCGCGATGGCTCCCTCGACGTCCGCCCTCTGGAACTCCGACAACGAGCCGTAGCCCACGTCGACGATCGGCGCCTCGACGGTGCCCCCGGGAGTGCCGGGAAGCGCGATGACTTCGTGGTCGGCGTCGTAGGTCCGATCGACGTCTAGAACGGCCCGACCACGCCACCAGCCCGGGATCTCGAACTCCTCGATCCCCACTTCGCTCGCCCCGGCGTCCGCGAAGGCATCGGCGATCACGCGTGCCCCCTCGGTCTCGCCGGCCTGGCCGGCCATTCGGTTGCCGACGTCGACGAGCCCCTCCAGCACGTCCCACCCGAACCCGCTCGTGTAGGCGTCGCCGACGGTTTCGTTCGGTAGCATACCGAATGCACGAACGGACACGAAAAGAACCTGCGGGTCTGGCTCGTGTGGCTGCGGTTTCGTTTGAATGGACAATAGCTAAGACGCGCCGACCGTCAGGGTGGTGTATGGCTTTTTCCGTGGGCGCGGAGGTGACGGCTCTCGTCGTCTGTCTGCCCTTCCTCGCCGCCGTCTGCGTTCCGTTTCTCCACCGGGCGCTCGGCGAGCGCACCGGCTACGCCGGCGCGGCCGTCGCGCTCGTTTGTTTCGCGTTTCTGGCGACCCAGATCGGCTCCTCGACGACCGTCTCGATGCCGTGGATCCCGACCCTCGACGTCGCGGTTCGCTTCCACGTCGACGACTGGGCGCTGCTGTTCGCGCTGCTCGCAAGCGGCATCGGCGCGCTCGTCTTCGCCTACTCGGTGGGCTACATGCACGGCGAACCCGGCCAGGTCCGGTACTACGCGGCGCTGCTCGCGTTCATGGGCTCTATCCTCGGGGTGGCGCTGTCGGCGGACCTGATCGCGCTGTTCGTCTTCTGGGAGCTGACGAGCATCTGTTCGTACCTCCTGATCGGCCACCACACCGAGGATGCCTCCGCACGCTACGCCGCACGGATGGCGATGTTCGTCACGGTCGTCGGCGGACTGTTCCTGCTGTGTGGCTTCCTGGCGCTGGTCGTCGCATCGGGCAATGCCCTCGGGACCGAGACGTTCTCGCTGGTGGCGATGATCGAGAACGCCGACGCGATGCGGGCGGCGCTTCGCGATGCCGGACTGTTCGTTCCCGCTCTGCTCCTGCTGGCGGTCGGGGCGGCCTCGAAGTCAGCACAGGTCCCGCTTCACTTCTGGCTGCCCAACGCGATGGAGGCGCCCACCCCGGTATCGGCCTTTCTCCACTCGGCGACGATGGTGAAGGTCGGCGTCTACCTCGTCGGACGCGTCCGGCCGCTGTTCGAGAGCCCCGAGTGGCTGGTGCTGTTCGCGACCCTCGGGCTCGTGACGATGGCCGTCACCGCCGTTCTCGCGGTCGCCTCCGCGGACATCAAGGAGCTGCTCGCGTACTCGACGGCGAGCCACCTCGGGCTGATGATCGCGGGGTTCGGCTTCACCGTCCCGTACGGCGCGGAAGCCGGCGTCTTCCACCTGCTGAACCACGCGCTGTTCAAGGCCTCGCTGTTTCTCGTCGCCGGGATCGTCGCCCACGAGGTCGGGACCCGCCGGATCAGCGAGTTGGGCGGGCTTCGCCGGGATCTCCCGGTGACCGCCATCGTGACCATGGTCGCGGCGCTCGGCATGGCCGGCATCCCGCCGTTCAACGGCTTCTACTCGAAGGAACTGCTGTTCGAGGCGGCCTACGAGACCGGCCACGCTTTCGGCGGACTCGCCTGGCTCTATCCCGTCGTCGCGGTGTTCGCGAGCGTCTTCACCGTCCTGTACTCGCTTCGATTTCTGGCGCTGTTCTTCGGCGACCGTCCGGAGGGACTGGGCACCGTCCATCGGCCGCCGCCGACGCTTCTGATACCGCCGGTCGTGCTCGCGAGTCTGGCCGCCCTCGTCGGGATCGCACCCCAGACGGCCGTCGACGCCTTCGTCGGGTCGGCCGTCGGGCCGACCGCGCTCGAAGCCCACGAGATGCATGCCGGCCTACCGACCGCGCTCTCTCCGCCCGTCTGGATGTCCATCGTCGCGATCGGTCTGGGCGGGGCGGCCTACCCGTTTTACGACACCGTCCGGGACGCCGTCCGGGCGGTGCTGTCGGTGCGGATGCTGCGCGCGAACTGGTGGTACGACGCCGGTATCGCGACTCTCGGCGTCGGCAGCGACCGGTTGATCCCCTGGATCCAGAACGGCCTGCTCCGAACGGCGGTGACGTGGATCCTGGGTGCGACGAGCGCGCTCGCGCTTGCCGGCTACGCCGCGACCCGTGTGTCGGTGCCGGCTTATGACGGGATCGGAATATCGGCACCGATCGTTCTGGTGCTGGCCGTCGCGGTCCTCGTTGCTCTCGCGGTGATCCGTGCATCCTCGCACATCGCTGGCGTGCTCATGGTCTCGTTGCTCGGCATCATGGTCGCCATCTTCTACATCCTCTCGAGCGGGCCGGACCTCGCGTTGACCCAGCTCGTCGTCGAGACGCTCCTGTTGCTCATCTTCCTGCTGGTCCTCGAGGAGATCCCGGAGTACTACGGCGACATCGAGATGGGGCCCGCGATCAGGGACGGGGCGCTCTCGGTCGTCGTCGGCACAACGGTGTTTCTCACGGTCCTGCTCACGACGCGCACGCCACCCGGAGGTGGCGACTCGATCGCGCGGTACTTCACCGAACAGGCGGTCCCCGGTGGAGGCGGCACCAACGTGGTGAACGTGATCCTCGTCGACTTTCGCGGGTTCGACACGCTCGGCGAGATCACGGTGATCACGATCGCCGCCGTCTCCGTGCTGGTGCTTATGACCATGCGCGACCGAGGTGAGGCCCAGTGACGACGATCATCATGCGAACGACGGCGCGGGTGGTCGTCCCGATCATCCTCCTCGTCTCGATCTCGCTGTTCCTGCAGGGGCACAACCTGCCGGGCGGCGGGTTCATCGGGGGCGTGCTCACCACGACGGCGTTCGCGCTGATCTACATCGCCTACGGGCTCGACTTCCCCCGGGTGCTCGGCCACGACATCGAACCCGCCGAGAACGTCTTCGAGGACCCCATCGTCGTCGCCTACCGGCGAACGTTCGTGCTTGGACTGCTCATCGCGGTCGGCGGCGGGCTCGTCCCCCTGCTGTTCGACCTGCAGTTCCTCTCACAGACGTACGTGATCCTGCATCACGTCCCGATCTACCACGAGATCGAACTCGCGAGCGCGCTGGTGTTCGATCTGGGGGTCTTTCTCGTGGTCGTCGGGAGCTTTCTCACGGTGTTATCGGTGGTGGGAGCGGAATGACCGCGTTCGCGCTCGCGTCGGTGCTCGGCGTCCTGTTCGCAGTGGGGACGTTCCTGTTGCTCCGGCGTGACGTCGTCCGCGTGGTTTGGGGACTCACGATCCTCAGCCAGGCCGCAAACGTCTATCTCATGACGATGGGCGGGATCGTCGAGGCCTCCGCCGACAGCGTCCCCGTCCTCGCCGGCCACGGCGAACACGTCCCCCAGACCACCGACCCGCTCGTCCAAGCGCTCGTTCTGACGGCCATCGTCATCAGCTTCGCCATGACCGCATTCGCACTCGTGTTGACCTACCGCGTCTATCAGGAGCACCGCACGCTCGATCTCACGACCTTCGAGAGGGGACCATGAGCGATCAGCTCGTGATCGCCCCGATGCTGGTGGTGCTGATCACGGTCGTCGCCACCCTCGCGACCCGCCGCCGTCTCGGCACCCAGATCGTCCTGAGCGTCGCAGGCGTGCTCGCGTACGTCGGGACGATCGCGGGGCTCCTATGGCGGGTCGTCCTCGCGCCGGACGCGACCGTGATGACCTATCAACTCGGCGGCTGGCCCGCGCCGTTCGGGATCACGCTGGTCGCGGACGCCCTCTCGATGTTCATGTTGAGCATGGTGGCCGTCGTCGGCGTCGCGGCGCTTGCGGTCTCGGTGCGCTCGGTGACGCCGACCAACCAGCGCGTGTTCTATCACCCGCTGTTCCACTGTCTGGTGCTCGGGGCCACCGGCGCGTTCCTCACCGGCGACCTGTTCAACCTCTTCGTCTGGTTCGAGGTGATGCTGATGACGAGCTACGCCTTCGTCTCCTTTTACGGCCAGCGCAAACACACCCGCGCCGCGCTCTGGTACACCGTGTTGAACCTGATCGGAAGCGCCGTCATGCTGCTCGCGATCGGCGGGCTCTACTCGGTCACCGGCACGCTCAACATGGCCGACATGGCCCGCCGACTCGCCGATCCGGCGGCCTTCGGGATCGAGACCGGCCCCGTCGTGGGGCTCTCGGCGCTGTTGTTCTCGGTGTTCGCGCTCAAGGCGGGGCTGGTCCCGTTCCAGTTTTGGGTGCCCTCGGCCTATCGGGCGTCGCCGTTCCCGGTGACGGCGATGCTCGCCGGCGTGACCAAGAAGGTCGGCCTGTATGCGATCATCCGGCTCTACTTCACGGTGTTCGCGCCGACGCGGCTGTCGATCTCGATCCCGGGAGCCGGGGACACCCTGCTCTCGTTCTACGGTCCCGTCCTGTTCTGCCTGGCGACGGCGAGCGTCGTGGTCGGCGGGCTCGGCGCGCTCGATGCCGACTCCCTCGAAGGGGTGTTCGCCTACTCCAGCATCAGCCAGATCGGCTTCATCACCATCCCCCTGGCGGTGGGTGCGTCGGCCACGACGCCGGCGATCCGCCGGTTGGCCGTCGTGGCCGCCCTCGTTTACGCGCTCAACCACGCCGTCGCGAAGGGCATGCTGTTTCTCGCCACCGAGGCGGTCCGGGACGCGGTCAGCACCAGTCGTCTCGGCGATCTGGGTGGCATGGCCTCACGCTCGCCGGCGTTCGCGGGGGCGTTCTTCATCGGCGCGCTCTCGCTCGTCGGGATCCCCCCTCTATCGGGCTTCTTCGGGAAACTGCTCGTCTTCGACGTGGCCATTCGAGCGGGATCGGTCAGTGGGGCGGCCCTGCTGGTCGCGGGGACGGTGCTGACGATCGCGTACACGACTCGGGTCTGGAACGGCGTCTTCTGGGGCCAACAGTCGAGGATCGTCTCGGGGGCCGATCCCGACAACGTCCAAGTCGCCGTGTTGATCTGTCTCGCCACCGTTCTCGTCGGAATCGGTGTCGGGTTCGATCCGATCTATCGCTTCGCCGATGCCGCCGCCACGGCGGCGATCGACCGCGGTGCCTACATCGATGCGGTCGGTCTGCCCGGAGGTGGTGGGACATGAACGTCCGCGCGTGGCCCGTCCTCGGCGTCGCCCTCGGCGTCCTGTGGCTGTTCGTCCGAGAGGTCGGATCGACGCCGGAGGCCCTCCTCGGGCAGTTCCTCATGGGACTCGTCGTCGGGCTGCCGATCGCCTTCCTCTTCCGGCGGCTGTTCGACGACCGGATCGACCTCACGGGGACGCTGCGCGCGATCCCCTACGTTCTGTTGTACGTCCTGACGTTCTCGCGGGAGGTCGTCGTCGCGAACGTCGACGTCGCCTACCGCGTGCTCGCGCCGGGGACGCGGATCGAGCCGGAGGTCATCCTGATCCCGCTTCGCGTCCGAACCGACCTCGGGGTGACGACCATCGCCAACAGCATCACCATCACGCCGGGGACGATCACCCAGGACTACGACGCCGAGGACAACGCACTGTTCGTCCACGTGATCGATGGACGCGACCCCGAAGCAGTCGTCGAGCCGATCCGTACGTGGGAGGACTACGCGCTGCGGATCTTCGACGAGGAGCTCGAGCCCGGCTCCCCGGCGCCGGACATCAGCATCACAGGGAGTGATCGCGATGGTCAGTGAAACGATCGGCCCCGAGTTCGCCGTCCTCGCGGTCCGTGCCGGATTGGTGGTGGTCAGCGCGCTGTGTGTGTTGTGTGGCTACCGGGTGGTCTTCGGACCAACGGTTCCCGATCGGGTGGTCGGGATCGACGCCATCGCGACCAACGTCGTCGCCATCGCCGTGCTGTTCGCGCTTTTGACCGGGCGCAGCCTCTTCATCACCGGAGCGCTCGTGCTCGCGATCATCGGCTTCATCACCACCGTCAGCGTCGCGAAGTTCGTCACGGAGGGGGACATCATCGAATAATGGTTAGTACTATTCAATCAGTCGTCATCACTGCACTGATCGTCATCGGGTGTTTCTTCCTCACCGTCGGGACCATCGGCTTGCTTCGGTTCCCGAACGTCTACAACCGGATGCACGCCACGAGCAAACCCACGACGCTCGGCACCGCCGCCATCTTCCTCGCCGGATTCGTCCATTTCGGCCCCGGCGGCGCAGGGCTCGTCTCGTTGATCGGCATCTTCTTTCTCTTCCTGACGGTGCCGACGGGCGCACACATGATCGCCCGCTCGGCCCAGCGCATGGGCGTCCCGTTCATGGAAGGGGTCACGTGGCCGAGCAGACCGGAGGAGGACGACGGCGAGGCCGAGACCGAGACTGAGAGCTGATCGACCTGACGGGAGCCGAAGCTACAAGCGACCGGGCCCGTTATAGCGGGTATGGCACAGGATCTCGCGGACCAGGAGTGCGAGGCGTGCACCTCCGAGGACGAACCACTCGGCGAGGACGAGTACGCGGAGTATCTCACGGACCTCGACGAGGAGGTCTGGGACGTGATCGAGGACCACCACCTGGAGGGGACCTACGCGTTCGAGGACTTCCGGGACGCTCTAGAGTTCACCTACGAGGTCGGCGAACTCGCAGAGGAGGAGTGGCACCATCCGGACCTCCACCTCTCATGGGGGGAAGTAGTAGTTGAAATGTGGACCCACAAGATCGACGGCCTGCACAAGAGTGACTTCGTCATGGCCGCGCGGATGGATCGGATTCACGAGGAATACGCGCCGGAGTGATGGAAGGGCAGTTCGTCTGTAAACTGTGTGGCGAGCGCTTCGAGAAGCGGGACGCGTTGATCGAGCACGGATTGGAAGACCACCGAAACGGCGATCCAAAGGACGCCTCGGATTAATTAAATTCAGAGCCTAGGCCGGGATTTGAAC
>CAYVQH010000067.1:0-9778 GCA_964454105.1 uncultured Halobacteriales archaeon | reverse complement strand
GGGCACGCTCCGCATCGAGCCCGCGTTCTGGTTCAACGTCGACCGCGAGCTCACCGTCGAGCGCGACGATTGGGAGGCGACGGTGACCGGGCCCTCGGTCGACGAGGTCCGGGAGGAGTTCGATCACTTCGGCTACGCGGTGCTCACTGGGACCGACCCCGAGCCCGACGCCGGGTCGACATCGCAGACCTCGAACTGCTCGAAGGGGTCTATGAGTCGGCGGAATCAGGCGAGCGCGTTCGGCTCGCCTGACGCCGGAACCGGAGATCAGTCCCCGAGGTCACGCAGGTCGCCCGCGAGGTCGTCGATGGCCTCGCGGGCCCGGTCCCACTCGGGATCGGCGAGCATCGTGAGAAAACCGTGGATCATGTCGGGATACTCGAGTCGGTTCACGGGGACGCCGGCGTCCTCGAGGCGGTTGGCGTACGCCCGGCCCTCGTCTCGAAGCGGGTCAAATCCTGCAGTGAGGACGGTCGCCGGGGGCAGGTCGGCGAGGTCGGGTGCCCGAAGCGGCGAGGCGTACGGGTGGTCGCCGTCGAGGTCCGTTTCGAGGTAGTCGTCCCAGAAGCGCTCCATGTCGCCGCGCGTGATGAAGTAGCCGCTCGCGTTCTCGGTGTACGAATCGGTGTCGAACGCGTGGTCCGTCACCGGATAGACGAGCAGTTGGCGGGCGAGATCGGGGCCGTCCCGGTCGCGCGCCAGCAACGCGACCCCCGTCGCGAGCGTCGCACCCGCGCTGTCGCCACCGATCGCGATCCGTTCTGGATCGATTCGGATGGCCTCCCCGAGGTCGGGATCGTCGGCGAGCCACGTCGTCACGGCATAACAGTCCTCGAGGGGAGCGGGAAAGGGAGCCTCCGGCGCGCGGCGGTAGTCGACGGAGACGATGAGGCAGCCGGCGGCGTTCGCGAGCGCGCGCGACGTGAGATCGTGGGTATCGATGTCCCCGACGACCCAGCCGCCGCCGTGAAGGAAAACGCATGCCGGCCGTGGCCCCTCGCCGGCGTCGTCGCGGGGTTCGTAGATGCGGATCGGAATCGGGCCGTTCGGGCCCATGATCTCCGTATCGATGACCCGTTCGACCGGTTCGGGATCGCCCGTCCGAACGGTCAGGTCGAGGAACGTCTCGCGGGCCTCCGCTATTGACTGTCGATAGAGGGGGGGGACGCCGCTCGCCGAGAGTTCGTGAAGCAGTTCTTCCGCCTGTGGGTGGAGTTCCGTCGCCATTGGTCTGCTACCAGTGATCCCCCGTTACCTCTGCTAACTATTAACAATGGCTGGCCGATCCGTGAAGCATCATCACACGCGGTCAGATGCCGTCCGTATGGACGGAGACGCGTCCTCACGACACCGGAGGTTCCCGTCAGCGGGACCGAGGACGACATCATGCAGTCTCACGCGATATCCGCAACGACCGCACCGACGAGCTGTTGAAGGACGTAGTAGGTGACGATCACCACGACGACCATCGCGGATCGATAAACGAACGCAATCAGCAGCGCGATACCCAGGTTCTTCAGGCCGCCGGCAAAGAACAGGGGGAGATAGATCGATCGATCGACTCCCGTAGCGGTCCCGATAGCGCGGATGACGACGAACCCGATGCCAAGCAACCACACCACGAGCGCAGCAACGACGACGAAACTCGTCGGGTCGATCGCCCAGACATCGACGCTCGCGATGCTCGAATAGATGAGACAGAGGATCGCGAGGCCGGACCCACGGTCGATCAGGGTCTCGTTGATCAAGCGCTCGGGAACCGAGATCAGGAGGGCGATACCGCCGGCGACGATCACCAGTAGATCGACCACGATGGTCTCGACCGGCACCGCAATCGGTCGGTCGAGAAGCGACGAGAGTACCAGCGGGGTGAGGACGGGCGCGACACCGAGCGAACTGATCGAGGCGAGCGCAGCCAGCCGCGAATCGCCTCCGGCCAACCGCGTCCAGATGATCGCGCTCCCGGCGGTCGTCGGTGCCGCGAGAACGATCGCCAGACCGAGCAGGGCGTCACCGGTCAGGAACGCGTTCGCGACTCGGATACCGCCGAACGGCAAAACGATGTACGAGATACCCAGCGAACAGAGGATCACAAGCGAGTATGAGCGATGTTCGATGTCGGTCAGGCTGACCCCCCGAAGCGAACAGAACACCAAGAAGATCACCAGGGGAGTGACGAGCACCTCGGCATACTGGCCCGGTTCCGGCACGGCGACTCCAAGCACGACTGCAGTGAGAACGAGCCCGACGTTCTCGAACCGTCGAGCCCGTCTCAGACAGCGATGCCACCGCCCGGTTCCGTATCGTTCCACGGTATCGTGGTATCGGCCACCACCGGGATCCATAATAATCTATTGCTCACTGTCGTCGGCGATACGTCGTTAAAGGACGCAACCACCTTCCCACGTCAGACGGATGACGGAGGGAGTCCGGCGCGAACGGACGGCGACGAGAGAGGGTGATAAATTGATATCCGTATCCGAATTACTTTACCGCTATCGACGAATGGGACGGTATGGACCTTGGAAGCGGAATCGAGGGATTTCTCGAGCGTGACTGGCAGACGACCGACGAGGGGTCCGTCCGCTTTGCACTGATCGGACTCGGCTGGTGGACCGTCGACGTGGCGATACCCGCCATCGAGGACACCGATCTCTGTGAAACCACCGTTCTCGTCAGCAGCTCGACGGAGAAAGCCGAGGAGTTGGCGAACCAACACGGTGCCGAACGGGGCATCGACTACGACGCGTTCCACGACGGCGCCGCGAGCGACGCCTACGACGCCGTCTACATCGCGACCCCGAACGCCTATCACCTCGATTACGTCGAGACGGGTGTCGACCTCGACAAGGCGGTTCTCTGTGAGAAACCACTGGAGGCGACCGCCGAACGCGCCGAACGCCTCGTCGAGAGCGCAGAGGACGGGGACAGCCCCCTGATGACGGCCTACCGGATGCAGACCGAGCCCGCGGTCCGTCGCGCGAAGGAGCTGGTCGAGTCCGGGTTCATCGGCGAACCCGTTCAGGCGTACGGCCACAACGGTCAGCCGCTGCTGGAGATGATCCCCGACCCCGACCAGTGGCGACTGGATCCGGACCTGAGCGGCTACGGAACCAGCGTGATGGATCTGGGGATCTACCCGCTGAACACCGCGCGGTTCATCCTCGACCGTGAACCGGTGTCGGTGACGGCGCGGATGTCCTCGCCGAGCGCGGAGTTCGCGGACGTGCCCGACGAGTTCGCCTCCTTCACTCTCGTCCTCGAGGACGACCTCCCCCTCCTGTGTACCACGAGCCAGAACGTCCAGACCGACACCCAGCTCAAGCTCATCGGGACCGAGGGACAGATCGAGCTCTCCCCGGCGTTCCATGGCGAGGCGACGCTGCACCTCTCGAAGGGCGACATGCGCGCCGAGATCGATGCCGCGGACTTCACCGAGACCGAGGAGATGCGCGAGGAGTTCGACTACTTCGCGGATCGGGTCCTCTCGGGCGAGGAGATCGTGCCGGACGGGCGCCACGCGCTCACCGACATGTACACGATCCGTGCGATCCACGAGGCCGCCGAGAACGACGAGAGAGTACAGATCGGCGGGTAGGACGGTCGTTCGTCGCCGGTCCGTGCGTGCCTCGGAGCTCGTGCGGACCACTGCATCGAAACGGACACCGACGTTCACCAGCCGTGTCACGACCGCACCGACGGGACGTGTGAGCCGTTCGTCGTGGTTTTACGGATGGAACCCCTCGGACTACTGGTGAACCCAGACGAGGTCCATCGACAGTGGGCGGATCGCTCGGGGGAGTTCTCCCCGACCTACTACGCTCACTACGGCCCGGACGAGACGAGTGAGTTGCTCCTCGATACTATCGATTCCGTCCTCGATTCGGGTGCGACCGTTCTGGAACTCGGCTGTAGCTCGGGTCGTCACCTCGCACACCTCCACGAACACGGCTACGAGGACCTGTCGGGGATCGAACTCAACGACGAGGCGCTCGACGTGATGGACGAGACCTATCCCGAACTGGCCGCCGGCGGGACGTTCCATCTCGGTGCCATCGAGGACGTGGTCACCGAGTTCGAGAGCGGGGCGTTCGACGCCGTCTATTCGGTCGAGACGCTCCAACACATCCATCCCGACAACGACTGGGTGTTCGAGGAACTCGCACGAGTCACGGACGACCTCCTGATCACGGTAGAGAACGAAGGGGACGACGGGGCGGACGTGAACTACGTCAACGACGAGTTCCCGCTGTACTACCGGGATTGGGGCCGGGTCTTCGCTGCCCTCGGCCTCACCGAAGTCGAATCGGCGACGTTGAAACGGGATACGTTTCGGGCGTTTCGTCCCAAGTAGTGTGATGTAGCGTCGGGTACGAAACCGGCCGATTCCGTCTCGTTTCCTACTCGGCGGATGGATCCGACGAGGAGCGTTTCTCGGATGTCCCCTGCGATCACTCGTGTTCCGTTTCGGAACGATACTGTAGCTCACCGCCGACTGCCGGTAGGTTCGGGGCCGGCGATGAGCCGGGATCACTGACGTCACTATCGGTTTCGTTGGAAGCCGACATCGAACCGTCGTGTCCGAGACTCGCGATCACGTACCCGATCGCAAGCGCTCCCAAAACCGATCCGGGACCGAACTGATAGAGCGTGTACCCCTCGAACAGCTGATGGACGGCAAACCCGACCGCGATCGAGAGCATGCCGACGTTGACGCGGTCGCACCGGAGGACACCGGAAACGATCGGACCGATGACGATGAGGAGGTAGGCGAATCCGCCGAGAAGGCCGGTCCGAATGAAGATCGAGAGATACGAGTTGTGTGACGAGTAGCTACCGATTCCGTCGGGGCGGTACGGTTCGATGACGTCGCGCGTACTGACGAGTCCGTGCCCGAGAAGGGTGCCGTCGGCGCGAATCGCCTCGATGCTCGCACGCCAGAGTTCGAACCGATGCGCGGAATCGATGGGGAGGACGGACAGGTAGAGCAAAAGGAGGAAGACTGGGACGCCGATCGCCACGCCCAGGACCGCGCCGGGAAGGAGCCCCCTGTCCGTCCCAGCAAGGGTATAAACGGTGATCGCGACTGCGGCCGCAAGGATGCTCGCACGACTGTTCGAGAGATAGAGACCGAACGCAAGGACCGCGAACGCACTCGCGAGTGGGATCGTTCGAATCGGGCGTGAGCGGACCGTTCTACAGGCCATGATGTAGGTGCCAACGGTCCCCGGGAACAACAGGAGTCCCAGCGTGTTCGGGTTCTCGAAGATCGAGCGCATGATCGGAAGGTCTCGATCGAGCGCCGGAATCGCCACGGACCCATCCCAAGTACGGACCTCGAGAAGCCACAGCGAGTAGTCGCCGCCGAAGTAGGTGGGTATCGCGAGAACGACGACACCGACTCCGACCGCACTGATCGCCCGGTAGACCGACCCGTCCGAGACGTATCGCGGGAGGACGAAGAGGTTGAGTGCGAGGACGGTGCCGGCGAAGACCGGGAACAGACCCATGCCGGAATCGGCAGCGAACCGACGGCTGTGAAAGAGGAAGACTCCGAAGAGAACCGCGAACGCCATGAGATAGGGCGCCATAGAGGGTAAAGCCACCTTCAAATCATCGCGCGTGAGAACGAAAACGAGGGTGAGGACGAAGACGGCGCCGAGTTCGAGCCACCGAATCCCCAGCCCGCCGACTTCGAGGACGAGCAGGACGGTGCCGAGTGCGAACAACAAGCCGACCTGAAGCGAGAACAGCGGAGAGATCCCGGCGTTCTTCCGATGGTCGTACTGGTTGAAGACGATGACGACGAGGAGAAGATAGGACAGCGTGATATGGATCGACCCGATCCGATCGATGGCAGCGGAGAGAACCACGAATAGAACGGAGAGCCCGAAAAGAGGACCGGTGAGTTTGTCCATGTATATATCGTCTCTCCGTAATATATCATGTGATGATACTTTGTTAGGCAGGAACCAATTGGCAGGGCTACAGGAACGCAGTCAGTGATCCGATGCCACAGCGGGGTACGGAAACGGTAGACACGGTTTCGGGACGACGAGGGACGGCTGCCGAAGCACCCATCGATTCCGGATGACTCGTAGCCGGGTCGGAGTCGTGGGTATCGAGTATCACCCATTCGACGGCGTGTGTCGCCGATTGAACCGCCGACTCCTCTCTGACCCGGCGAGTTCGTCAGGATGTGATGGCCGACACGGCACATCCCGGGGACGCGTTGCAGGGCCGGCCGTGGCGCGTCGATGTCCGCGGTTACGATGAGTCTAGCCCGCTCGCGTCGAACCCGACTGGTCCTTTCTCGCCGATCCGCATCATCCCGTGGACCGCTGATATCCGATGCGGTCGGTCGATGCCGGTCGCGGTGGCCGATTCAGCCGAGGAGGTCCGCGGCGATGGCGGCGTGTGGAAACCCCGCCGCCTCCGGCCCCAGATCCGTGCGCCGGGCGACTACCTCGCCGTCGCGTCGGGCGGTTGCCGTATAAGTCATCCGGTCGTCGTTGATCCGTATTCGAAACGTGTGGCCCGCGTGGGTGAACTCCCGGGAGTGAGTGTAACAGTTCGATACAGTCTCGTTCGCATTCATATCATATTATATAATATTTTTATAATATATAAGTTTTGTTATCAATATCTCGATGCCCGAGAGCGATCTCAGAGATGGGGTTTGGCCACGAGGTCCTCGAAGCGTTGCTCGTTGAGCCATGAACAGAGCTCGCAGAGTTGCTCGGTGGCCGCCTCAAAGAGTCGCTCACCCTTCTCGGCAGTCGCGTCACGCTGGTCGCCGAACACGCCGTTAGAGGAGTTGTCGAGACAGTCGTAGAACGTCCGTGCACCGTTTTGATGGGAGTCGTCGCTCGGGAATCGGGCACCGTTCTCGTAGGCTTCGTCCAGCCGATCCTCGCGAACCAGTTCGCCGGCCAGGTGCTGGATCATGGCGGTCTCCTTGGGACCGCCATGGGGGCCGTTCTGCTCGAAGAGGTCCGAGACGAGGGTGGGGATGCTCTCGTCCCACATCCACTCGATCGCGTATGCTTCCCCGGTGTCGTGGAGTCGACGGCCCACCTCCCGCAGATGGGGGACGTTCCCTCCGTGGGCATTGACGAAGATCACGCGGTCGATCCCGTGGTAGGTCAAGTTCGAGACGAGACTCTCCATGTAGTCGCGAAAGACGGGTGCATCGACCCACATCGTTCCATGAAACTGGCGATGATGTGGGCTGACGCCGACGTTGACGGTGGGAGTACACAGAAAGCCCGCACGAGTGGCCGCCGCTCGGGCCAGCGATTCCGCGATGATGTGATCGGTCCCTTCGGGGAGATGTGGACCGTGCTGCTCGGTCGAACCGACCGGAACGAGCGCGAGCGACTCCGTCTCGAAGTACGACCCGAGGTCGGGCCAGCTCTGGGCTGCGAGCTCCATGTCCTCGCTTGACCCGAGACGGCCTTGAACGTACGCACTCGGCGCTCGCTACACACGACATGGCACCACACATATAAGGGTAGCTAGAGTAAGGACGGGTATGGTTCAGATCAGCACCGTGATGGACGTCCTCGTACCGCTGCAGTTCTCGGGCGGGTTCCTCCAGTACGCGATCGTGTTTTTCGTCCTCGCGATCATCGCCGCGGCAGTCGGTGCAAGCGGCGTCGCGGGAGTCTCGATGGAGATCGCACGCATCTTCATCATCGTCTTCATCATCCTCGCGATCGTCTCGCTGCTTCTCTGATCGCAGGGGAACCCCGACGACCGGTCAGGATCGAGCCGGTTCGACGGTCCGCGTTACTGAGCGTCGAGTTCCTTTTCGAGCAGTTTGACGTTCCACACGTTCGCCTTCCAGACCGCGTCGAAGATCGTCCCGAGCACCGGGATCGATCCGATGACGGCGTCGATCATGACCAGACCGACCATGGTCGCGAGCGTTGATCGTGAGACGCCTGCTCGCGCCGCCTCGCCGACGATGTAGAGGGAGATCACCATGGCGATGGAGTCACCGGCCACCGGAAGGATCCCGAGCACGGGGTCCAATCCGATGCGGTAGTCCGTCCCCGGGACCGGGATGGCCTCGTCCAACAGTTCGCTCACTCGATGGACGCGATCGAGCGTCGCCTCCTCGTCGGAGGGAAGATGGTTCTCGAGTTCCGCCCGCCAGTCGAACCCGCCCTCGCCGCCGAGGCCGCTTCCGGCATCGAACCCGCCTTCGTCTCCGATGTGTTGATCGAATCCGCCGGCGTCGTCGCTCTCGACGTTCCAATCGGGCTGTCCGTCCTCGTCGGTATCGCCGGTCTCGGGGTCCCAGTTTTCGTCGACGTCGTCGTTGGCCATACCCGTACTACCGGGGCCGGCAGTAAAGGTGCACGCCCCGCAGTCGCAGGCAGTCCCTGACGACTTGCGGGCCGAAGAGCGAACCGTCGATGCGTTCTCGAACGATCAGAACGGCGTGTCGAGATACCGCTTGGGGACGGCGTTTCGGACGGTCACCAGCGGATCGACCACCTGACTGATCTCCAGATCACAGACCAGACTCGAGAATAGGTGTGCGTCCGTGGTGCTGAACCCGTGTTCGGCCTCAAGCAACTCCATCGCGTCGCGATTGGCCAGTGCACAGGCCTCCTCCAGCGTCTCCGCACTAGTGAGGGTCTTCCAGGCGGCGTCGGTCTCGACCAGCGGTCGGGAGAGATCGACGGCCGGATCCTCGACGATCGATACCGTGAGATCGATCTCCGTCGCGATCTCGGCGCCGGTACCGCACATCTCGCCGTCGGCCATCGCGGCCTTGCAGTCGCCCATCGCGAGCATCGCTCCCTCCTGGAAGACCGGGAAGTAGACGGTCGAACCGGCACACAGGTCGGTCGTGTCGAGGTTTCCTCCGTGGTCGTGCGGAACGAGCGTGGAATAGGACTCGCGTTCGGGTGCGACGCCGATCGTTCCGATCAGGGGCTCGATCGGGACCTCGATCCCCGCGAACTCGAGCGAGCCGTCCTCGATCGGCGTCACTCGCGTCGCGGGCGCGTCGACCCCGGGATCGTCCTGTAACAGGCCGAATCCGGGGATCGTGATCACGCGTCCGCGGTCCTCCGCGGGACGGATCGCCTCGATGTCGACCCGGAGGACGTCGCCGGGCCCCGCGTCCTTGACGGCGATCGGCCCCGTCGCGGCGTTCACGTCCTGGGGGACGCTTTCGAGGCGGTCCTCGTCGGTCCGGATCGCCCCGTCGAGGCTGTCGCGGGTCTCGACGGTGAGCGACGCCCCGTCCGTGACGGTCGTGCTCGCCTCGAGGTCGGGCGTGAACTCGTAGATGACGTTTCCCGCGTCGATCGTCTCGCGTGGCATGGTGGCGGTTCGACGGCCCCGTACGTAGCTATTGGGACGAGACGAGGCATGCCGCACCGCCGCCCCGACGGCACGAAACCGACTGGACGAGACGCTCCCGTCCCTCCCCGTTGGTGAGGTCGGACCCGGGCCGAGACGGCAAAGCGAAGAACGGAACTCGGAACTGGCGAAGTAGATGTGAAACGTCTGACGATACGGGCAGCGGAATACGTGTCAATTTCAATCCACGATTCGCGCGAAGCCCACGGGTACGATTATACCGGTCCACGACGAACGGGAACTGCCGGGGATCTGTCAGAGGCACCCCCGACCGGGACGTCACCTCGGCAAACCCACCCCTCTCGACCGATCACTCCTCCATCGACGAACCGATAACACGAACGATCGCCATGGCGGAAGAGGCGGCGCTGGTGATATTCTGAAAGCGCAGAGATTG
>CAYVQH010000066.1:0-10287 GCA_964454105.1 uncultured Halobacteriales archaeon | reverse complement strand
GCACGCCCAGCAGGAAGCCCCAGAAGACGCCGGCGCCCCACCACGGCGCGCGGTCCATCCCGTGGTTCGTCCCGTCGATGTAGGTCCAGTAGCCCGCCGAGCCGGCGAGCAGCAGGAGGACGAACACGCTCACGAAAGTGTAAGTTCCGTCGGCCTGCAGCGGATGCATGATCGTGAATACGAGTCGTCCCCTATTACCGACTGGCCGGAGAACGCTGGGTGTCTCGTGGTTGGTCTGTTAGACTATGATCCGTTGCACAATTATTAAGAAAACTTATAATAACTACTGTCGTGTTTTATATATGAATAGACGCCGCTTTCTCGCTTCGATCACCGGTGTCACGGGTCTTGGTCTATCCGGCTGTGTGACGGTAACGCGTCCAGCGCCGGTCGAGTTCACGATGTTCAATCTCACTAATCAGGCCCACGAAGTAGAGTTCGAATTGCTTGAGCACGAGAGTAGATTCAGCAGTGATTTCACGCTGCCGGCCGAGTACGATGAGTACGTCGATATTATTGAGGAGAGACACGATATCCGTGCCAACAACGAGTACACGTTTCGTATCGAACTTACGGTAAACGGCAGAACGGTCGATGTCCCTCTATGTCAGGTCGAATGCGCACACGAAGATGATAGTGTCTGGTTTGGTCTAGATCTGAAATCGTACGGCTCCGATTACTTTCGAGTGGAAAAGCTTGAGGACGGTTGTCGATCTCCTGACGGAGTCGAGTTCAGAATCGGCTAAGAACGTATAGATGCGAGGGAAGGGATTTGAACCCTCGAACCCCTACGGGAGCGGGTCTTAAGCCCGCCACTTTTGGCCAGGCTCAGCCACCCTCGCGCGTACTGTCCTCTCTCCGTCGCTCAAAAGTGCGTTTCGGTCCGGATTCCTGTTTTATGAGTCGCTCAACACCAACCACGGCGGTACGGACCGTGAGTGCCGAAGACACGAGCGGCCTTTTTGTCGCCGGAAATCGTAAATTTCCGGCTGCTAACCGGATTCCGTTGGAATCTGGTGATGGAGGAGATTGTTACGGCGAGTGGGTCGCGCGAAGCGCGACTCCCGAGACGTAAAAAGGTCCGTACGAAAGGTCCGTGTTTAGACGCTGCGGCGTTCCTTGGCCTTGGGACGAAGATTTCCGTAGCCGCATTTCCGACAGCGATCGGCGTCCTGTGGATTTCGCGCGTTACATTTCATACAGATCTGTTTCGCCAACGTCCGTCGTTCAGCCGTCTCGAATGATGCCATGCTTGCCGTTTTCTCGGCGTCGTAGTTAAGGCTTCTCTCGTCGTCGTCGGTTCGCGAGCTCGAAGTAGAGGGTCCGTTGCTCGTCCACCGCAGGCGTCGTGACCCACGAAACCCCGATCGTCGAGGCCACCCCGATCGCCATTCCGAACAGTGACGCACCCCAGCCCCCGTAGGCCATCGGTACGAACGGGAGGAAGACGCTCACGAGATAGAACGCCTGACTGGCGATGATTCCAGCGGTGATGCCCGCCCGCGTGGTGCCGGCCCAGTAGAGCGCGACGAGGACGGGAAGCGCGAGCTGGGCGAACCCGCCGAAGGCAGTCGAACCGACTTCCAGGAGCGTGCCCGATTGACGAAGGCTCGCGAGGAAGGCACCGATGGCGAAGACGACGACGCCCACGCGTCCCAGCAGATCCTCGCGGCGTTCCGAGGCGGTGGGGTTGACGAAAGGCCGGTAGAGGTCCCGGGTGAAGTACGACGATCCCGATAGAAGCATCGAGTCCGAGGAGGACATCATCGCCGCGACCGCACCGGCGATCACGAGCGCGGCGAACCAGGCGGGGGTGTACTCCGCGAGAAGCAGGGGCAGGACGTTCGCATCCGGCGCCGCATCGATCTCCAACCCGCGGGCCCAGGCTCCCAGCATGAACGCGGGAACGAACAGCGAGAGGACGAGTACGGGCCACAGCGCGAACGTTCGCTTGAGCACCCGCTTCGACCGGGCAACGAAGAAGCGCTGGTTCACCTGGGGGAACATCGCCACTCCGAAGGCGATCGAAACCGCTTGCGTGACGACGAACGCCGGCGTGTAGTAGTCGTCGCCGAGCGCGAGGAAGTCGGGCTCGCCGGCCAGTCCGGCGGTCGCCGCCGTCGGGCCGCCGACCGACAGCAGAACCCACAGAAGGGCGAGCCAGACCATCACGAGCATGAACGCGCCCTGAAGCGTATCGGTCCAGGCGACCCCTCGCATTCCGGCGAGGACGACGTAGACGATCATGAACAGCGTGATGAGCCCCGCACCGGCCCAGTAGGGCACCGCCCCGTCGGTCAGTGCCGCGAGCGCGGTGCCGGCGCCCATCTGCTGGAGCATCACGTAGGGAAAGAGCCAGAAGAGGCTGATGCCGGCGACCAGCGCCCGGAGACGGGGGGAGCCGAAGCGATCGCCGAGCATCTCCCCGAGCGTGAGATAGCCCCGTTCGCGCCCGATCAGCCACTGTTTGTAGCCGATCAGGTACCAGAGGACCGCGAACAGGATCCCGTCCATGGCGCCCATGACGAGGATCCACTCGGGACCTTGCCGGTAGGCGGTGTTTGGACCGGCGAAGAAGGTGAACGCCGAGAGCAGGGTCGCGAACGTCGTGAACAGCAGAACGACCGTTCCGAGCGTCCGACTCGCCAGATAGTAGTCCTCGGCGGTGCGGTCGGTCAGGCGGTACGCGGCGACGCCGATCAACAGCGCGAGAACGAGATAGCCGACGATGATCCCCAACTGGATTGCGAGACTCATGTCGTCACCTCGATCCAAAGCCCCCACGCACGCCGTGAGAACAGCCAGAAGGCGAGCGAGGCGAGAACCATCCAGCCGACGTGCCACCAGAGCCAGACCGGGAGCCCGGCGACCACGCTTGCGGATCCCCACAGGAACCACGGCACCGCGAAGACGATCAACACGGCGAACACGATCGTCCAGGCGTATCGTTCCGTCTTGCCCGTCATCGTTGTGTGGATCTTCGACTACCGGGTGATAAAAATTACTTCTGCGAACGGACCGCGTGTATGAAGAATATTTTTCATCAACCCTCGTTCTCGAGATACTCGTCCTGGACGAGTACCACTTCGCTCGAGTCCTCGCATGCGGCGTACCGGCGGAGGGGTTCGTCGTTGAGTTCGAGGAAGGTGTGCCCCCAGCGGAACTTCGAGAGGAGCTTCTCGGCATGTTCGCGTTCGCCGAGGATCACCAGTCCCGCTGCGAGCGCCTCGACGGTAGTGAGTTCGAACGGTCGGCCGAAGTTCACGGGGTTGGCAGCGACGAGAAAGGGCAGCGCACGGTGTTCGCCGGCCATCGAGAACAGCGCCTCACCGGCGCTCTCCCACGAACAGTCGAGCGCGACCAGTCGTTCGCTGTTCTCTCGGTCGGCGGGCGAGAGGGCTCGTTCGGCGTGAGGATTGAGCACGATCCCGTGTGGGGTCGCCCGGTCGCTTCGGTGAAGGGAAACGAGATCGAACCGGGCGAGTTTGCGGGCCGTACATTTCTCGGGGTCGTCGTCACCCTCGTAGCGGACGTGAAGCTGCACCAACCGAAGGGAGGCGATCGGAGGCCAAAAGCCCCGCGCCACGCCGGTAGCCTCTTTTCGTGGCCCGCCGAGGACCTGGTATGGACGGCGCCCGTGAGTACTACCGCGCGCTCGATACCCACTCGTACGACGACCTCACCGGGCTGCTCGCGCCCGGGTTCACCCACTACCGACCGGACCGGACGCTCGAGGGCCGCGAGACCTTCGTCGAGTTCATGCGCGAGAAGCGGCCGATGACCGACACCACCCACGAGGTGGAGGCCGTCTTCGAATCCGAAGACGGGGTGGCCGTCCGGGGCCGGTTGCTCGATGACGACGGCGCAGAACTGGTCGAGTTCGTCGACATCCACGAGTTCGCGGACGACGGGGATCTCACTGCGATCTACACCTACACGCGGTGATCGGCGAGCCACGTCGCCGCGATGACGAGGGTCGCTCCCGCGATGAGAACGACGGGAACGAACATCGCGGTCTCGATCCCGTAGCGTCCCGTGATCGTGCCCATCGCCGTGGGAACCACGGCCATCCCGACGTAGGTCGCGCTCGTCGAGATGGCGTTGACCGGGCCGCTGTACTCGCTTGCGGCCTCGACGCCGACCGCCGACAACAGCGGGAACTGTCCCGACATGCAGAGTCCGAGTCCGAACACCGCCGCGAGCATCGCGGAGCCCTCGGTCGCGACCAGCGCGACGTACATCATGGGGACGGCGGGGATCGCAAGCGCGAGCGCGAGCGGGGCGTAGCCGACCCGCTCGGCCAACACGGTGTAGGTCACTCGCCCGGGGACGTACGCGAGCAGGTACGCCGAGAGCGCCAGCGGCGCGAGCGCCGCCGGCAGCGACGTGCCGGCGTAGTAGGGCAGCCACGTGAAGATCGCGCCCTCGATCCCGCCGACCAGCAACAGCGCGCCCGCCATCCCGAGGACGGTTGGGGTCCGAATCAGGTCCGTCACCCCTTCGAACGAGATCGGGCGTTCGTTCGCCATACGCTCGGGCAGCGGGAGACCCCGCATCGAGAGCGCTACCGGGAGGAAACCGAGTCCGAGGAGGACGAAGACGACCCGCCAGTCCGTGACCGAAACCACGAGCGCCGCGAGCGCCGGCCCCGAGACCGCACCCAGTGCCCACGCGAGCGAGTGCAGCGTGAAGATTCGACCCCGGCCCTCGGGGTAGAGGTGGCTCAACAGCGCCCGGTCCAGCGCGCGGACCCCGCCCAACGAGATCCCGTGAAGGACGAGCGCGCCCAGAAACAGGGGATAGACCGGCGCGCCGCTCATGACCAGCAGGAACGCGCCCGCACCGAGAACGCCCAGCAGAAGGGTTCTGTGGACTCGTATTCGGCCGGCAGCGAGGCCGACGATCAGGACGGTGAGGAAGAACCCGGCCGTGCCGGCGGGCGCGACGAGACCCAGAAGCCCCGGTGACACCGAGAACGCCGCCTCGAACTGCGGGAGGAGCGCGCCGCGGGTCTGGAGGCTGGCGGCGTCGAGCGCGACGAAGACGAAGACGGTGATCGTCCAGCGGGTTCGACGCTCCATGTCGCGGGCCACTGAGCCCGGAGCTAAATAGCTCCGCGTCGGCACCGGTCCGTCCGGTTTCGGTGGTTCACTCGCGCTCGCCCGCACCGAGTGCGCTCTCGCCGACGGGGTCGTGGCCCTCGATGCGTTCCTGGCCGCCCATATAGGGACGGAGCGCCTCGGGGACCGTCACCGTCCCGTCGGGGTTCTGATAGTACTCGAGGACCGCGACCATCACCCGCGGGAGCGCCACCCCCGAGGCATTCAGGGTGTGGAGGTACTCCGCGGACTCGTGGCGCTCGGGGCGGTACCTGAGGCCGGCCCGGCGGGCCTGGAACTCCTCGAAATTGGAGGCCGAGGAGACCTCGAGCCAGCGCCCGCCCTCCTCGGGGCCGCCCTCCATGTCGTCGCCCGGCGCCCACACCTCGATGTCGTACTTGCGAGCCTGCGAGAAGCCCATGTCGCCGGTACACATCTCGAGGATCCGGTAGGGGAGGCCGAGGCGCTTGAGGACCTCCTCCGCCTCGCCGACCAGCCCTTCGAGGCGCTCGTCGCTCTCGTCGGGTTCGACAAAGTTGACCAGTTCCACCTTGTTGAACTGGTGGACCCGGACGATCCCCCGGGTCTGGGTGCCGTGCTCGCCGGCCTCGCGGCGGAAGTTGGGGGTGAAGGCCTGGTGTTTTAGGGGCAGGTCCTCCTTGAGGAGGATCTCGTCGCGGTACATGTTCGTCACCGGCACCTCGGCGGTCGGACAGAGCCAGAGGTCCTCGTCCTCCAGCCGGTAGGCGTCCTCGGCGAACTTCGGCAGTTGTCCGGTACCGGTCATCGACGCGCTGTTGACCGGGATCGGCGGCTGAACGTCGACGTAGCCCTGCTCGCGATGTACCGCGAGCATGAACTGGATCAGCGCGTGTTCGAGGCGCGCGCCGTCGCCCTTCAGGAAGTAAAAGCCGCTTCCGGAGACCTTCGTCGCGCGCTCCTCGTCGATGATCCCGAGCTCCTCGCCGAGTTCGTAGTGGGGGACGAGCTCGTCGGGGAGGTCCTGCAGGTCGTCGAATCCCCCCCGTCGGGCCTCGACGTTGTCGGACTCGTCCTCGCCGACGGGAACGTCCTCCTTCGGGACGTTCGGCAGTTCGAGAAGGCGCTGTTCGAGTTCGGACTCGAGCTCGTCGGCACGCTCCTCGACGCGCTCGATCTCGCCCTTCAGATCGCTCGAGCGTTCGATGGCCTCCTGGGCCTCCTCCTCCTCGCCCTCCTGTTTGAGGTCGCCGATCGTCCTGCTGACCTCGTTTCGTTCGTGGCGGAGCTCGTCGCCCTTGGCCTTCAGTTCGCGCCACTCCTCGTCGATGGCGAGGACCTCGTCGAGGTCGAGGTCGACACCCTTGACGTCGAGCGCCCACCGCACCGTCTCAGGGTCCTCGCGGAGGATCGTCCGGTCGAGCATTCTTGCCGGCGATTTACCCCGCGGGGAGAAGAGCGTATCGACCTTCGACGCCGCATGACCAACGGTTTTTACCCCTCGACCCCCGGAATGGGTATGGCGATCGGTGACTACTACCCCGTGGACGGCTGCCAGGACTACTACTACCTCGACACCGGCATGTACGACACCGAGCGCTACGGCGCGGTCTACATACTCGACGCCGAGCGTCCCGCCCTGATCGACACCGGAATCGGAACGAACTACGAGTTCGTTCTCGAGGCGATGGAGGAGGTCGGCATCGAGCCCGAGGACCTCAAGGTGATCGCGCCGACCCACGTTCACCTCGATCACGCCGGCGGGGCGGGCCATCTCGCCGAGGCATGTCCGAACGCCGAGGTCCACGTCCACGGGATCGGCGCGCCCCACCTCGTCGATCCCGAGCGATTGGTCGAGGGAACCAAGCGGGCGGTCGGCGACCAGTGGGAGTACTACGCCGAGCCCGAGCCCGTCCCCGAAGGACGGATCACCGAGCTCTCGGACGGCGACGCGATCGACCTCGGCGACCGGGTCCTCGAAGTGCATCACGCGCCCGGCCACGCCCCCCACCAGGTGGTCTTCCACGACCCCGCTTGCGACGCCGTGGCCACCGGCGACGCCGCGGGCATCTGGGTGCCCCAACTGGAGACCGTCCGCCAGACCTCCCCGCCGGCGAATTTCGACCTCGAGGCCTGCCTGGAGGACGTCGAGACGATCCGCTCGCTCGATCCCGACGTGCTCCTGTTCGGTCACTTCGGGCCCGCGCCCGCGAGCGACGAACTGCTCGACGAGTACAAGGAGGTGCTGACCGAGTGGGTCGAAGACGTCGAGGCGAAACGGGCGGAACTCGGAAACGACGAGGCGGTGATCGAGCACTTCGTCGAGAATACGGATATGTCGGAGGTCTGGGGCGAGCGGAAGGCCCGCGCCGAGGAGCGGTTGAACACCCGGGGCGTGCTTGGGTATCTGGACGCGTCGTCGGAGCCGGAACGGTAAAAGGCGCCGGCGCGTTAGCCGGGGTGAATGGCGCTTCTCGTCCGGTTGGCGGCGCTGCTGGCGCTTCTGCTCGTCGGGGCCGGGCTGCGCGCGGCGGGCGTCCTCGACGACGCCCGGACCGCCCGGCTCAACGCCACGGCCTACTACGGCGCGCTCCCGGCGCTGATCTTCGTCTCCACCTACGACCGGGCTATCGGCGAGTTGCTCTCGGCGCGGCTGCTTGGCGGGCTGTTGGTCGTGCTGTTCTCGACGGCGGCGCTTGCCTGGGCCGTCCACCGCGGACGTTCCTCGAGTTCCCGGCGGAGCGTCGCGGTCGTCCAGTCGTATCACTCGAACCTCGGCTATCTCGGACTGCCGCTGGTCGCGTCGACCTTCGACGCCGACGTGACCGCGATCGCGAGCGTGATCCTCGGGGTGGTCTCGCTGGCCCAGGTGCCCCTGACGGTGTCGATCCTCGTCGGGATGAACGACGCCGAGGCCGCGATCGGGAGCGAGCTGTCCGAACTCACGAGAAATCCCGTCCTGTTGTCGCTGCTGGCCGGGCTGGCGGTCGGCTCCTCGGGGATCGCGGTCCCCGCCGGCTCGCGGCCGGCCTCGACGCCGTCGGCTCGCTCGCGCTCCCGCTAGCCCTGCTGTGTGTCGGGGCGTCCCTGCAGGTCGACGCCGCCTCGCTCGACCCGGTCGCGACGGGCTCGGTGATCGGGCTGAAGATCGTCTGCATGCCGCTTCTGGCGTGGGCGGTCTTCTCGACGCTCTCCGTCGACGCCGCGACGTTCACCGCCAGCGTCGTGATGCTCGGGACGCCGACGGCCGTCTCGACGTACGTCTTCGCGGGCGAACTCGGGGGCGACCGGGAGTTCGCCTCGCTGAACGTCTTCGGGACGACGCTCGTCTCGGTCGCGACGCTGTTCGTCCTCATCGCGCTGGTGTAACGTCCGCGTTCCGAGGGGTCCTCACCCTCGCCGGGGCGGCGTCCGGCGAATAAACCGTACGATCGATGTGTCGCGTTGCCGGCATGCTTTTCGTGCTGTGTCCGATATCCACACACAATGCACTGGCGCGAGGCCGAACGGGAGTACACCGACGAGGTGATCGGCGAGTCGACGATACCCCGGATGTTCGAGGAGAGCGCCGCCCGAAACGAGAAACGGGTCGCCCAACGGTACAAGGGCGGCGGCTACGACCGATCGCTGACCGACGGCGTCCTCCCGGCGGCTCCCGACGGCGGGTTCGCGTCGCTGACCTACGACGAGATGGCCGGGGTCGTCCGGAACCTGGCGGCGGGCTTTCGCGACCTGGGCATCGAGGGCGGCAACCGCGTGGGGATCTTCGCCGACACGCGCATGGAGTGGGCCCAGACCGACTTCGGCCTGCTCGCGGCGGGGGCGGTCGTCACGACCGTCTACGCGGGGTCCTCGCCGAACCAGGTCCGCTATCTCCTCTCGGATCCCGGCGCGAGCGCCGTCGTCGTCGAGAACGAGGACCGTCTCGAACGCGTCCTGCGCGTCGAGGACGACCTCGACCTCTCGGCCATCGTCACCATCGACCGGATCGAGGGCTACGACGACCGCGATGACGTCCTGACGCTCGCCGAACTCCACGATCGCGGCGCCGAGAGCTTCGACCGCGAGGCCTACGAGGGCTGGATCGACACGACCGGGCCCGAGGACCTCGCGACGCTGATCTACACCTCCGGCACGACGGGCCAGCCGAAAGGCGTCGAACTCACCCACCGGAACCTCCGGGCGAACGTCAACCAGTGTCGCAAGCGCTTCGGCCCCCGTCCCGACAAGGAGGGGCTGCCCGCGATCGACGCAGACACGCGAAGCGTCTCGTTTCTCCCGCTCGCGCACGTCCTCGAACGGACCGCCGGCCACTTCCTGATGTTCGCGAGCGGGACGTCGGTCGCCTACGCCGAGAGCCCCGACACCCTGCAGGAGGACTTCCAGTCGGTGCGACCCACGACGGGCACGAGCGTTCCCCGGGTCTACGAGAAGATCTACGACGCGATCCGCTCACAGGCCGGCGAATCCGACGTGAAACGGCGGATCTTCGAGTGGGCGGTCGACGTGGGCAGGGAGTACCACGAAACGCCGTCGCCGGGGCCGGTCCTCCGCGGGAAGCAGGCGCTTGCGGACAAACTCGTCTTCAGCACCGTCAGGGAGGCGCTGGGCGGGGAGATAGAGTTCCTGATCAGCGGCGGGGGCAGTCTCTCGCCCGAGCTCTGCTCGCTGTATCACGGGATGGGGATGCCCATCCTGGAGGGCTACGGCCTGACCGAGACCGCGCCGGTGCTCTCGGTCAACCCCATCGAGGCCCCCCAGATCGGTACCATCGGCCCGCCGCTTCCCGGCGTGGAGGCCACGGTCGACGAGTCGGTCGTCGGCGAACGCCAGCGCCGGGCGGCGGCGGGCGAAGTGGGCGAACTCCTGGTGAGGGGGCCGAACGTCACCCGAGGCTACTGGAAGAACGAGACGGCCACGGCGGAGGCCTTCGCTGACGGCCCCACGAGTGGCGCGGAACGTGGTTCCGCGAACCGTTCGAGCGGCCACGGGCCGCGAGAGGACGGCGCGAGTGGGGGGTCGGAGGACGAGTCCTCCGGACGGTGGTTTCGCACCGGCGACGTCGTCGAGATCCGTCCGGACGGGTACGTCGCCTTCCGCGAGCGCGTCAAGCAGATCATCGTGCTCTCGACGGGCAAGAACGTCGCGCCGGGTCCCATCGAGGACGCCTTCGCCGCGAGCGACGTCGTCGAGCAGTGTATGGTGATGG
>CAYVQH010000065.1:0-10349 GCA_964454105.1 uncultured Halobacteriales archaeon | reverse complement strand
GGGCCTTGATGTCGCGTTCGCGCGACTCGTCGTACTCGCCGAGTCCCATGAACCCGGGGTGTTCCTCGCGTTTGGCGAGGCTCACCTTCGCGTCGACGCGCGGGAGCTCGTAGCGAAGCTCGGCGAGTTCGACCTGGAGCTGTGCCTTCCTCGTCTGGGCGCGCTGGCCGAAGATGTCGAGGATCAGCGTGAAGCGGTCGATCACCTCGACGTCCTCGGGCATCTCCTGGCCGATGTTGTATATCTGGTAGGGGCCCAGCCGGTTGTCGAAGATCACGGTGTCGGCGCCGGTCCGGCGGACCAGGCGGGCCAGCTCCGCGACCTTCCCCTCGCCGATGTGGGTGGCGGCGTCCTCGGTGCGTGTCTGTGTCAGTTCGTCGAGGACGGTGTAGCCGGCCGCACGCGCCAGATCCCGGATCTCGCTCGTGTCGGCGGTGCCCTCGTCTACTCGTTTGACGATTACCGTGTTCATAGTAGGAGTGTTCGTGCGGCGTAGGCCGCGTGGTGTGCGATCTCGACCGTCCGGCGTTCGCCGACCGACTCGACGTATTTGAACTCGGGGTCGAACGAGGCATCGACGATCGACTCGGGCTCCTCGTAGAACTCGCCGCGCTCGGCGACCACGGACCCCTCGGGCGGGGCAGGAAGCGCGCCGAGCGCCTCCTCCACGACCGAGAACAGGTGTTCGAGCGAGGGGTCGGCGCGGCTGGTCGCGAAACCGATCCCCCCGACCTCGCTGATCCGGTTCGATCCGACGCGGGCGGCGACGGCCGCCGCTACCATCAGGTACTCGCCGCGCTCCTCGTGGCGGCCGCTGATGTCGACGCCGACGACCTCAGCCGCGCCGGGCCTTCACCCCGAGCGCATACCGTTGCCACACGACCATGTCCCCGAGTACGCGCCCTGCGGACTTGAATCCCGTGCCGGCCGATACGATAATGACATCTGACTGTGACGTTCGCGCATGGTCGTAGAATCGATCGACTACCACCAGCTCGGCGCCGGCTTCGGCGGCGGCGGACTGCTCGGTGCGATCTGTGGCTTCGCCGTCAAACGGCTCGCGAAGGTCCTCGTAGTCGTCCTCGCCGTCCAGCTCGCGCTGTTCCGACTGCTCGAGGCCCGCGGGATCCTCAGCGTCGACTGGGCACTGCTCGCAAGCGAAATCACCGGAACCGCGCCGGAGACGCCCGAATGGCTCGTCGCCGTCCTCTCGACGCTCTCGGTCGGATCGGGCTTTCTCGCGGGCTTCCTGCTGGGGTTCAAACGCGGTTAGCGCGTGCCGATCTCGTCCTCGTCCTTGATGATGCGCGTCTGGCCGGTGCCGCTCGTGTGTTCGTTCACCAGGTCGTAGAAGTCGTTTTGCATCCCCGCGGGGAACTCCAGGACGCCGACCCACGACCCGTTGTTCTGCCATTCCTCGCGTTTGAGGTCGCCGAACTGCCGGATCTGTGCTTGGGCACTGCCGGCGTGTTCGGCCGGCAGTTCGACGGCGACGACCACCTCGTCGAAGCGGATCGGGATCACGGGTCGAAGCGCGTCGAGCGCCTCGTCGACCTGCGGTTCGACGGGCTCCATCGGGTCGACTCTGAAGCCCGCCTCCTCGAGGGCGTTCTCGATGCGCTCGGGCGGGTGGGGCGCGTTGTCCATCTGGGGGTTGACCGCGTTTCGCGCGATGCGGTTGATCAGTTGCTTTCGCTTCTGTTCTTGCATCTCGCGGCGCTGTTCGGCGGTGATCTGGATCTCCCCCCGCCGAATGACCTCGGGGATGATCGCCATCGGATCCGTGGTGCCGAAGACGTCCTCTAAGTCGCTTTCGGCGGGCCGGTCTCCCCGGGAGGCGTTCTCGAAGACCTCCTCGGCGGCGATCACCTCCTCGAGGTCGCCGTCGAACTCCTCGCGTTTGATCGCCAGTGCCGCATCGGGGTCGACGAGCACTTCGAATCGCGCGCCGTGGGATTCGAGGCGCGCTGTCACCGCCTCGTCAAGCGAAATCATACCTCCTACTTCCGGGCGGTCGATAAAAGAGCTTCTGGCGTTATTCGTTCTCGGCGTTGCCTTCGTCGTCCTCATCGGCCAGGAGGTCGAACTCCGCGAGGTACTCGTCGACCTCCTCGTCGCTGACTTCGGTGAACGTCTCGGTTTCGGTCGGGATCGTCGCCATGCCGATGCTCTCGGGGCGGAGTTCGCCGTCGTTGACCTCCGCGAGCGCGCGCAGCGCGAGCTCGATGCCACCGTCGAGGTCCGCCCCCTCCTCGTAGTTGGTCTCGAGGTAGTCCTCGATGTCGCCCCGGTCCGCGCCCACCGCCAGCGCCTTCCACTCGTAGGGCGTCCCCGAGGGATCGGTCTCGTAGAGCCGGGGCTCGCCGTCCTCGATGCCGCCGATGATCAGCGCGACGCCGAAGGGCCGGGCGCCGCCGACCTGGGTGTACTGCTGGATGTGATCGGTGACGTCCTTGGTCAGCGTCTCGACGCCGATCGGCTCGCCGTAGCGAAGCCGGTTCACTTGGGCGTTCCGGCGCGCGAAGTCGATCAGCTGGCGGGCGTCGGCGACGTGGCCCGCACTGGCGATGCCGATGTGGTCGTCGGCCTTGTGGATCTTCTCGACGCTGGTGCGCTCCATCAGCGGCGAGCGGATGCGCTTGTCGACGGCCAGAACGACGCCGCCGGCGGTTCGGATGCCGATGCTTGCGGTGCCTCGCTTTACGGCTTCGCGGGCGTACTCGACCTGATAGAGGCGTCCGTCCGGGGAGAAGATGGTGATCCCGCGGTCGTATGCCTGCTGTTGGTTTTGTCCCTGCATAGTATCACACTGAAGTTACATCGAAGTCCGTCGCGCCGGTGTACGCATCCCCGACCCGTACGTCGACGAGCCCGTCGCGGCTGACGGCGGCCCGGTCTGCGTTCTCGAACACGACTCGATTCTCGCCCGAAACTTCCGGTCGGCGTCCTAAATACTTTTCTTCACAGCCCTCGACGGTCCCGCTGACGCCGCGGACGCGCACGCCGACCTCCCGGCCGTCGACCTCGTCGAGGCAGGCGAGCGCGGCCCGTGCCTCGCTCACCGTGTCCCGCCGGGTGCGCACGACCGCCTCGCCGACGCCCTCGGCGTGGTGAAAGCCGAACACGCTGAGGTCGGCGTCGGCACTGCCCGGATCCCCGAGCAGGTTCTGGCCCGCGTACCAGAGTCCGCGCTGGAACCCTCGCCGCGAGAGCTCCGCGTCGGGCCACGTCTCGAGCCCGACGGCGAGATAGCGCCACTTGGGACGCAGGTGTTTCGGGAGGTGCTTCACGCCCCGATAAAAGGACCCCGGACGGATAGGTTCGGCGTTGGCGGCGAGCCCCGTAGGTTCCGAAACCCCCTCACACGCGTTCGCCGACCAGCACCCCGACCTGGTCGTGGACCCGTCTCGCGGCCGTGACGGCGAACCCGGCGTCGGTGAACGCCTCGACCAGCGTGCCGACCGTCGCGGGGTCGTCGACCTCCGGGCTGTAGAAGGGCTCGTCAGGGTCGGGCTCACCGAAGAACATCACGTCGCCCAGAACGAACTTCCGGGGGTCGAGTCCGGCGATCACGTCGATCGCCTCGCGTTTTTCCTCGTCCGAGAGGTGGTGCATCGCGAAGTTCGAGACGACGACGTCGACCTGGCCGTCGTACTGTGGGTCCCGAAAGCGTCCCTCGCCGAACTCGACGTTTTCGATCCCCCGTCGGTCTGCCTTCTGTCGGGCCCTCTCCATCATCCCCTCGCTGATGTCCCGGCCGACGACCTGTTTCGCGTCGTCGGCGAGCGCCAGCGCGATCGCACCCGTCCCACAGCCAATATCGAGGACGACGTCCTCGGGTCCGGGATCGGCGTGCTGGATCACGAGGGCCGCACAAGCCTTGTACTCCTCGCTGTTCTGGCTCTCGTCGTACTCCGCGGCGTGGTCGTCGAACCGGCTCGCGTGCTCCTCAACAGTCCTCTTCATACCGTCCTCTACGTACCCCCGGCTCTATGAACGACGCGGAGGCGATCTCGCGGTTGCGGCGTGCGAGTCGGCCCCACTCGCGAAGCCCCTGCTCGATCGCCTCCGCGGAGAAGCCGACCTGTTCGCCGACCGCGACCAGCTCGCGGGGAGCCCGGAGCTGAAGGTGGCTCTCCGGAGCGGCGCTCACGACGTAGGGCGTCCCGTACTGCTCGACCAGTTCACGGAGCTTTCGCAGGTCGGAGAGTGCCTGTACCCGCGGACCGCCCCCGAGCCGGAGCACCGTCGAGAGGTCGAACTCGATTCGCACGCCGTTTCTCGCGGCAGCCTTCGCGAGCACGTGGTTGAAATCGCCCTCGCCGGCCATCGGTCGGATGAGCACGTCGACGCGTTCCTGTTCGACCGCGAAGCGGTTCAGCGCGTTCGTCCCGCCGTGAACGGCGAGGATCGTACAGTCCTCGCGGCGGCTTCCGAGATGGCCGCTGGCCCGTTCAGGGTCCTCTGCGCGGACAGTGGTCCCGCGAACGACGTCCACCCCGTAGGCCTCTTCGATCCGCTCGGGGTCGGTCCTCGCGGACGCCTCGTCGTGGTCGCGGACGACGATCCCCGAGAAGCCGTACTCGCGGGCGGCGTGGGCGAACCGGGCAACCGTCGATCTGCCCTCGGGGGTGGCGTGGACCGCCTCGTACATGCTCGCCCTTTCGTCGGGGGCGCCATACCCGTGGCGGTTCGTGGTTGGATGCGGGTTAGGGTTAACATCCTCGACGGCGTACTTCTCCCTGTATGTCCGGACGTAGAAACCCGTTCGACGATCTCGATGAGTTCTTCAATCGCCTCAGTCGCCAGTTCGAGGGGCAGGCCGGCTTCGATCAGGACGCCTTCGGCATGGGCGGGACCGAGCGGATCAGCATCGACCTCGCGGATCGCGGCGACGAGTTCGCCGTCACCGCCGACGCGCCGGGCTTCGACAAGGACGAGATCGACGTGCGAGTCTCCGGTCGGTCGCTCACGATCGAGGCCGAACGAGACGAGACGACCGAATCGAGCGACGAGACCTATCTCCGCAGCGAACGCCGCAGCCAGTCGCTCCGACGCTCGGTCCAGCTACCCGAACCCGTCGACGAGGAGAGCGTCTCGGCGACCTACAAGAACGGCGTGCTGACGATCACGCTCCCGAAGCGCGATCCCGACACCGGCGGTCGGTCGATCGACATCGAGTAGCGCGTTCGTAGTCGCCGTTCATCGGGGAACTGCCGGTCCGCACGTCCGTTTTCGGTTCGACTTGTTCGCGTTGCGAGGGCGAGTTCACCGTCCCGACTGTGGGCCGTTGCTCGGGCGCTACCGGCGGCGATGGGCGGCCGAGCCGCCGGGCCGGGGTCGCAGGGCCAATGCCTATGGAGGTGACAGGCGTATCCCGATCCAACCGGCACGCGGTGGCCGGGACAGTGATCATGGAAAGTCAGAACCCTGCGACCGGCGAGGTCATAGAGACATACGACGACGACACCGAGGAGGACGTCGACGCGGCGCTCGATCGGGCGAACGAGGCCTTCGAGGAGTGGTCCGACCGACCGATGAGCGAGCGCCAGGTGTTGCTCTCGAACGCCGCGGAGGTGCTGCGGGACAACGAGGACGAATACGCCGAGCTGATGACCAGCGAGATGGGCAAACCCATCAGCCAGTCCCACGCGGAGATCGAGAAGTGTGCGTGGGTCTGTGAGTACTACGCCGAGCGCGCGGGCGAGTTCCTCGCGGACGAGCCCATCGGGAGCGAGCCCGAGGCCGACACCTTCGTCTCCTACGAGCCGATGGGGACGGTGCTCGCGGTGATGCCCTGGAACTTCCCGTTCTGGCAGGTGTTTCGCTTCGCCGCGCCCCACCTGACGGCGGGCAACGTCGGGATCCTCAAACACGCCTCGAACGTGCCCGGCTGTGCGAGGGCCATCGAGGAGGTCTTCGAGGAGGCGGGCTACCCCGAGGGCGTCTTCCGGAGCCTGCTGGTGGGTTCGGACGCCATCGAGGACGTCATCGCAGACGACCGCCTCGCCGCGGTCACGCTGACCGGCAGCGAGGGAGCGGGCCGGGCGGTCGGCGAGGCCGCGGGAGCCAACGTCAAAAAGAGCGTGCTCGAACTCGGCGGGAGCGACCCGTTCGTCGTGCTCGACGACGCCGACGTCGAGCGGGCGGCCGAGACCGGCGTGCAGGCCCGGACGATCAACTCCGGCCAGTCATGCATCGCCGCCAAGCGGTTCATCGTCCACGAGTCGGTCTACGACGAGTTCCTCGAACGGTTCACCGAGGAGATGGACGCGTTGACGATGGGCGACCCCACCGACGAGGAGACGAACGTCGGCCCGCAGGCACGCGAGGACCTCGTCGAGGACCTCCACGAGCAGGTCGAGGAGAGCGTCGAGATGGGCGCACAGTTGAAGCTCGGCGGCGAGCCGGCCGACCGCGAGGGGGCGTTCTTCGAGCCGACCGTGCTCGCAGAGCCGCCGATGGACTCGCCGGCGGCCGCAGAGGAGGTGTTCGGCCCCGTCGCCGCCGTCTTCAGCGTCGAGGACGAGGACGAGGCGATCGAGCTGGCGAACGACGCCCGCTACGGGCTCGGCGCCTCGCTCTGGACCGACGACCTGGAGCGGGGCGACCGGCTCGCCCGACGGGTCGAGGCCGGCTGCGTCTTCGTCAACGAGATGGTCAAGTCCGACCCGCGGCTGCCCTTCGGCGGCGTGAAGAACTCGGGCTACGGTCGCGAGCTCTCCCGCCACGGCATCCGGGAGTTCGTCAATCAGAAGACGGTGTGGGTCCAGCCGCCCGGCGAGCGCGACCCGGTCGCGACGGAGTAAAGGGGACCGAGGAGAAAGGTTCAGCCGATGTCCGACGAGCGACGACTCAGCAGGCGGGGGCTGCTCCGGTTCGGGGCACTCGGAGCGATCGCGGCCAGTGCGGGGTGTTCGGGGCTGGGTTCCGATTCCGGCTCCGACTCCGAGTCGATCGGAAACGGGACGGACTCCCGGACCTACACGCTGACGGTCCGATTGGAGGAGGACGGCGAGCCGGCGACCGAGGCGTCCGTCTCGGTCCAGTCGACCCAGCTCGTCCCGCAGGCCGAGGCGCAGATCCCCGGTCCCGACGGAACCGTGGCGTTCGACCTCGAGAACGGCGAGTACATCGTTCTGGTCGAGAGCCAGGAGTTCTCGAACGTCGAGGAGCCGGTCACGGTCGAGGGGGAGGACGTCGAGGTGACGATCCCGCTCGAACGTGGGTACGGCTAGTCGCGCACGACCAACACGGGAACCGGGGCGTTGTCGACGACGCGTTCGCTGACGCTGCCCATCGAGAGCAGCTTCTCGCGCGGACTCTTGCCGTGGGTCCCGATGGCGATCAGATCGATCCCCGCCTCCTCGACGTACTCGAGGATCTCCTTCTGTGGCGTCCCAGAGCGGATCTCGCCGACCGCCTCGAGACCGCGTTCCTCGGCGCGCGAGAGGACGGCATCGATCGCTCCCTCGCCCTCCGATCGAAGTGAGTCCTCGACCTCTTCGCGGGCGTCCTCGGCTCCACGGACGATCCGGTTGTCGACGACGTACAGCGCGTGGACGGTTGCGCCGTTGTCGACCGCGACCTGCAGGCCGTGTTCGAGTGTGGTGTCGACCATCTCGCTGCCGTCGGTCGGGATCAGCACGCTGTCGTACATACGCGGGGCTTCGAAGTCCGGCCACTTCTACTTACTCCGAACGATATGAGATGAGGGAATGGAACACTTCGATCGGCTCTCGAACGATCACGGCCCACGCGTACGTGATTGGGGAGCCGGTACCGGCGGTGGAGTGATGGGGTTCGCAGCCGTCCGACCGGTATGGTGAAGACTTCGGACCTACTGGTGGAGTGTCTCGAAAGCGAAGGGGTCGAACACGTCTTCGGCGTGCCCGGCGAGGAACTGGAGGACCTGTTGTTCTCGCTTCGGGACTCCGAGATCACGTACGTCCCGACCCGCCACGAGCAGGGGGCGGCCTTCATGGCAGACGTCCACGGCCGGCTCACCGGCGACGCGGGCGTCTGTCTCTCGACGCTCGGTCCGGGCGCGACGAACCTCCTCACCGGAGTCGCGGACGCCCATCTCGATAAGTCCCCGCTGGTCGCGATCACCGGTCAGGGCGGGCGCGAACGCCTCCACAAGGAGAGCCACCAGGCGCTCGACATCGTCGACATGTTCGAGCCGGTCGTGAAGTGGAACACCCAACTGGGAGAGCCCGAGATCGTCGCCGAGTCCGTTCGGAAGGCGTTCAAACTCGCCGAACACGAGAAGCCCGGCGCGACCCACCTGGAGTTTCCCGAGGACGTCGCGGGAGAGGAGACGACCGACACGCCGCTGCCCACCCGCGAGCGGGTGCGCCGGCCCAACCCCGACGACGACTCCGTCGAGCGGGCGGCGACGCTGCTCGAACGCGCCGAGCGTCCGATCGTGCTGGCGGGCAACGGGGCGGTTCGGACGCGGTCCCGGGAGGCCGATGACGGACGGACCTCAGCGAGCGCGAACCGGCTCCGTGAACTCGTCCAGCGGGCCGGCCTGCCGGTCGTCGCCACCTACATGGGCAAGGGGGCGATCTCCGATCGCGAACCCTACTCGCTGATGACGCTCGATTCGGGCCCCGACGGCGAGGCCGCAGGAGCCATCGAGGACGCCGACTGCGTGCTCGCGGTCGGCTACGACATCGCCGAGCACGACCCGGAGGGCTGGAACCCCGACCTCGATACGACGGTGATCCACGTCGATCACGAGCCCGCGGAGGTCTATCGCCACTACAACCCCGAGGTGGAGATCGTCGCCGACATCCCCGCGAGCCTGCGGGCGATCGAGGAGGCCGTGAGTCCGGGGTCGGGGAAGGCGTGGTGTAGCGAGATCCACGACCGGCTCATCGATCACGTCACCGCGCGGCCGGATCCCGACGATCCGTTCTCGGTCCGTCGGACGCTGCCGATCCTGCGCGAGGTGATGGCCGACGAGGACGTCCTGCTCTCGGACGTCGGCAGCCACAAGATGGCGATCGCCCAGGCGTTCCCGACCTACGAGCCCAACACCTGTATCATCTCCAACGGGCTCGCGAGCATGGGGATCTCCGTTCCGGGCGGGCTCTCGGCGGATCTGGCCTGCGAGTCGAACGTCGTCGCGGCGACCGGCGACGGGGGCTTTCTGATGAACGGCGCCGAGATCGAGACGGCAACGCGGCTCGGGCTCGGCTACACGATCCTGCTGTTCAACGACAACGACTACGGGCTGATAAGCGAGAAACAGGAGCAACACCTCAGCGAGCACTTCGGGACCAAACTCCAGAACCCCGATTTCGTCACGCTCGCGGAGAGCTTCGGGATCGAGGGCTATCGACCCGAGACGTGGGACGAACTGGAAGAAATCCTCGCGGAGACGGTGCCGGGCGACGAGATGTCGCTCGTCGAGGTCCCCCTGGAGTGAGTTCCGCCGCGGGAAGCGATCAGCCGGCGAGGTCTCGCCCACGCGGCGAGAGCGCGAACAGGCCGACGCCCAGAAGCGCCCACAGCAGGACCATGAGCCATTCGTAGGGCCAGACGAGCGCCGAGGGGCCGCCGGGCAGGTAGAGGAGGACGAAAAAGGCAGAGAGGACCAGCGCGATCGCGCCCGTCGCGTAGCCGGCGGGAACTTTGAACGGGCGGTCCATCCCGGGCTCCCGGCGCCGCAGGACGAGAAACGAGACGCAGACGAACAGCCATGCGAGGACAATCCCGAGCCCGCCGGCGTTGACGATCCAGCCGAGCATCCCCTCGCCGAACAGCGGGGCGAGCACCGACGAGACCCCGATCAGAGCGATGGCGTTGTGGGGCGTGTTGTGTTCGGGATGGGTCCGCGCGAGGAAGGCGGGCAGCATCCCCGAGTCGGCCATCGCGAAGATCGCCCGGCTCCCGCCGATGACGAACGCGTTCCAACTCGTGAGGATGCCCGCGATCCCGGCGAGCGCCATCAGTTGTCCCATGGCGGGGCTGGTGTACAACGACTCCATGGCCGCGGCGGCGGGCAGCGGGCTCCCGACCAACTGTGCGCCCGGCAGCGCCCTGCTCGAACCCCAGATGACCGCGATGTAGAACAGCGTCGCCATCAGGACGGCGACGACGATTATCGTCCCCAGCGATCGCGTGGGGACGTCTGCCTCCTCCGCGGCTTGGGGGATCACGTCGAAGCCGACGAACATGAAGGGCGTCGCGAGCACGACCCCGAAGACCCCCGCCGCCCCGCCGATCACGGGCGGGTCGGGCGAGGGCTGGCCACCGGTGATCGCGCCGATGACGAGAACCACCCCCGCGAGCGCGATGACGAGGGTGACGATCGCCTGCAACTGGGCGGCCGGCCGGAT
>CAYVQH010000064.1:0-10447 GCA_964454105.1 uncultured Halobacteriales archaeon | reverse complement strand
TCCGCACCGACATCGGCGGGGTCGAGGGGGCGCTCGCGATCTACTACGAGAACCTCTTGGACTACGTGATCGAGCACATCTCCCGGGAGGTCAACGAGGAGGACGTCGAGGAGGGCCTCGACGTGCCCGTCGTCGTCACCGGCGGGACCTCGAGTCCCCGTGGCTTCGAGAAGCTCTTCGAGGACCACCTCGAGGACGCGGACATTCCGTTTTCGGTCAGCGACGTTCAAGAGGCGAGCGAGCCGCTCTACAGCGTGGCCCGCGGCGCGCTCGTCGCCGCCCGCTCGGACGAGGAGGAACGAACGACGGGCCAGGAGGCCGCGGCCACCGACGGCGGAGAGGAGGCGGACGAAACCGAAGAGTAAGCCCCACCCCGGCCTATCAAGCGTCCCCTCCTCGCCCAGGAATCGATTCTTCGACGCACTCGCGTGATCAGCGGTCGCGCGACGCGTCCCTCCCCTCGTGGCCGACGTCGGTAGGGACCGGTTCGGGAGCGTCGTTTCGTATCGTGGCCCGTCCGACGTCTCTTCCGAACGCGAGCGCGTACCGCTCAGCTATTACTATTGTGAATACACAAACGCTTTTGTATATCTACCATGTATGCGTGTGTGAGATGAGTACGCTACAGCGTCCCGCAGTCGAACCGTGTCGATCGGAGGAGGCCACGCCCGTTCAATTGGACGGCGACGCGCTCGATTCGACCGCACCCGACTATCTGCGCGATCTGAAGGAGGAACTCGCGAGCGATCGACTCGTCCCCGCCCGCCTGTCCGTCGAGGCCTGCTTCGACGAGGACTGCTCGCTCTCGACCCAGGAGGAAGCAGAACGGATCCGGGAGCACATCCGTGCCGCTGCCTTCCTCGGTGCCGGGACCCTCACCGTCTCGTTCGACGAGGTGGCAAACGAACGCAAGGTCCGGCCGGCGTTGGCCGCCTGTGCTGAACGCGCACGGCGCGACGGCGTGACCCTCGAACTCGACGGCCCGTTCTCCCTCGAATCCTAACGTTTCTTCCCGACCGTCGCTTCTGCGTAGTATGGACACGAAACGGGCGCTCGAACGACGACTCTCTCAGTTACGGGGGTTCGAGGACCCGCGGGTCGAGTTGGAACAGTACCCCACGCCAGCCGACATCGCCGCCCATCTCGTTCATCTCGCCGATCTCTGGGGCGACCTCGATGGAACGGTGATCGATCTCGGAACCGGTACCGGGATGCTGGCGGTAGGAGCGGCACTCAGGGCCCCCCAGCGAGTGATCGGCCTCGACGCCGACCGGGCAGCGCTCGCGATAGCCCGCGAGAACGAGCGGCGAGTCGCCCCTCCGGGAGGGATCGACTGGCTGCTCGGGGACGGCGGACGACTCCCCCTTCGTTTCTCGAACGCGACCGTGCTCATGAACCCGCCGTTCGGCGCTCAGCGCGGTCAGCGCGGTGCGGATCGTCGATTTCTCGAGGCCGCCATCGGCATCGCCGACGTGATCTACTCGATCCACAACGCCGGGAGTCGCGGATTTATCGAGTCGTTCGTCGCCGACCACGGCGGCGAAGTGACCCACGCGTACGAACTCGCCTTCGACCTCGATCGGCAGTTCGACTTCCACGAGGAAGGGTCACGGACGATTCGTGCCGAGTGTTATCGATCGTCCTGGCGCGGAACGTAGGTCTCCTCGTGGGCGATCGGGACGGCGCTCGCACCGTCGCTCGCGACGAGCGTCCCCCCGTCGTTCTCGATCGCGAGCCCGTTCACCGTCCGGATCGTGCCGGGATCCGGCACCGCGGCGCGCACGGTGTCACCGCCGCCTTCGACCTCGATGGAGAAGGTGCCCGAGACGGGGACGAGCGTGATCGTCCGGCCGTCGACGACCGCACTCGCGCTTGCCGGCTCGGAGTCGTAGACGTGTGTCCGCTCCCCGTCGTGGGTCAACCACACGGCGTATGCCGTCTCGCCGCCCACCTCCCAGCCCGATCGCTCGACCTCGATCCGCTCGCTCCAGGTCAGCCCGCCGACCCTGACGGCGGCGTGCCCGCGGTTCTCGAGTTCCGTGGCCGAGACGCGCTGGCTCCAGAGGTGACGCTCGGGACTGGTGACGATCACGCCGCTCGTGGTCACCTCGGTCGTCTCCCCGAACGCCTCTGCGTCGACGACGGAGAACATCTCGTCCTCGACCTCCTCGTCGTAGAAGACGGTGTAGTCGCCCGCGGTGACCGCCGCCTCGCGGGGCTGGCCGTCCACGGCCGCGAGGTTCAGTGGGACGGCGATCAGACACATGGCGGCCAGAGGGACGACGAGCGCCCCGATCGCGGCCCGTCTCCCGGTCAGCCCGCCGACGAGCGGACGATCGCTCGCCGAGAGCGCGGCGGCGATCAGGGTGGCGAGTGCGACCACGAGGGCGATCCCCAGCGCCCGGTAGAGGACGTACGTCGACGGACCGCGAACCCACCACACCGCCCACAGCGACAACGAGAGGCCGGTCAACAGGGAACCGATCCAGAGTCGGAGCGGGTCCCCACGGATCCCTCGATGGCGAAGCAGCACTATCCCCACGAGCACGCCAAGCAGGAAGCCGAGGGCATGGCCCTGGATCGCGATCCCGTACCACCACGGCGGGGTGGCGCTCGCCGTGACTTCGACGACCACGACGGGTTCCCCCAGCGCGTTGACGACCGTATTGACGGCGCTTCTTGCCGCGAGCGCGACGACTGTCACCATCGGATAGCGAACGAGGACGAAGCCGATCAGCGCGAAGACGACTCCCGAAAAGCCGATCACCGGCCCCCACGAGAAGACGCTCAACACGACGCCCGCTCCCAGAACACACGCGGGAAAGACGACGAACGCCCGGATTCGAGGGTCGCCGAGACGATCGCCGTCGTCACTGTCGGGACGGTGATCCCAGACGTATTCCACGATCGGCGCGAACACGAGAGCGGTCGTGAGGTTACCCAGCAAGTGGCCGGGTCCGGCGTGGGCGAACCCCGAGAACAGCATGCCAACCGGGTGGAAGTACGACCACGCCGAGAACGGGATCGAAAGCGGATCCCGCCAGTGCCATAGTCCACCCTGGACGAACAGGTACACCGAGAGAACGGTTCCCAGGACGATCGCGGAGCCCCACGGCACGCCGAGATAGAACCGATCACGAGCCATCGAACGAACCGAAACGGCCGCTCCTGAGAACTGGGCGAGGGCCCAGGTCGTCGCGACGAACGTGCCGACGACGAGAAGCTGCCATGCGAGCGTGAGAGGAGCGTCCGCGACCGACATGTCCTCCCTCACGGGACGGGTCGAATTGAGGGTTGTGTTCGTCGCGATTTGTAACCGGTCACCCGTCGAAAACAGCCCGAGGACTATCGTGCGCTCGCTTCGTCGACTACCGAAGGGGTCGTAACGTCAAGCACACCAGCGTTGACAGCGCTACGGGCTGTGTAAGGGATCGAGGGGATGAGGAGACGGGGGATCGGCGTGCGTTCCGAGGGCTTTCGAAGCCTTGAAACGCGCCACACGCCAACTGCGCGCCATGGAACTACGCGTACTCTCCCGCGAGGACCGCGAACTGGTGCTGGAGATCGCCGGCGAGGACCACACGTTCATGAACGTCCTCAAGGGGACGCTGCTCGAAACGGAGGGCGTCACGGCCGCGACCTACGACGTCAACCCCGAGCAGTCGGGTGGCCAGACCGATCCCGTCCTCACCGTCACGACCGAGGAGGGCGTCGATCCGCTCGACGCGATCGCGAACGCGGCGGCGAACATCCAGAAAACGACCGACGCCTTCCGCGAGGAGTTCGCCGCGGCCTGACCTCTCGCTCACCCCGTCGGCATCGGGACTCGGACGCTCGGATGGCGATCAGAGTCGGACCGGGACGTCGCGCTCGGCGAGGTACTGCTTGACGTCTCCGATCGAGTACTCGCCGAAATGGAAGATGGAGGCCGCGAGCGCGGCATCGGCATCCGCCTCCTCGAAGACCTCCCGCATGTGCTCGGGGCTGCCGGCCCCCGAGGAGGCGATCACCGGCGTCGAGACCGCCTCGCAGACCGCACGCGTGACCGGCAGGTCGTAGCCCCGCTTGGTGCCGTCGGTGTCGATGGAGTTGACGAACAGTTCGCCCGCACCGCGCGATTCGGCCTCCGCGGCCCACTCGACGACGTCGATGCCGGTGCCCTCCCGGCCGCCCTTGACGGTACACTCGAACCAGCACGACTCGCCGTCGATCTCGGCGTAGTGCTCGCCGCGCTCGTCGAACCGGCGCTTGGAGTCGACGCTGATGACGATACACTGACTTCCGAACGCGCGTGCGCCCTCCGTGATGAGTTCGGGCCGTTCGAGCGCGCCGGTGTTGATCGAGACCTTGTCCGCGCCCGCCCGGAGGGTCTCCTTGATGTCCTCCGTGGTGCGGATCCCGCCACCTACCGTCAGGGGGATGAACACCTCGTCGGCTACGCGCGAAACGGTGTCAAGCATCGTTTCGCGTCCTTCGGCCGAGGCGGTGATGTCGAGGAAGACGAACTCGTCGGCGCCCGATTCGTTGTACGCTTTGGCCATCTCGACGGGGTCGCCGGTGTACTCCAGATCCTCGAAATTGACGCCGGTGTAGACGGCAGCCTCCCCCTCCTCGTCGACGTCCACGTCGATGCAGGGAATGATACGCTTTGTTAATGCCATGTGTCTGCTAAACCCCTGTTTCTCTCGGCTCTCATTGGTAGCAGAGTGGATGGCACCTCGGATAAGGATACTGACTGGGACTTCAGGTATCCAACGAGGGATCGTCTCTCACGGGAGGAATCACACGGACGAACTGCCCCGTACTGTACGCCGCTTATAATGGCCGCCGCACCGGGGAATCACTCATCGGTCGCGAATCCCGGCGAAGATCCCTCCTCGAGCACTCGATGGGAGACGTCATCGCAGCATTCCCGTCCTCCGATGGCGTGGATGGTACCATCCGGCCAAACCTGAACCGGTGTATGCTCACCGCAGTTCTCACACACTGCCACGGCCTTCTCCTTTTCCGTATCGGACATAGCTCCTCAGATACGCATGGTATACCACGCGAAATATCACTATCGGTCGAGGTCCGTCCTTCGGTGCCCTCTTCGCCATCGGTCACCCCTCATCCAACGAAGACGCGGACAACGATGAGAACAGCCCTCACGTATCTGCCGTCATGAGCTACTCACGATCCAGGGACCGGTACCGATTTTCGTTCTCCGCAAGCCGATGGCAACGATCTCAACGCTCGGTCGATCATCATACTCCACTACCCACGTGGGCCCGATCGGCACTTCGTGGCGGTAGGCCGATCGGAAGAGACGAGATAGTTCCCGTCGTAACTCCTCCTCACTACTGATCTCATAGGGGTCTTCCTCTTTCATGGCTGTTGTTTTACTAACAACACACGTAATTCGCTCCCTTGGTATGCCACATCCAGTGGTGGGTGGGAACGGATGCTATAGAACCCTCGTCGAACCCCATCCGTCACGTGTGGCCGTCGCTGTCGGGTCTCTCGGTCATCCTCGGCGCTACGGCCACCGCTTGAGGACGCGGATGCGATGGGTGCGCTTAAGAGGCGCGCGAAACGAGGCGTTCGTATGAGCGATCGTGCCGAGGAGGACGGGCGGGTCGACGCGACCGGCGAGGAAGCGACCGGAATGACCGATGAGGATCCCGGTGCCCAGGAGACCGCCGTCAGCGCCCCCGAGAAGGAACAGCCAAGCGTGAAGGCCCCGCTCGCCGAACGCACCACCGCCCCCCAGAGCCCCTATTCGACGCGACAGGCGGGGATCGGCTTCGCCGTCCTCGTCGTCGGGCTGCTAGTCACGTTCGCGGTCCCGGTCCTGCTTTAATCGAGCGATTCGAGTGGCTCGCGCTCACCGAACTCCGGATCCGGACCGTCGGCGGGCGCGGCCCACTCGACGGCGTTCGCGAGCACCTGTTGGATCTCGGGCCGATGGTAGACGGGATACGTCTCGTGGCCCGGTCGAAAGTAAAACACCTTACCCTTTCCGCGGCGATAACAACAGCCCGACCGGAAGACCTCGCCGCCCTCGAACCACGAGGTGAACACGAGGGTATCGGGCGCGGGAACGTCGAAGCGCTCGCCGTACATCTCCGACTCGGCGAGTTCGATACACTCCTCGATCCCCTCTGTGATCGGGTGGCTCGGCTCGACGACCCAGAGGCGTTCCCGCTCCTCGTCCTCGCGCCACTTCAGCGAGCAGGAGGTGCCCATCAGCCGCTTGAACACCTTCGAGTAGTGTGCCGAGTGGAGGACGAGCAGTCCCATCCCATCGAGAACGTGCTTCTGGACCCGGTCGACGATCTCCGCGTCGACCTCGTCGTGGGCGATGTGGCCCCACCACGTCAGAACGTCCGTATCGTCGAGAACCTCCTCGGTCAGGCCGTGTTCGGGCTCGTCGAGCGTCGCCGTGCGGGTGTCGAACCCGCGGTCGGAGAGGAACCCCGCGATCGTCTCGTGGATCCCGTCGGGGTACTGTTCGCGGGCGGCTTCGTCCTCGCGTTCGTGGCGGAACTCGTTCCAGACGGTGACGTGGACCATGCGCGATGGTCGCCGGGAGGGGAAAAGGAACTACCGGTGGACATCTCAGCGCACGAAGTAGAGCTCGTCGCTGCCCAGAAACCGGCTCAGATCCGCGGTCCGACGGTAGTCGCTGCCGCGGATCGCCGTCAGGAAGTCGATCAGGCCCTGGCCGTCGCCCTCCGTCCACTCGGTCGGTTCCCGGATCGGAACGACGAGGAAGCCGCTGCCGCGGACCTCGGTGGCGTGAAGCGTCTCCATGTCCACCTCGATCCGCTCGACCTGCGCGGTGTAGTTCTCGATGACGTGTTCGGTCGCTCGCGCTCCCACCGGCAGCAGGACGTGGGCCGCGATCGCCCGGAGCTCGGCGTCGAAGAAGCGCTCCATGTCGTCGTACTCCGCGGCGGTGGGATCATGCCCCGCAGGCGGACAGCACATGTGGAGGTAGCTCAGAAAGCAGTCGTCGAGTCCGGGTTCGTCGGCATAGGGTTCGTCCGCGAACCCGGTCTCGAAGAGGGTTCGTTGAACGGCCTCACCGGCGGGCGAGCCCGTGAACGGAACGCCGGTCTCGGCCCCGCCGTGGACGCCGGGGTGATCGCCGATCACGTGGAAGTCGGCGTTCGCGTCGCCGTAGCCGAAGGCCGCCTCGGCGCTCTCGGAACACGCCGTCTCGCAGGCCGGGCGCATCCCGAAGGGGTTGCTCGTTCGGTCGGTGACGTTCTCCACGCCCCGGAGTAGTCAGCTACCGAGTAAAACGCTCGCGGTTTCGTTTCATTCCGAGACCGCGACCGCCCCGCGCATCCCCTGCTGGTCGTGGGGAATACAGCTGTACAGATAGGTGCCGGTCTCCTCGAAGGCGTGTTCGTAGGTGTGGCCCTCCTCGGTGACGATCTGCTCGTCGCCGAAGGCCCCGCTCTCCTCGACGACGTTGTGGCCACCTCCGGCCCCGGTCCACTCCCAGATCACGGTAGTCCCGGGGTCGATCATGATTGCGGCGGGGGCAAAGGAGTAGCCCCGGTTGCCGGCACCGACTCGAACGGTGACCTCGCTTTCGCCGCGGAAGTCCGCGGTGCCGTCGTAGGTCCTCGCGGAGTCGAGCCAGCCGCCGTAGTCGGGCTCCTCCTCGTCGGGGACCGTCTCGTAATTGGGCTCGTCGCTGTCTCCGTTTGCCCCGGTACAGCCCGCGAGCACGCCCATGGAGAGCGCGCCCGCTGCTTGCAGGACGCTGCGACGGTCGAGGGAAGGCTCTGGTGTCATCCGGATCCGACTACGTGACGAGCGAGCAAAAACGACGTGAAACCGCTCCGGCTGCCATTCGGCATCCGGCTCGATGACGGATACGCCGTCCATGAAAACGGAAACCGCTTTCGTGCCCTGTCGTGCGGTCTCGGCGGGAAACGAGTATCAGGGCGCGCCGACGAGGACGAACTGGCTCTCGACCTCGCCGTTCTCGATGGTTCGCGTGGCGTCGGACGGGATCCGAAGCGCGTCGCCCTCCTCCATTTCGATCTCGTCGTCCTCGACCACGACGGTCGCCTCGCCCTCGACGAGGACGTACACCTCCTCCTCGCCCTCCTCGGCGTGGTCGTGTTCCTTGCCGGTCCAGCCCGGCTCACAGTCGACGACGGTCACGCCGAGGTTCTCACAGTCCAGCGGATCGCGCAGGAAATACATCGCCTCGGCGACCGGTTCGACGTCAGTGTAGTTGGTCTTGGTGTATCCCACAGTCGCCGTTCGACGTCGAGGTCCAAATAGCCCCGACATGGCCTTTTATCCACGCACGGGACCTAGAGCCTCCATGTCCGTCGACGACGCCGAGCAAGCGACCGAGGTGGCACGGGAAACGCTCGCCGAAGCGGGATACGAGGGGGCAACCGTCGGGGACGTCCACCAGGAGACCTCGACGTGGATCGTGCAGGCCGAACACGACGGAGGGCGTCTCAACGTCCACATCGATGCCGATTCCGAGGAAACCGAGATCGCGGAGGTCGGCGACTAGAGGTACTGGAGATAGCCACAGTCCATACAACGCAGTTCGTCGCCGTCATGAACGATCCAGCCGGACCGACAGTGATCACACTCCCACTCGGACACGATGGCGGTCGCTCCCCTGAGCTGCCGTTCGATCCGTTCTAAGTGTTCGATACGACGCTGCTGTACGGCGACCTGACGCTCTAGCTCGCGGAGCTTATGTACGCCCGCTCGCGTCGCTCGGACCATCCTGAGTCACCGACTAGAGTACGTTACGCAGTAGCATGAACGTAGCGATGCGACGAAGCAAAGAGAAGGACGGAGTTCGCACCGTCCCTCCGTCCGCGGTAGTGCTGGGGATGGTCGTGGTGTGCACGCCGATTCGCAGTTGTCTATGGCCTCAGTGCTGCGGTCTCCCAGCGCTTGTACTACATCACCCGGAAGGAGTAAGTTTTGTGTTTGGTGATGGTCGAGAAACAGGTCTCGGAGGGTCGAGCAGCCGGGGTTCCCGCGAGGGCCGCACCCGACGCTCTCCTCGACGGTGGTGGGTTCTGTCGATCTCCCGGATCCGCATCCCGATCGCCGTCGGTTCGAAACTCAGTCCGCACCCTCGGTGAGCTCCTCGTACCGTTCGACGTAGAGCGTCTCACAGGAGGGACAACAGAACTGCTTGAGGTCGCCGTCGATCCGCCGGGAGGTGCCGTCGACGCCGACCTCGTTACCACACTCGACGCAGGTGAGCGCGAAGGCGGTATCGCCCTCGACCTGTACCGACCAGTCGGCGTTCGTCAGCAACTCGACGTCGATCTCCCGGACGTCATCGGGATCGATCTCCTTCAACACCCACGAGTGGACGTCCGTCGTCGGCGCGTGGGCGTTGATCATGACCCGACCGCCGGCCGTCGTGAATACGTGTTCGACGCCGTCGCGCTCCACGAGCCGATCTCGGACACGGTCGAGGGAGCCGGGCACGACCGAGAGCGTCACGAACACGGGCGTTCCCTGCCGGAGCTGCGAGCGATCGAGATCCAGCGTGAACTGCCGGATGATCCCGTGTTCCTCGAGTTTCGAGACGCGATCCGAGACGGCCGGTGCCGAGAGGTCGACCCGGTCCGCGACGTCGCTGTAGGGTCGGCGGGCGTCCTCGCTGAGCAGTCGCAGGATTCGGATATCCGTCTCGTCGAGCATGGCCATACCGTCGTTTTGAACCCATGTAACGCAACCGTTTCGCCGATTTCGATTTCGATTAATTGCCGTAGTACCGATCTCATGCTGTACTCGAAAGAACAACTGCAAAAAACGAGTGGGCCCTACCTGGGCCTGTGACCCGTGATCTGAACGTAAGCGGCATGCATTGTGACGGCTGTGAACGACGCGTCGTCGACTCCCTGCGCGAGGTCGACGGGATCGAGGACGCGAGCGCCGACCACGAGACGGGGACCGTGACCGTCGAGGGCGACGCCAACACTCAGGACGTTCGACTGGCCGTCGAGGAAGCGGGCTATACGCTCGAATCACGACAGTAACGGAAAACACCGCGATGGCGTGATCGGTTGGAGGGCCGATCGGAGTCAGCGGGGTACGGAAATCGTCGTCGGGCGGCGTGCCGTCGAAATGGATCTATTCGAGCGGTTCGAGGGCGGCCCGAAGACCGCGGCGGCGGTCCGGCCCGAGGATCGGCTTGCCGGCCATCGGATCGTCGAGATTGACCGGCGCGCCGACGCCCGGCCGGTGTCGCTCGCCGACGCCGTACTGGTTGCCCGAGACGTACCAGTCGTGCCAGCCGCTGCCGACGTTGACCTGCCGGTAGGGCACCGGCTGGTAGCTCGTATTCGCCACGTTCTCGATGGGGCCGTCGGCGGCGTGGAGGAAGCGACAGTCCTCGACGCGATACTCGTCCTCGGGGTAGCCCCGAAAGGCGATGGCCTGGGTGTTGCGGTCG
>CAYVQH010000063.1:0-10674 GCA_964454105.1 uncultured Halobacteriales archaeon | reverse complement strand
CCCCGACCTGGGAGAGCGCGGGCAACTTCGTCCTCGCGGAGGTCGGCGACGCGAGCGCGGTCACCCAGCGGCTCCAGGAGCGGGGAGTCATCGTCCGGGACTGTACGAGCTTCGGACTGCCCGAGTGCATCCGGATCACCTGCGGCACCGAGGAGGAGACCCGCCGGGCAGTCACCGAGTGCAACGAGATCCTCCGAGGTGGATCATGAGGGTGGCCGTGACTGGTACCCCCGGAACGGGAAAGACCAGTGCCACCGAACGCCTCGAGACCGACCTCGACGTGTGTCACCTGAACGATGTCGTCGAACGCGAGCGACTCTACACCGAACGCGACGAGGAACGCGATAGCCTCGTGGTCGACATGGAGGCGCTTCGCGAGCACGTCGGCGACCACAGCGGGGTCGTCGAGTCCCATCTCGCCCATCACCTTCCCGCCGACCGGGTGGTGGTCCTCCGGTGTGAGCCCGACGTACTCGAACGGCGACTCCTCGATCGCGGGGAATCGGAGGCCAAAGCGAGGGAAAACGCCGAAAGCGAGAGACTCGATCTGATCCTCTCGGAGGCGGTCGCCGAACACGGTTCGGAGAACGTCTACGAGATCGACACGAGCGACCGGCCGTCCGCCGAAGTCGCCCGCGAGATCGAGCGCGTCATCGCGGGCGAACGCCAACCGAGCGCCGGGGAGGTCGAGTTCTCCACATGACGCTCGACAAATATCGCCCGCTCGCGGATCGAATCCTCGAACCGTTCGTCGAGGGCGCGAATCGGATCGGACTGACGCCCAACGGCGTGAGCGTCCTCGCGTTCGTCGTCGCGGGGTTCGCCGCCGGCGCGTTCTACCTCGGCGGAACACGCTCGTGGTGGTATCTCGTCGGCGCGGTACTCGTGCTCCTCAACGGGGGGCTCGACCTGATCGACGGCGCGCTCGCACGGCGTCAGAACGTCGCCTCGACGGCGGGCGACCTGCTCGATCACGTCCTCGACCGGTACGCCGACATCCTGATCATCGCCGGACTGGCCGCCGGTATCGGCGCGTACGCGCTTGGCTTCGTCGCGGTCACAGGCGTCTTGATGACCTCGTATCTCGGGACGCAGGCCCAGGCGGTCGGACTCGACCGGGTCTATGGGGGGTTGCTCGGCCGGGCCGATCGGCTCGTATTGGTCGGAGTCGTCGCGATGCTCACCGCCGTCCTCCCGAGCGCGATCGGCGGGTTGACGCTCGTGGGCTGGCTGCTCGTGCTGTTCGCCGTCATCGGTCACCTCACCGCGTTCCAGCGCTTCTACCACGCGATGGGCGCCCTTGGGTGAGGGTGGCGCACCATTTATACACCCCCGACTGCAAGGGCGGGTATGGTTCAGTGTGAGATGTGTGGCACCGAGACGTCCACACCGAAGACGGTCAAGATCGAGGGCGCTGAACTCGATGTCTGTGATTCCTGCGCGGAGTTCGGGACCGAAGTTCGGACCCAGGAGAGCTCCCAGACCTCCACGAAGTACTCGACGTCCTCCTCGTCGGGGAACGCGGACTCGGGCGGCGACAGCGGATCGGGCTCATCGGGTGGATCGAGCGGTGGAAGCCGACGTCGCCGCGACATGTTCGACGAGATGGACGAGGTCGCCGCCGACTACGACCAGCGGATCCGTCAGGCCCGCGAGTCGGCCGGTCTGAGCCAGGAGGATCTGGCTGGCGAACTCAACGAGAAGGCGAGCCTGATCCGCAAACTCGAACGCGGCGACATGCTGCCAAGCGACTCGGTTCAGAAGAAGCTCGAACGGAAACTCGACATCTCGCTGTCGGAGGGCATCAGCAGCGACGACACCGAGTGGGAGGGGGGCTCCTCGACCGGCAGTTACACGCTCGGCGACGTCGTCACCCGCAAGGACTCCTGAACTTGAACTCCTGATCGGGAAGACTCTTTAACCGTCCCGTTCTCCGAAGAGCTATGTTCGTTCTGGTCAACTGCAAGGCCTATCCGTGTGACCCCGTCGAGATCGCCGAGGCCGCTCATCAGGTGAGCGAGAACTCAGGTACTCGGATCGCCGTCGCGCCCCAGACCGCCCGGCTGGAGTCGGTCGCCGAGACGGGCGTCGAGACGTGGGCCCAGCACACGGACGGCAACGAACCGGGCAGCCACACCGGCAGCGCGCTCGCCGAGTCGCTCGCGGAGGCGGGCGCGACCGGCACCATGATCAACCACTCCGAGAAGCGCCTGAAACTCGCCGACATCGACAGCGGCCTCGAAGCCGCCGAGCGCGCCGGCCTCGAGACGGTCGTCTGTGCCAATAATCCGGAACAGGTGAAGGCCGTCGCCGCGCTGGGTCCCGACAGCGTGGCAGTCGAGCCGCCCGAGCTCATCGGCTCCGGTACCCCGGTGAGCCAGGCCGACCCCGACATCGTCACCGACGCGGTCGCGGCCGCCGAGGCCGTCGACGAAAGCGTGGAGGTGCTCTGTGGCGCGGGCATCAGCACGGGCGAGGACCTGACTGCCGCCGAGGAACTGGGCGCGGAGGGCGTGTTGCTCGCGAGCGGCGTCGCGAAGGCCGACGACCCGCGCGCGGCGCTCGAGGACCTGGTCGAACCGGTTTAGACCGGAGCGGTTTTCGTCCCGCCGCTTCAGACGTAGGCGCGTACGTCCCGCGTGATACCGTCGACGTCGTACTCGTCCTCGCTCTTCTCGAAGACCACCTCGCCGTCGACGCGGACCTCGAAGATGCCGTGATCGCCGGTGATCAACGTCAGTTCGTCGATATCCTCGCCGAACTGCGAGAGCAGCGCGTGCTGGACGGCTTCGGCGCGTTCGAGGAAGCCACACGGGACGCAGTACTCGATCTCGACTGTCGTCATGACCGTCGATAGAACCGCCCTGCGGATAAATCCTCACTCGAACTCCGAGAGCGAGGCCTGTCCCGAACGGTCGGCGTCCGTCTCGACCGTGGCTGCGCTGTGGTCGGGTTCGGCCGTCGTATCGTCCGCCTCGGCCCACCCGTCCAGGCTCGATTGGGCCGCAGAACCGAACACGAGGTTCGAGACGCGAACGCCGACCTTCCGGATCCGCTCGCCGTCGAACTCGGCGAGAAGTTCGCGAACGACCCGCTCGACGAGATCGGGATCGTCGACGGGGCCGGAAAGCGAGCGGGCACGCGTGTTCACGTCGAACGGCGGGGTGACGACCTTGATCCCGATGGTACGATAGAGCGCGTCCTTTCGGGTGGCCCGCTCCGTCACCGCCGTCGCGAGCCTCAGTACGCGCGTCTCGATCTCCTCCATGTCCGTCGTCGGCTCCGTGAACGCCGACTCGCGCGAGAGGCTCTTCGGGCGGCCCGTGGGAGTGACCTCCCTGTCGTCCTCGCCGCGGGCCCGATCGTAGAGGTCGGCGCCCCGCTCGCCGAACTCCTCCGTCAGCGTGCGACGATCGGCCGCGGCGAGGTCGCCCGCCGTCTCGATCCCCCGTTCCCTGAGGGTACGGGCAGTGACGGGACCGACTCCGTGGAGTTCCTCGACGGGGACGGGGGCGAGAAACCCCCCGATCTCTTCCGGCCGGACGACGACGAGGCCGTCGGGTTTGTCGGCGTCGCTCGCGATCTTCGCCGTGCTCATGTTCGGGGCGACGCCGATGCTCGCGACCACGCCGGCCGCTTCCTGGATCCGTTCTTTGATCGCGCGGGCGAACCTTTCGACCTCGTCCCAGGTCGTCTCCTCGGTGATATCGAGATACGCCTCATCGATGCTCACTTCCCTGACCGTCGCGGCGTGGTCGTGGAGCGTCTCGCGTACCTCCTCGCTGACCGACTCGTAGAAGGGCATGTCGACGGATCGATAGAACCCCGCAGCCTCGACGTCGAGGTCGGGATCGACCGCGGCCTCCCGCTTTCGCGGAAGGCGTTCGAGCGCCGCGGAGATGGACTGGGCGCTCTCGACGCCGAACGCGCGGGCCTCGTAGCTCGCTGTCGCCACCGCCCCGTTGGTTTCGCCGGGCTCATAGCCCATGCCCACGACGAGCGGCTCGCCTTCGAGCGCGTGCTCGCGGAGGCGCTCGCAGGACGCATAGAAGCAGTCCATGTCGGCGTGAACGACGATCCGCTTGGCGGAATCGACGCCTGGTAGCCGCGCTCCCATGGTCAACGATGGGAAGCGATCGGTGTTAAGCGCCGCGGATCACCACCTCGCCCGAATGGAGGCAGAAACCCCAGTACCGAACCCCGTCGTCCTCCATGACGGCATGAGGAGGATCGAACCGCGATCGAAATGGATCACGTGATCGAACGCTCCGGAGGAAGCGGCTCTCGACGCGGCGGGCCAGTTTCCCGTGCTGTCGTTTCGATACGCCGGGGGAGTCTCCGGTGAGTCACTCCGGGAGGTCGTCATCCGAAACCAGATCGAGATACGGCGAGAGCACTTCGATCGTGGGTGTGGCCGTGACGTCCGGCCGATCGACGGCGATCAGCCCCGCGTCCTCCAGTTTCGGGAGATGGGAGTGAAACAGGGAGACCTCGACCCGCTCCGGATCCGCGTCGGGTTCGTGGCGTGCGATCCACTCGGCGAGCGACGTCACCGTCGTTCGACCGGTCCGCTCGCGCAGGTAGTGCAGAACGAACCGTCGACGGGGAGCGCGGAGCACGTCGAAGGCCACGTCCGGGGAGATCGACGGCTCTCCCGCGTCGAGTTCATCGACCGAATCGAACAACGGTTCGAGCGTTCGAACGGTCGACTCCTCGACGGACGCGGAGTCCAACGAGAACTGACCGAGAGCGTCGGCCTCGGCCAGCCGACGTGTGAGGACGTGCAGGAATCGAAACGCCGTTTCGGTTTCGACGTGGGCCAGTAGGTCGTCGATCGAATGGAAACAGACGAGCGTTCGCCGCGTCGACCAGTCGTCGAGATACAGACTGATCGTCGTCCCCAACTCCCCGAGGTCCGCGGGGTTGGGAATCGTCGTCGTCACGTCCCGCCCTCCACGGGAGACGGGAGCGGCGCGGCGACCGTCGGAAACGTCCCCGACGGTGATCGTGCCGAAGTTCGCTGGGGTCTCGTCGATGCGGTCGTGCCACTTCGCACCGAGACTGTGGTGATGGTGGCCGTAGGCGATCAACAGGACGTTCCACCCGTCGAGCGAGAACTCCCGGTCGAGCGTCCGCTGGAGGGTCTCGACCGGGTTGGACGTCGGTACGAGCAACAGACTGTTTCGAGGTTCGATCGTGGAGGTCTGTGTCATCGGAGCGGGGGCCCTCGTTATAGTAAAATCATTTGTCTGATATGTATTAAGTATACTGACACAACCGGAGACACCCGTGAGAAGCACCGCTCACCGGTGGTCGGCGACGGAGGGGGACGGATCTGGACACGACGAGCGAACCCGGTTAGAAACCGCCGGCGAGGGTGAAACGGGACGCGCTGGGATCGGACGGGCCGAATCAAACGGCGGTCGACGCCGGGTGGTCGGAATCGCCGAGGCCGATCGGACCGGGCGATAGGGGGACGCCGGATCGATGCTAAAACATATCAGTACCGTGAATCTATAGAGGACTGAGAGATGTGTGCTGATCTCGCCGTCGGAAGCGTCGGCGTCACGGCGACGCTTCTGCCCGGACCGATCTCGGAGATCCAACGGGCCTACTTCGCGACGACGGACATGCAACTTGTCGCGACTGCGGTGTTGGTCGTGCTCGTGGTCCTCTCCCTCAAGCTCAGCCGGCGGTTGGAGACTATCCTCTCCGAACGCTACGGCAGGCACATCGCCGAGGGAGGGCGTATCCTCTGGTTGCTGTTCGTCATCTTCGGGGGCGTCTACGGACTCAGCATCGTGTGGCACGTCACGTACATCCTCCGACGCGTCATCGAAACGATGTCGATCAATCGGTGGACGGCGACCCAGCAACTGATCACGGCCGCGGTCGTCATCACCGCGTATCTGCTGATGCGGTTCGTCAATCGATCGATCGACAAACTCGCAGAGACTTCATCGATCACCAAACACCAGAGCGAGGTCGCCTACCACGTCTCGGACGTCAGCATCGCCTGTGCGGCGGCGACGATCATCCTCACCATCTGGGGGGTCAACCTCACCAACATCTTCATCGGCGCCGGCGCGATCACCGCCATCGTCGGGCTCGCAGCCCGCGAGACCCTCGCGGCCATGCTCGCCGGTTTTGTTCTCCTCTTCTCGCGGCCCTTCCGAGTCGGCGACTGGATCGAGGTCAAGGACCACTCGGGGATCGTCAAGGACGTGACGATCTTCAACACGAAGATCCAGACGTTCAGCGACGAACACGTCCTGATCCCGAACGACATCATCACCGAGAGCCATCTCACGAACCTCTCGCGAAACGACCAGCTTCGGGTGGAACTCGAGGTCGGGGTCGATTACGACACGGATATCGAACACGCCCGGGAGGTGATCATCGACGCGGTGAGCGATCTCGACGCGATCAAGTCCACGCCAACTCCGCAGGTGGTCGCAAAGCGTTTCGCCGATTCGTCGATCCTACTGGAACTGCGCGTCTGGATCGGCGATCCCACGATGCGCCGCAAGTGGAACGCCCGGACTCAGGCTCTGGAGACGATCAAGGAGGCGTTCGACCGCGAAGGGATCACCATTCCCTATCCCCAGCGGGTACAATCGGCGCGCGGCGAGGGGTTCGAAGTCGAGACCCCCCGGTCGAACGAAAGGCGGGTTTCGGAGGTCGAAGGCGAGTGATACCGTATCCAGTGGTGAATCCCCTCGTCGTCAGTCGTCAGCGACCGCGGGCTCGCCCACCGTGCTCGCCTCCTCGCGTTCCTCGGCTTCGAGGAACTCGTCGGCATCGATCGCGGCCTTACAACCCATACCGGCGGCCGTCACGGCCTGCTGGTAGTGATAATCCACCACGTCGCCGGCTCCGAAGATACCCGGAACGTCGGTCTCGGTCTGGCCGCCGCCCGTACCGCCGTGGGTCACGAGATAGCCCTCATCATCCATCTGTACACCCGTACCCTCCAGATACTCCGTGTTAGGGGTGTGACCGATGGCGACGAAGAACGCTCCCACGTCGAGGTCGTACGCCTCGGTCTCGGGATCGTCGAGTTTCGCCGTCGGGTGGCCCTCGGGGTGGGTGGCCAGCGAGACCTTTTCGACGCCGGCCTCCTGGGAGCCGTGGATCTCGGTCACCTCGGTGTTCTTTCGGATCTCGACGTTGCCCTTCTCGACCTCCTCGCCGATGCGGTCGATCCAGTAGTCCTCCGCGCGGAACTCCTCGCGCCGATGGATCAGATAGACCTTCTCGGCGAACTTCGTGAGGAAGGTCGCCTCCTCCATGGCGGCGTCCCCGCCGCCGACGACGACCATCTCCTCGCCGCGGAAAAAGGCGCCGTCACAGGTCGCACACGTCGAGACGCCGTAGCCCATCATCTCGTCCTCGCCGGGGATCCCCAACGTGCGCGCGCTCGCGCCGCTGGCCGCGATGACGGCGTCGGCGGTGTAGACGTCGCCGTTCTTCATGCGCACCTCGTAGGGCCGCGCGGAGTCGTCGACCTCCTCGATGACGCCGTTGATCACGTCGGCGCCGAACTGCGTCGCCTGCTCCTTCATGTTGTTGATCAGCTCCGGCCCGCTGATCCCCTCGGGGAAGCCGGGGTAGTTCGCGACGTCCGTGGTGAGGGTGAGCTGGCCGCCGGGTTCGGTGCCCTCGATGACGAGGGGGTCGTTGTTCGAGCGGGCGGCGTAGATCGCCGCAGTCAGGCCGGCGATCCCGCTGCCGGCGACGACGAGCCGACGGTGGGCCTCCTCCTCGTCGGTCTCGATGCCCAGCATCTCGTCGAGTTCGCCCGTCTCCTCGAGCGCGCTCGTCTCGTCCCAGCCGCCGATCAGTTCGTCGTCGACGAACACCTCGGGGGCGGTCTTGCGGCCCTCGGCGCGCTCGACCATCTCCTCGAACAGTGCCTCGTCCTCGGAGACGTTGTACAGCTCGTAGTCGATCCCCTTCGCGTCGAAGAGGTCCTTTGCCTTCTCGCAGTACGGACAGTCGGTCTTGGTGTAGATCTCCACTCTGGGCTGGTCGCTCATGTGGGGACGTTACGTGTGCGCGGTATTTACCTTGCGTCCTCCGTGCAGCGTTGACCGCTATGTCGGTCACGGGACCGCGTTCGAAGCCCTTAGGGTGCGATCGGACGAGGAATCCGGTATGACCGCCGACCTAGAGGAGAAGACCGACCGCTACGAGGTGCTGCTCGCCGACGCTCTGTCCGCCGCAGAGCCCGCCGCTCCCGACGGGACGCCCCTGACCGAGGCAGCCGCCGAGTGCGTCGAGATGGCGAGTTCGTATCTCGACGACGGACGCCACTTTCGTGAACGGGGCGATCCCGTGAACGCGCTGGCCTCCTTTTCGTACGGTCACGGGTGGCTCGATGCGGGTGCACGAATGGGCGTCCTCGACGTTCCACAAGAGGGGGATCTCTTCACCGTCTAAGCGGTGTCGATGCGCTTACGTGCCGGGCCGATGACGTACGGCGTGATGGAGGCCGTTCTTTGGTACGTGCTCACCGGCACGCGGGGCGGGCCAAATCGCGTTCGCCTCCTGCGAGCCATCGACGAACGGCCACGGAACGCGAACCAACTCGCCGGGGATCTCGATCTCGATTACACGACGGTGCGCCACCACCTGGACGTGCTGATCGAAAACGGCATCATCGAGAAAAGCGGCGACGACTACGGCGCGATCTATCTACCGAGCGATCAGGCTGACCACCACTGGGAGACCATCGAGGAAATCATCGAACGGGTCGAGTGACTATGGACGAATTTGGGAAAGCGTATATCCGAACGGATTCGAAAGGGAGGAACAGATGGGAGTCTGGATAGCGATCGTATCCGTTCTCGCGGCCGGCGATCTCCTCTCGCTACAGCCGCTTGCCATCGATACCGTTCGATGGGTGCCGCTGCAGATCGTCGACGATCCTCGGCTCCTCTCGTTGGTTGCGAGCATCGCGTGTAGCCTGAACGGACTCCTTTTGGCCGGGTTGGGATACGTCTGGGGGCGTAACTACGCTCGGCTCCGCTCGAAACACACGCTCGGACTGTTGGTGTTCTCGTTGCTCTTGTTCGCGGAGAACGCCCTAGCGCTGTACTACTACCGTCTCGATCCGACGCTGTCAGCATGGTTCGCAAGCAAGGCCGTTCCGGCCCTCGCATGGGAGGCGATGATGCTGTTACACGTTCTCGAAACGATCTCCCTCCTCTTTCTCGCGTGGGCGACCTGGGATTGATCGGAACGCTACCCGAACCGTTCGACGAGGCGTCGATCCGCCTGAACGGCGAGGACTAGGAGGTCCCGATTCACCGTCGAACAGGTCGCTGCAGCTCTTTTTCTCGTCGATCGTTCACTATCGATCACCAAAAGTGCATGCGAAGCATTTAAGTAGCTTTCGGTCTTACGTAGAGTTAGGAAGCAACGAGTCCCCGGGATTTCTTTCGAGGAACCATCCCCCCGGAGCGCACTCTCGCGGTCATACGATCCTACCATGAAAGAGCGAACATTCACTGACGAGTCGGTCACCGAGACCGAAAGAGAGGAAACGCAAGAGAACGAGTCGGAGCTCACCTGCCCCGAGTGTGGCGGTCGGCTGCAGACCGACACCGAACACGGCGAGACCGTCTGTGCGGACTGTGGGCTCGTCGTCGAGGAGAACGAGATCGATCGCGGCCCCGAGTGGCGCGCGTTCGACTCCTCGGAGCGCGACGAGAAGTCTCGGGTGGGAGCGCCCACGACCACGATGATGCACGACAAGGGTCTCAGCACGAACATCGGCTGGCAGAACAAGGACGCCTACGGTAACACGCTCAGCAACCGCCAGCGCCAGAAGATGCAGCGCCTTCGCACCTGGAACGAGCGCTTCCGGACCCGCAACTCCAAGGAGCGAAACCTCAAGCAGGCGCTCGGCGAGATCGACCGCATGGCGAGCGCACTCGGACTCCCGAAGAACGTCCGGGAGACCGCCAGCGTGATCTATCGCCGCGCGCTCGAGGACGACCTACTGCCGGGTCGATCGATCGAGGGCGTCGCCACCGCGAGCCTGTATGCCGCCGCGCGGCAGGCCGGTACGCCCCGTAGCCTCGACGAGATCGTCCAAGTCTCGCGAATCGAGCGGATGGAGCTCACCCGGACGTACCGCTACGTGGTCCGTGAACTCGATCTGGAGGTCCAGCCTGCCGACCCCGAGAGCTACGTGCCTCGTTTCGCCTCGGACCTCGAACTCTCGGACGAGGCCGAGCACCGTGCACGCGAACTGCTCTCGAACGCGAAGCAAACGGGGATCCACAGCGGAAAGTCACCGGTTGGCCTCGCGGCTGCCGCGGTGTACGCTGCCGCCCTACTGACCAACGAGAAGGTCACCCAGGCCGAGGTCAGCGAGGTCGCGAACATCTCGGAGGTCACCATCCGCAACCGGTATAAGGAACTCCTACAGGCCGACGAAACGAACGCGTCCTCGGGCGCGATGAGCGCGGAAGCCGCCGACTGATCGGCACCGTGAACCGTTAGGCGGCGAATAATTCGAGTATGTCCTTCCTACCCGTTATTAATGTCATCTATCATAAGTATGAGAGTCGCACTCAGGATACTAATATAACCCTGCAACTGTAACCCCTGAGTGCTCATGAAAAAGCAGGAGCTCATCCACCTTCACGGCCTGCTGGCAGAGGT